>DASQPH010000045.1:0-15128 GCA_035644055.1 Chthoniobacterales bacterium
GACTTCGCCTTTGCGGATTTTCGGGAAATGCGGCCGCGCGCGATCGCCGGAGCGCTTGGTGAAAAGCGACGGAATAAGGACTTCGGTGAGAAAATTGCGCTTGTGCCAGTCCGCGCTCGGAATGAGGCGAACGCGAGTCGAACGTTTGTTTTCGGCGCCGTCCTCCTTGGCCTGGCGAACGATATTCCTCCGGCTTTTTTTCGAAAAAGGAATCGGCACGCTGGCCCAAGCATATAAGCTGGCAGAGGTGAATCAAAGGCTTTCGCGGGCGCGGACGGCATGAATTGACGCGCTCCCCCCCGGAACATGAAACTGCCGACCGCGCTTCCACGCCAGCCGTTCCTCGGCCTCGCCATTTCGGCGATGGTCGGGATTTTGGCGGCCGATCATTGGCCGAATCAGTCAATAGTCGTGGCTGCAATTCTTGCAGCGGTTGCCATTGCCGCGTGGTTTTCGCGCCGATCGTTGGTCGTTTACGCGCTGGTCGCGATTGGATTTTTCTTTTTGCACGGCGAGCGAACGATCGATTCGCCAGGGATTCAATTGGTTCGCACGCTCGGAAACGAACCGCGGCCGGTAACAGTGCGCGGCGCGGTAATTACCGAACCGAAAATTTCCGAGCGCGGCTCGGCATCGTTTCTTGTGCAGGGGGAATCGATCGAGATCGATGGCGAAACGTCCAGGTGCCGCGCGAAGTTGTTCGTGCGGTGGCGGCACGACGTCGAGTTCGGTGACGAGGTCAAACTCTTCGGCACCGCCCAATCGGTCGATGGACCGCGCAATCCGGGCGAGTTCGACATGCGCGCTTATCTCGCGCGCGAGGACGTCCATCGTGCCCTGATCCTGCGCTATCCGGAAAACGGCGTCGTCCTTAATCACGGCGGCGGCAATCGAATCCTGCGTGCGGCGCAAAAGTCGCGCGCGTGGATGGGAGCCACGATTTGTCGCGGACTGGAGAATTCGCCCGACGTCACTGGCGCGATCAACGGCATGGTCCTCGGGCTCCGTCATCAAACCTCGGAAGACATCGAGGAACCATTTCAGCAAACCGGGACGCTTCATTTGTTCGCGGTCGCGGGCTTGCACGTCGGAATCGTCGCGAGGCTCCTCTGGATTCTGGCGACCGTCGCGCGCCTGCCGCGAAAATGGGCAACGATGCTCATCATACCGGCGCTGCTGTTTTACGCAGCAATCACGGGACTGCATACGTCCAGCGTGCGCGCGGCGGTAATGAGCGCGGTGTTGCTCGGCGGATTTATTGTGGAGCGAAAAGCGTTCGCGTTTAACAGCCTCGCCGCTGCGGCGACACTGATTCTCTGCTGGGACACGAACGAATTGTTCGCGGTCGGCTTTCAACTTTCGTTCTGTGTCGTCGGCGCGATCCTCCTTCTTCACGAACCGACGTTTCAGTTTCTGCAGCACCGCTTCGCGACCGATCCGTTCTTGCCGCGGAGTCTCTTCACAGCGCGGCACCGAGCGTTGAACAAAACGCTGACCTGGATCGCGCGGGCTGCGTCGGTGTCATTCGCGGCGTGGATCGGTTCGCTGCCGCTAATGTTTTGGTATTACCATCTGGTCACGCTCATTTCGCTCGTAGCGAACCTGGTCGTGGTGCCGATCGCGTTCTTCGTTCTCGCCGGCGCGTTGCTCTCGCTGGTCACGGCGCCGTTTTCTTCCTGGCTTTCTGTCGTTTTCAACAACGCGAACTGGGCGCTGACGAAATTGATTCTCGCCGCGGTGCATTTCTTCGCGCTGCTTCCTGGTGGCCATTTCTATGTCGAACATCCGCACTGGCCGAGCGGCGCCATGTTGGAAATCAACGCGCTCGATCTGCGTTCGGGCGCGGCCGTGCATCTTTGCGCGGATGGCCGTGATTGGCTCGTTGATGCCGGACCGGCACGCGATTACGAACGCGTCGTGTATCCATACCTTCGCGCCCGCGGAGTGAATCGGCTCGATGGCTTGGTCCTCACGCACGGCGATGCCGCCCACATCGGAGGCGCCGGCCTCTTGCTTGCCGATTTTGAACCGAAACAATTAATGGATACGGCGGCGGCGGATCGCTCGTTGTTACACCGGAAATTTCTTGAGCTCTTGAGAACTCAAAAACGCGCACCGCGATTTTGCCGCGCAGGCGATGAATTCAAGATTTCACGAACCATTACGCTGCGCGTTCTGTTCCCGCCAGAAAATTTTCAAGGCGATCGGGCGGACGATCAAGCGCTCGTCATCGAGGTGTTGGTGGCGGGAAGGCGGCGCGTCCTTTTGATGTCCGACAGTGGCGAAGCGACAGAGAATTTTCTCCTGCAAAACTATTCCGATCTTCGCAGCGATCTTCTGATCAAAGGACAGCACCACAACGGCGTGTCCGGGACACCGGCTTTTCTCGATTGCGTCCGGCCGCAGGCGATCATCGCGACGTCGCGCGATTTTCCCGACAGCGAGCGATTGAAGCCGGAATGGATCGACGAGGTCCGCGTCCGTGGAATTCAACTGTTCCGACAAGACGAGAGCGGAGCGGTTCAGGCCAGGTTGTTCTGCGATCGATGGGAAGCGACGAGCTACGTAACCGGCGAGACTTTTCGCAACTCTAACCGGTGAATCGCGAGACCTCGCTCGCGAAACCGTCGTTCGAACTTGGTCATGACAGCCGTTTGCACCGCGTCCGTTGTCGCCGCGAACAATCGGGACTCGGAAACGAGGCGCGTGATACGTTGAAAATACTCAATCTCATCGGTCGCGATTCGGACGGTTCCGTTCGGAACGAGAGCGCGACAGAGCGATGCGAGGAAATCTTTCGTGACGAGACGGCGCGATGCGTGCCGGCGTTTCGGCCAGGGATCGGGAAACAAAAGATAAAAAGCGGTGACCGAACCTGGCGACAGCAAATACTCGACGGCATACGAAATTTCGAAGCGCGTCACCCGTGCATTTGTTAGGCCGGCACGCTCGATTTTCCGACAGGCACTGCGAACGCGTCCGACCAGGCGTTCGATCCCCAGAAAATCATTGTCCGGATTTTGTGCCGCCAAAGCAGTGAGGAATGAGCCGTCGCCGCAGCCTAGATCAACTTCAAGCGGAGCGATGCGACCGAAAACCGCCGGCAGATCGAGAGGCTCAAAACAATTCGCCGGGACGAGCTCGATCTCGTTTGCTATGGTTGAGGCAGAATCGGAGGACACGTCAAATGATCACCAGATTTATCGTTTCGCTTTTGGCTGTCGCCACTATCGCGGCGCGGGCGGAGGAACCGGCACCCGCGAATACCAAAAAAGCGATTTTCGCCGGCGGTTGCTTTTGGTGCATTCAAACGCCTTACGATAAGGCCAAAGGAGTTGTCAAAACTGTCGTCGGTTATACCGGCGGCAGCGCCGAGGACGCGACCTACGAAAAAGTTTCTTCGCATCGTACGAAGCACCGGGAAGCGCTCGAAGTGACTTATGACCCGGCGCAGATTTCCTATGATCAACTCCTCGACATTTTCTGGCGAAATATCGATCCGACGCAGGCCGACGGACAGTTTTACGATATCGGCCCAAATTATATTGCGGCGGTTTATTACGGAAGCGATGAAGAGAAAAAAATAGCCGAGAACTCCAAGGAAAAGCTCGGCAAATCAGGAAAGTTTTCAAAGCCGATCGTGACCGAAATTCTGCCGGCGACGCCGTTCTATCCCGCTGAGGATTATCACCAGAAATATTACCTGAAAAAGCCGGCCGATTACGAGGCTTATCACGCCGGGTCGGGCCGCGAGAAATTTTTCAAAAAGACTTGGAACGCGGAGAAGAAAAAATAATTCAGCGGCGACGTGCCCGCAGCTTCGCAATCCACGCCCGCAAACCGGCAAGGTCCATGAAATTCAAAATGCGATCGGGCGGTATGTGCGCTTTGAAGGCGGCGGCCAGACCCAGTTCGATGAATTCCAACTGATGGGCGTGATGCGAGTCCGTGCCTAACGAAATTCGGACGCCGTTTTTCCGGGCAATCTTGAGCAACGCGAGATTCAGATCCTGCCGGTCCGGATAACTGTCGATCTCCACGGCCTTGTCGAGTTTCGCGGCTTGAGCAAAGACGCGGGGCCAGTCGGCCTTCAATCCCATTCGAAAATTGTAAATTCGACCGCGCGGGTGCCCTAGAATCTGGATGTCGGGATTCTGGAGCGCGGCAAGATAACGCGACGTCTGATCTGCCTTCGTTCGCAACGCCGAATGGAACGCGCCCAGAACGATATCCAGCCGAGCAAGCGCTTTCGGGTCCATGTCGCCTTCGCCCCGCGGATTCAAATTCATCTCGATCGAACGCAGGACTGTTACTCCTGATCCGCGTGACGCCTTGTTCACGGCTGCGATCTCGCGTGCTTGCTTGGCCAGCGCTTTTTCGTCGATGCCGCCGGCAATTTTCAAACCCTTCGAATGATCGGTGATTGCAATGTACTCGTAACCGCGTTCGTGCGCAGCTGCAGCCATCTCGGCAACACCCGCACTGCCGTCACTCCAAACGGTGTGCATTTGCAAATCGCCGCGCAATCGCTTCGACCATTCCGGGTTCGCCACGAGACTAACCCGCGCGCCTGCTCGCGTAAGAAAATCGCGTCGGATCGCCGGTGGCTTGGTTTCCTCACGTGGCGGCTTTTCGATCCAAGCCTGAAGCTGTTTGGAAATGAAAGGCCCGACGCCGTGAAGTTCGGTGAGCGGACGGCCGGCAGCTAAAACGTCGGAGGCGAGTTCAGGCCACAGAAAAGCGCTGCGCGCTGCTCGTCGGAAAGCGCGAACGAGAATCCCCGAGCTGGTTTCGCCTTTTCGCGCCAGCAATTCCGCGAGATCGGCATTCGAGAGCGGTCGAGCCACACCCAATTATCGCGAGCCGGCCCGCAAATAGCCGCTGATTATCGGTGGCGCGAGAGTTCCACGGACTTAACGCGTGGTTCGCGGCACGGCCGTTGCTTTAAACATTCACGCGAGCCAGGAAGTCACTCACTACAATATAAAGTTACGTTACGTTCCTTTGGCGTTCGCGGCGCGATCAGAAATGATCGCGCTTTTTTTTTAGCCGAAATCGTCAGGGTTTCGTGAGCGAAGGCACTTGCACAAACGCGGCCATCGGCGATGACGGTGCCGCCTGTTCGAGCGCGGTGTACGTGTAAAGCTCGGCTTCGCTCGAGTTCACGAACTCGGCCTGACTGACCGCGAGCGGTTCATTGAGAATTCGGGACAGCTCCTTCGCCAGGACAATGGCAATCGCTCGCGGGTCGCGCGTGTAAACCGGGATCGGAAACGCACCGGAATTGCGGTCGTAGCCATATACGTTGCCTTCAGTTTCCCAGACGCAGTAGGCGTGGCCGGCCGGGTGATTCTCAAAACGGACAAGGAGAATTTTCGCCCAAAAATTCTTGTCCAAGGCGTGCTGGGTCTTCATCACCGCCAAATAATTGCAGGCCGAAACCACACAGCCATTCAGGACTACCAGGTCATCTTCCCCCGGATTGAGCATAACGCGCTGGCGACAAGCGGAAGAACTGAGCAGGAGAAAGACAGCTGCGGCGAGGCCAAAAAAACGGCGGAAAAAAAGTTTCACGCGAGGCATCCGGATAGGGTCGGGATTACGAAGAATTATGGCCATTGGTGTGGTTATAGCACCAAACCTGCTTTATTGGGAAGCTTTATCTTCGCAAGATCGGGATAAGGCAAGGTTTTCCCGTGCCCCCACGCGGCGCGGCCCTATCGACCCGCAGGTAACGCCGGCGGTCGCCATTCGCTGCTTGGATAAGGAAAGAACCTTTCTTCACTTCGAGCAACTCGTCCCGATCTGTCGTCCCTCGCGGAATGCGGCCGAATGCTTCGGTGAGATAGACATAATTCACCGCGCTACCTTCGGTTTTCCATCGTCCGGTGAATTTCAAAACGAGCTTTTTGCGGCGCATGACCTCGCCCGAAAACGAGCCATCCGGCCTGAACGAATAATGGCAGCTTTGGTTCTGGTCGGAATACCGCCAGTCACCAACCAATTGCGATTTACTCTGCCGGTCGATTGTGGCGCAGGAAGAAAGCGCCAGGAGCGAAAACAGAGCAAGGATCGCTTTCATTAACTCGGGAAGCGGAGCACGATTCACCGACCGCGGCGCGAGCGCAATCCCAGGGCCAAGGTTTATTCATCTTTAAAAACAACGAGAGCGACCCTTGGGGAGGATCGCTCCGTCGTGTTTGGCTACTCCAGAAAATTAGTTTTGAGCGACGAGCGCAGATGCGGCCCGGTATTTCTTGCCCCCCGCGTACGCATACAGCGGCTGGTAATTCCGCTTTCCAGCTTGCGCGGACGTGCAGGCAGCCCAATTGAAGGTCGGATCGAGAACGTAGCTGCCGCTCTCGGTATCCCAAGCCAGCCAGGCGTGCGTCTGCCGGCTGGTCGCTGTCCGTTTGCCAATCACGAGGCGAATATTGGTCGCGCCGTTTTCGCGCATCTTCTCGTAGAGAGCAACGGCCTTGGCTTTGCAGTCGGCCGGGGCGCCAGAGACAGCTTCAGCCGGGGTTTTCCAGAACGTGGTGAATCCGTAGGGAATCTCGCGCAGCTCGGTCATCCACTGATTGACGATCGCAACCGAGACCTGCGACCCGGACGAATGAGCCGGTGTGGTCAGGACCGGACGGATACGGGTCATCTGTCGATCGTAGGGCGTTGAGCTGACGCTAAAAAGAAGGGCGTCAGCGAAGGAAGAAGAAGCGGCAAAGGCCAGGAGGAGGCAGGAGAGGAGAAGTGTCTTTTTCATGGTGTGGTTGTTTATAGGTTTTATTCTGACTATAATTTCTATAAGCAACGGCCATGCCATCTCCCTTTTGGTTAGCAAAATTGCTGCCTTGGCTGGTTCCGGGCGCCGCGGCGGCTGGCCGGATCAAGGTTTAGGACAATGCTCCGCAAAGCACTGATGAGCCCACGGCAGAGGTGCCGCCACGATGGCGTTATAGACGCGGATTAGGCTTTGGAGGCGAGGGGAGTTGAACCCCTGTCCTCGAAGCTATCAACGCAAGCTTCTACATGTGTAGCCGGTGACAATATTTAAGGGACCGAACTTTGCACCGGCACACTGCCAGCCCCCGAGCGTCCGCGAAATCGATCTTACCGCTGCGCGCGGTCGCTCCGCGCATCGGCCAGCCTGCTGTCCACGTTTCCGCCGCCAGCAGGCGTCGCTTCGGAAACGTCACGGTCAATTAAGCCGCGAGAGCGAGATCTTCGTGATCTGCGTTTATTTGTTTTGGTCCGGATTTTAACGAGGCCAACGAACCATCCTCGACATGCCGCCTGCGCTTCAAACTACGAGTCGAAACCAGTGCGCCCCCTTTTTTTGAGAGGCGACAACATATCCGATATGGCGGGCCATCGCAACCGATGGAGCGGCGCCCATGAAGAAATTCCTTGCGCGGGGAATCAGGCTGCTGGACGAATTGCGGATGCCGGAGCTGAAAGCTTTCGCCAGCTCGGTCGCCGTGGTGGTGTCGAGCTGCGATGCCTTTTTCGATACCTGGCGGCCATTTTTTTTCTTCTTCCGAAGGCACTGGAGCGATTGCCCGCTTCCGGTGTTTCTCATCGTCAACCAGCTTCGCGTTCGGTCGGAAATCGTCCGACCAATTTCTGTCGGGCCCGACCGCAATTGGGCTTCGAACATGGCCATCGCACTGACCTCGATCACTCAGCCCTACATTCTCTATTTTCAGGATGATTATTTCCTGAACGGCAAAGTGAACAACGAGCTGCTGGCGCAGGATTTCGCCTTTGCTTTCGATAACAATGCGGCGTCGCTATGCCTCTACGCCCGCTCGACGTTGGAGCCAGATTTCCAGCCATTGGACGATCGAATCGGGATCGTGCCGCCGGATTCAGACGGGCGGACGCGCTTGCAAGTGACACTTTGGAAAAAGGAGGTCCTGCAAGCCGCGCTTCGTCCTGGCGAATCCGCCTGGAACATGGAAGCGCGAGGCAGCGATCGCACGCGAGATCTGCTCGCTCTTTCCTACGTCCACCGGCGCGGCCTGCCCATTCCGTATCTCATGTCTGCGATCGTTCGCGGATTATGGACGCCGCCGGCACTCGAGCTTTGCCGCCAGTCCGGGTTCGAAATCAAACCGCGCTTTCGCTCTGAGCACAGCGCCATTGCCTGGCGGCGGCGTTTTCGGCGCGGCCTCGATCGCATCAAACGGACGTTTGCTTTGGCAAAACAACGCCGGCGTGTGATCGATTTGGACTCCGCTTAAGAACTGAAGCAAACTCCGCCGGCCGAGACGATCAAAGTAAAGCTGCGGCGCGAAAGATAATCTAACTACCGGTACTTGATGGAACTCGAAGCCGCACCCGCCTCATCGCAATCCTCGGAGATCAAGACGGGCGGCTTGGAGCGGGCGTTTTTCGAGTCCGCGCTCGATTGCATTATCTCGATAGACGCAACCGGACGCGTGATCGAATTCAACCCCGCCGCCGAGCGCGTTTTCGGCTACAAACGCGAGGAAGCGGTCGGCCAGGAGCTAGCGACTCTGATTATTCCCCCAGGATTCCGGGAACGACATCGCAAGGGCCTCGAGCATTACATGGCGACCGGCGAAGGCCCGGTGCTCGGCAAGCGACTGGAATTCAAAGCGCTGCGGGCTGACGGTTCTGAGATTCTGGTTGAGCTCGCGATCACGGCGTTGCGCGATGGAAACGCGCCTGTTTTTACGGCGCACCTCCGCGATATCACCGATCGCAACCGCGGCGAAGTAGCGCGGCGCCGCCTGGCGGCCATCATCGAGTCGTCCGATGACGCCATCATCAGCAAGGATCTGAATGGCACCATCACCAGTTGGAACGCGGCCGCCGAGCGGCTCTTCGGTTACACCTCCGATGAAATCGTGGGCCAATCGATCCTGATGCTAATCCCGCCCGAGCGGCAGCATGAAGAGCCACGCATTTTGGAACAACTCCGGCGCGGCGAACGCATCGACCATTATGAGACCGTCCGTCAGCGCAAGGACGGATCCCTGTTCAACATTTCAGTTACTGTTTCTCCACTCAAAGATCAGACCGGCAAGATCATCGGCGCGTCGAAAATCGCCCGCGACATTTCGGAGCGCATCCAAAACGAACAACGACGCACTGCCCAATACGCCGTTGCGAACTTGCTTGCCGGTTCGTGGTCGATCGCGGAAGCCGGTCCGCGGGTGATTGAGACCATCGCCGCGGTCGGCAAATGGGTTTCCGGTTCCATCTGGCTGCGCGACAGCGCGTCGGACAATCTGCGTTGCTCCATCACCTGGCACGAGGATGCGCCGGGATTAGCCGATTTCGCGGCGACGACAAAGGCGATGGTTCTCAAATCCGGCGAAGGTCTGCCGGGTCGCGTGATGACCTCTCATAAACCGATTTGGTTCGAAAACCTCGCTGCCGACACAAACTTTCCGCGCGCCGGGGCGGCAACGGCGGCGCAATTCAACGGCGCTTTTGCATTTCCGCTCGTCGCCGAAGGTGAAATCAATGGCGTCCTCGAATTGTTCAGTCGGCAATCGGTGCCGCCCGATGACGATCTTCTTTCGCTCATGGAAGCGCTCGGCAGCCAGATCGGGCTCTTCATTCATCGGCGCATTCTCGATGCCGAATTGAAGCGGCAAAAAGAAGCCGCCGAATCCGCCAACGCCGCGAAAGACCGGTTCCTCGCCACTCTCAGCCACGAGCTGCGCACGCCGTTGACGCCCATTCTAATTTGGGCCGGAGGAATGGTGAACGATCCTTCGCTGCCGCCCGAGATCGACGAAGGACTTCGAATGGTCTGCCGCAACGTCGAGCTCGAAGCGCGCCTCATCGACGATCTGCTCGATCTCACGCGTATCGCCCGCGGCAAACTGCGACTGAATTTGCGAAAATCCGATGCACACGACTTGTTAGGCCACGCCATGGAAATCGTGCGCGATGAAATTTCGTCGCGAAAACTGAAATTGGCGGTGGACCTGACGGCGCGCGACCATCTCGTTCTCGCGGATGAGTCGCGGTTGCAACAGGTGTTTTGGAACCTGTTGAAAAACGCATCCAAGTTTACTCCCGGCCAGGGCGCAGTGACGGTGCGCACGTCCAATCCCAACCCGCACGCGCTTCACATTGAAATCAGCGACACCGGGATCGGGATCGAGCCCGACAACTTGGAAAAGATTTTCGAAGCGTTCGAGCAAGGCGGCACGCGTCGCGAAGGTCTCGGTCTCGGGCTGGCGATCAGCAAAGCGATTGTCGAGATGCATCGCGGCTCCATTCACGCTTTTAGCGAAGGCCCGGGCAAAGGCGCCAAATTCGTGATCGATCTGCAGACCGCGGCCTGATTTCTACTGCAGCGGGTAACCGTAAACCTGCCACACGATTACGCGGCCGCCGACGAAATCGGTGTCGTGTTGATAAAGAAAACAACGATCGCGCTCCGACCATTCGAGCGTGCGCGGCGCGTCGTGATGATTCGGATCGTAAACGGCGTAGCGATAGCTTCCGTTGGCCGTTCGGTCGTTCGGCTTTCGCGCATAAACGAGCACGCCGTGATTGATATTCAGGCTCCGCGGAAAATTCGTCAGGTAAGCGACAAAGTAACCGCCCGGTGAACGAAGCCGGCGTTCCAGTTCCTCGTGCGTCTGCGCTTGTTGCGATGGGCCGTGCGGCCAGACAATCCGCCAGTTACCCGGCCGAAAGTAGGTCGGCCAGCCGAGACCGATATTCTTCTGGAGAATCTCGGGGCGTGCCTCGCTGAGGGAGCGAAGATCTTTGTATCCCGGCATGACGATCCGGTCCGCCTCCGCAAATGGCGCATCCCATGGGGGAACACGCGTAATTTTTCGAATCCGATCTGCGAGTTCCTTGTCTTCAAGCGGCGCCTGGGCTGGCTCGAATCGGACGAACTTCCGGAATTGCATCACGGTCCGGCTCATCACGAAGCAATGTTGAGTGAAGCGCTTCGGTTGTTCGCCCGGCCTTCGCGGACGTGGCGACGCCTGGCCGTCGTGAAATTCCAGCGCCGTTTCGTTATCGAACGAAAACGTATCCCGGCTGAAAGCGAAAGACCGGTCGGCCTTTGCGCTCACCAGGCCGATCCATACACAAACGGCAATCGAAAGTCCCAATCTCAGAATACCCTGCGCGATCATGCGCGCCCTCCCTGCGAAAATTCTTCAATTAATTATCGTAAGAAGCGCATTAAAAGGATGTCAAAACACACCCGGCCAGACCCGCAACGTAAGCGGCTGGTGCGATCTTAATCTATAGCCGGGGAAGTGCGGGGCGATGGGAGCATGGGGCGCAAGCGCGCAGCCTTTGGCAACAGAGGTATTCCCATGCGCAAAAAACGTACTTCAGAATCCGGCGTGCTTTTGGCCCGCCTTGTTGTGGCTTTCATGCTGTGCACCGCGGCTCTTTCGCTCGCGTTCCTGAGCTTTGCCGCTTCGTCTTCATCCGACCCAACCGCCGCTGACCTCGCTACCGCGGTCGCGCCGACGTTCGGTCATCCGGTGATCAGCGGTCTCGGCGGAAACGGATTCGAGCAGGACCTGCGCGTCGATCCTTCGAACCCGACCCGCATCTACACCAGTGCGCCCGGCTCGCTCAGTTCGAATACGAGCTGGATCTGGCGTTCGCTCGACGGCGGGAAAACTTTCAAATGGATTCCGGGCTCGACGCCGTTGACGGGCAAGGCCGTCGTCTGCGCCGGCGGCGGCGACACCGAGCTTGGCGTGGACAGCGCCGGCCACGTTTATTTTGCCGATCTCACCCTCGCCAATTTCAGCACCGCGCGTTCGGACAACCAAGGCGCGACCTTTACCTGCAGCAACACCGGCGTGCCCGATGCGGTCGTCGATCGTCAGTGGTACGCCTTCGATGGCGATCCGACGAATGGTGGCGCGATTTACCTCACCAACGACGAAGTTGCCCAGTCCCCGGCAGTGTGTGGATCATCGGTGACAAGTTTCGGCGCGAACGTTCTGGTGATGTATCGATCGCCGGTTTCCGGCGCGAGCGCTACGGCCGGCGTCCAGTTCGGCTCAGCGAACAAGATCAGCTCCGCGACGGGATGCAACGAAGGGATCATGGGCAACAACGAAGTGAGCCCGATTGCTACGACGCTGGGTCAACCGATCGCGGTCAATCAGTACGCCACGTTACCCACGCCGGTGAAACATGTTTTCGTCGTGCATGACGATGCATCCTTCACCAAAATTTTTGTCGGCCGTTGTTTCCCCGTCGCGTTCGGCCTGCCGGTCTCGAACGTGAGCGATCCGAGCGGCCTCAATTGCACCGACATTCTCGTTGCCGATCTCGGCATGAATCACACCGGCGGAAATTTTCCGACGATGGCGATCGATAAGGCGGGCAATCTCTACGCGGTCTGGGAACAGGCGCCGGTCGATGCCAGCGGCAACGTTACCGGCGACACTATCCTGAAGTATTCGTTTTCGACCGATCAAGGCAACACTTGGTCCTCGCCGATGACGATCCCCGTCGGCTCCTTGCGCAACAACGTCTTCGCCTGGGTCGCCGCCGGCGATGACGGCCGCATTGGCATCGCGTGGTACGGCACGCCGGGCGCGCCCACTTATCCATCCACCGGCCCCGATGCCTGCTCGAAGACGTGCGACTGGAGTTTGTGGTACACCATGTCCACCAACGCGCGTTCCGCTTCGCCTGCTTTCACCGCACCCGTCCAGGCCAGCGAACATTTCAATCATCGCGGCAGCGTGTTCACCACCGGCATTGGCGGACAAGCGGGCGATCGCACCCTCGGCGATTTCCTTCAGCTGCGGATCGGCGCGCAAGGCGAAGCCGAAATCAGCTATGCCGATTCCAACAACATCGACGAAGGCACCACTCCGCACGCGATGTTCGTCCGGCAAAATGGTGGCGACGGTTTATTCGCCGCTACCTCGCCCCTGAACATCTCCGGCCTCGCGCCGTTCAATTCCGTTTCCGATCCGCCCGGCGACGGCCGTTATGAAACCAACGGCACCGTCAGCGATAACATGCCGCAGCTCGACATCATCGGCTCGAGCATGCGGCAGGTAACAACCGCGCCGTGCAGCGCCGGAGCACCCTGCTATGAAGTAACGATGCAGATAAATAATCTGAGCCTCGCACCGACGACCGCGCAGGACCCGGACACCGACCTAGTCTGGCTTACCCAGTGGTTGGTTCCATCCACGTCCGATCCTAACGGCGGAAAGAATTTCTTCGTTTACGCCGAGTCCAATAACGGCGGCGCGCTTCAGTGCTTCGCCGGAGAAAATGCAACGAACGTTATCGGCGGGGGCGTTACTCTCACTTATCCCGGCGCGACGGCGTTGCCGGCCGCGAACTGTGTCTTCACTGTGGGACCAAACGCTCAGATTAAAATCTACGTGCCCCTGTCCGCTGTTGCCGAAGCGAATCCGATCGACAACAAATTACACGAAGTCACCGCAAGCACGATGACGCTCCAGGGTCCGGCGAATTCAGTGCCGTCGCTCGGCGGCATTGGCGGTTCCTACTTCAACCTCATCGATGTCGTGCAGGGCTACGTGTTTGATCCCACGCTCCCGACGACTCCACCCGGCATTCAGCTTGTAAACATTTCCGGTCGCGCGCTCGTGCAAACCGGCGACAAGATTGCCGATGGCGGATTCATCGTTCGCGGAACGCCCGGCAAACGCGTGTTGTTGCGCGGGATCGGACCGTCACTCGCAGTGCCCGGTGCGCTCCAGGATCCGATGATCGAATTGCATGACGTAACTGGCGTGATCGTCGCGGTGAACGATAATTGGAAAGCCACCCAGCAGATCGAGATTCAGCAGACCGGTCTTCCGCCGAGTGACGATCGCGAATCAGCGATCGTGGCCACGCTCGCGGCCGGCAATTACACCGTTGTCCTGCGCGGCTCGGGTAACAGCACCGGTATCGGCGTGGTGGAAGTTTACGACCTCGATCCGCCCAGTGGCAGCGAGCTCGTAAACGAGTCCGTGCGCGCCGATGTGCAGACGAATGACAACGTGTTGATCGACGGCGCCATCATTGCCGGCGTTACCCAGAAACGAGTAATGTTCCGCGCGCTCGGGCCATCACTCAGCGTTGGTGGCACGCCTATCGCCGGGCGCTTGATGGATCCGGTAATGGAATTGCACGATACCAATGGCGCTCTTCTGGCGAGTAACGATAACTGGAAGACGAGCCCCAACGTCGCCGAGATTCAGGCCAGCGCCCTGGCTCCGCCTGACGACCGTGAATCTGCGATCCTCCTCCCGCTCAGTCCCGGCAATTACACCACGATTGTGCGCGGCGCCGGGGGCACCACCGGCATCGCCATCAACGAAATCTTCCGGCTCGATAATTGAGCGCGTCTACTTGAGCGGCCGCGCGACGAGGATTCCGGAGTCGGTTCGATAGCGAGCGAGGTAACTCGAGAGAGTGGAATCGATCACGACTTTGCCGTAGTTCCGCGGCGAAGACGCGTGCATGAAATGGAGCGAACCGTCAGCGACGCGCACCGCCAGGCCAACGTGCGACGTCGAATACAAACCGCCGCGATCGCGCGAGATGATTCCGATGATGTCGCCGCTCCGCAGTCTTGGTTCGATCGATGCGACGTGACTCTTCGGAATCTGGTAAAGCGGCCGGTTTGAGACACGTGCTTCCATCTCGCCCAAGGGCCCGAGCAACGATTTATTATGGGCCAGGTAACGATAGTGCCGCCAGCCGACAGTCATTTCCCGCGCGGAATGCGCGACGCTGGTTCCGCCGAGACTGCGGGTGAGATCTTCGACAAGTCCGCGCCGGTCATTGTCCGCGAGCCAGTCCTCCAGATAATGGAGCCGGGATAGATATTCGCCGGTGCATTGTCCGCCGCGATACCGGTCGAGCTCGATGTAGTGGAGCAATCGTTCCGGCGTCCAATTTTCCTCCGGTTCATTCAACATCCGCGCGAATCCGAGGGAAATTTCGTAGAACGTCCAGCAATCCATGCCGGTGAAATTCGCCGAGGCCGCTTCAAGGCGGTTGTCGATCTCGAGCGTGAACGATTTGTAACGCGTGCCGACGAGCGCGCGACCGACGGTCGCCGTCCGCTCGCCGATCGGCAGCGATTTCCAATTTTCCGACTTCGCCTTCGCGACCAG
>DASQPH010000046.1:0-2723 GCA_035644055.1 Chthoniobacterales bacterium
CGTTGCCGAGATGCACGGATTGGGAATCTCGCGCAGAATCCAGCAGATCACAGGCGGCACTTTTGTTGTTAAGCCAGGCTCGCTCTTTCCCGCCCTGCACCGAATGGAAGAAGAAGGTTGGATTTCCTCCTTCTGGGGAGAATCCGAAAATAACCGCCGCGCGAAATACTATCGTTTGAGCAAAGCCGGACGGAAGCAACTCGAAGCCGAAACCAAACGATGGGGTCGCATTTCTTGGCCAATCGCGCAAGCCTTGGAAACATCATAGAGAGGGTTTCAATATGCCGCTCGCTGAGAAAGCTCGAAGCCTGTTGCGAAATCTTTTCTTGTCTCGCCGTGTCGAAGCAGACCTCGATCATGAAGTTCATTCCCACCTCGAAATGCTGGTAGCGGAAAACATTCGTGCCGGCATGCCGCCGCACGAAGCGCAACGCGCCGCGCAGATCGAACTCGGCGGCATCGAACAGGTGAAAGAACAGGTTCGTCAGGAGCGGATAGGCAATTGGCTCGGATCTGTCGTCTCCGATGGCCGCTATGGTTTCCGCCAGCTCCGGAAAAACCCTGGTGCTACCGCAGTCATGGTCTTTACGCTCGCGCTGGCCATTGGCGCGGCCACGGCAATCTTCAGTGTTGTATATGGCGTGTTGCTGCGCCCGTTGCCGTACACCGGTTCGAACCGGATCATGGCCGTCTTCGAGGTCAACTCGAATGGCCGGTGGTCCCGCATTGCGGATCCGAACTTCGACGACTTTCGCGATCAAAGCCGCAGCTTTCAGGCGATTGCAAAGTATCATGACAACGTGGCGTCAGTTTCGGGTGCCTCTCAGGCGACGCGCACCACGGTCGCCGTCGTCTCGCCCGGGTTCCTCAAGGTCTTCGGTGTTCAGCCGATTCTCGGGCGGGATTTCACCGCCAGCGATGCGAGAAAAGGTGCTGCGCCGGTCGTTCTTGTCAGCTATGGATATTGGAGGCAATACCTCGGATCATCGCCGGACCTCTCCCCGTCGCACTTAAAGATTGACGGGGCGGTTTTCTCCGCTATCGGCGTGCTTCCGGCAGGGTTTCACTTCCCGCCCGAAGTGGCTCTGTGGTTGCCGGCCGATCTGGAAGGCGAAAATCCAAGCAGGACGTCGCACAACTACTATGCAGTCGGGCGTTTGCGCGACGGTGTGAGTGTCGAGCTCGCGAATCAGGACATCAGCGCGATCGCGCGTCGCATTCACGATTCCTCGAGCGAACAAGGCGATTACCTCCTCAAGGATGGAATTGTCGTCCCGCTGCAGGACTCGATCACGGGCAATGCTCGTTCACCGCTGCTGGTCCTGCTCGGCGCGGTGGGATTTCTGCTGCTGGTGGCGTGCGCGAACGTGGCGAATTTGCTGCTGGCACAAGCGTCGGTGAGAGAGCGCGAGCTGGCCATTCGTACCGCGCTCGGTGCCGTGCGCGGACGGCTGATCCGTCAATTTCTTACCGAAGCCTTTCTGCTTTCGCTCGTTGGCGGAGGCCTCGGCGTACTCGGAGCGTTCTGGGGCGTGGCGCGATTGGTTGCGCTCGCTCCGCAAAATCTGCCGCGGCTGGACAGCGTTTCGGTCAGTATTCCGGTACTGGTGTTTGCGTTCCTCCTGTCCACCACGGTCGCCGCAAGCCTCGGAGTGTTCACCGCCGTGCGGGCGACATCCGGCGACCCGCGCGAGGGCCTATTGGAAGGCGGCCGGGGACAAGCGGGCTTCCACGGTAGCCAGCGCGTTGGCCGGATAATCGTGGCGGCGCAGATCGCCATCACTTTGGTTCTCGTGGTCGGAGCAGGATTGCTCGGGCGCAGCCTGATGAAAGTGCTCGAAGTGAATCCCGGCTTCCGCGTGGATAAAATTGTCACGATGGATGTCGCGCTCCCGTGGGTGGACGATCCGAAGATAAAGGCAAATCAGTCGATTTTTTTTTCAAACCTGATTGACCGGCTCAAGCAATTACCAGGCGTGCGCAACGTCGGCGCGACGAGCGGCCTGCCAATGGATGGCGGCCTTCCCGACGGAATGTTTCTACTCGTCTCGCAGAATGAGATTCCCAAGACCACGGATGGTCTTGGGGCGATGTTTCAGCAAAAAGAACGCATTGGTAATGCAGACTTCTGCGTCGCAACCGACGGATACTTCCAGGTTCTCGGAATTCCCCTCATTCGAGGGCGAATCTTTGACGGGCGCGACGGCGCGAATTCTCCGCACGTTGCCGTGATCAGCGAATCGCTTGCGCGCGACCGGTGGCCAAATCAGGACCCCATCGGCCACACAATTGAGTTTGGAAACATGGACGGCGACTTGCGTTTGCTGACCATCGTCGGGATCGTGGGCGACACTCACGAATATGGCCTCGATGTACCGCCGCGTCCGACCGTCTATGTGAATTTGTTCCAGCGGCCGCGCCCGGCGATTACCTTAACCATGCTGAGTGATGCCGATACTCAGTCCGTCGCTTCGGGTGCGCGAGAAATCCTGCAGGACCTCAACCCGGAAATTCCGGCCAGGTTCCGGACTTTTTCGCAAGTCTATTCCGCTTCGCTGGGCTCACGGAGATTCAACGTCGTGCTCATCGGATTCTTCGGAATCGTCGCGCTGCTGCTCGCAACAGCGGGCGTGTTTGGCGTGATGGCCTATTCCGTCAGCCGCCGCACCCGCGAGATTGGCGTGCGCGTCGCTCTCGGCGCGGCCTCAGGCGACGTTCTCAGG
>DASQPH010000047.1:0-17367 GCA_035644055.1 Chthoniobacterales bacterium
CCGTTGCCCGAGAAAGTTTCTTTCACGGACAAAGCGAAGGCCGGCTCGAGATTCGTTCATCTCTTCGCAAACAAGCGCCGGCTGCTGGAGAAAGAACTGAAGCGCCTGCGCAAGATCATCGATGACGCCGGCGTCGTCTGGATTTCATGGCCAAAGAAGTCGTCCGGCGTTGCGACGGATATCACCGAGGACGTTATTCGCGACGTCTGCTTGCCGCTCGGTTTTGTGGACGTGAAAGTTTGCGCGGTCGATGAGACGTGGTCCGGGCTAAAGCTCATGATCCGGCGCGAGAACCGCAAGTAGACAACCACATCTGGCTGCGGAGACTTTGCCATGAGCACGCGCCTTTTCGATCATATCGATCTTCGGGTAAAAAATCGCCAGGCGGCCCAGCGATTTTATGCGCAGATTCTGCCCGCGATCGGCTTTCGCATCGACAAAAGCGGTGAGCGCTGGGGCTTGTTCGAAGCGGAGGGAAGCGTAGCGGTCGATTTTTTTGGATTCATCGAGGAACAAGGTCATCAGCCGAACGGAAATCGCGTTGCGTTCTGGGCGCCGAGCCGCGAAGCCGTCGACAAAGCCGCTGAAGTGGTGCGCAAAGCCGGTGCGAAAAACGTCGAAGGGCCGGAGTTGTGCGTGGAATACAGTCCCGGTTATTACGCCGTTTTTTTTGAAGATCCGGACGGCAACAAACTCGAGGTTTGCCATCGCGCGAGCGCAACGATCGCTGAGTAGACTCCACCGGGACAGTTAGCGCGAAGGCGTGATCCCAAACGCGCGAAGCGCGGCCGACGTTTTCTCCATCGGCAGGCCGACGACGTTGCTGTAGGAACCGTCGATCCGTTCGATGATCTCCGCCCCGTGACCTTGCGCCGCGTACGCTCCGGCTTTGTCGAGCGGATCGATCTTGCCGAGATAATTGCGAATCGCGCGGCCGTCGAGTTTCCGGAAATGCACGCGAGACATTTCGTGAAAGCTTCGTGTTCGACCGCGCCCCGCCTCGTTGATCCGCACGCCCGTCCAGACTTCATGGGAACGCCCACTCAATCGGCGCAACATTCCGACGGCTTCGTCGAGATCCACGGGTTTGCCGAGAACTTCGCCATCGATCGTCACCAGCGTGTCCGCCGCCAGCACCACGGCGTCGCGCGGAATGCCGGAAGCAGCGCCCGCTTTCCGCGCCGCGTTCCAGATCGTGAGCTCACGGATGGTTAACCAGGTGTGGCAAACTTCTTCGACGCGCGGCGAGGCGACTTCGAATTCATAACCGGCGTCGGTGAGCAATTCACGCCGGCGCGGCGACGCCGACACGAGAATCAAACGCGGTCGCACACGCGAATGCCGCTACGGTTTGGCCGAGGCCGCCGGTTCCGGTTTTTCCGACATCATCTCCTGGACATTCGGAATCTTCATTTCCTGAAAATCCTTTGGCGGTAAAAACTCCGCGTCGCTGAGTGGATCAGTCTTCACTGCGACGACCGTGCTAATGATTTCGTCGTCGCCGATCGTCATCTGGGTTCGGATTGGGAAGCCCGGCAAATCGCGATAGTCGATCATTCCTTTGGCCAAATCGTTCCAAGCCGCGGGCACAATCGCCTGCAACTGCTTCAGGACCGCCGCCGAATTTGGAAAGCTCTGCGCGATCCAGTAATGCGCCTTGAATTGTTTGCTCTCCGCAACGTATTCGTCGGCTTCGTATCCGTTGATCGTCATTTTTTTTCCAGTCGCGACGAGCTTCGGCTTCACCTTATTGTCGCCGCCGTATTTTGCCGCCATTTCCGCGATCGCTTTCGCTTTGTCGCCGGAGATGCGCACGATTTTTTTCTGCGTGTTCATCAACGTGATCGTGTCGCCTGTCTTGCCGTCCACGATCATTGTCATTTGTGGCGTCGCTTCCATGCGGATCTTGTCGCCTTTGATCTTGAGCGTGATCTCGTGATTCTGCCCTTTCCCTTCGACGTTCTGGACGATGGTGAAATCGGCCCGCGCCGTGAACGAAACAGTGGCGACGAGCATGAGAGACAAAGCGACAGCTTTCATGTCGACAAATTAGGTGCCGTTGGGACGACAACGCAAACCGCCGCGAGAACTGGGAACAGCGGGTGAAGGGAATCGAACCCTCGTCAGTAGCTTGGAAGGCTACAGCTTTACCATTAAGCTACACCCGCGGCGGCTGTGCCAGTCCGGCTCGGACTAAGCTGGCGCGGCTCGTCTCAGCTGCCAAGCGGTTTCTGGTGTGCGGGGCTTAGTTGCGCCCGCGCTTGCGACGCCAGTGGGCCCGAGCGCCGCGGACGCCGACCAACAAGAGAAGGGCTGCACCGCACATCCAGGTGGATGCTTCCGGAACCGGCGCGGCTGAGAACGTCTCCGCGTCCGCTGCGGCGAAACCAGAGGGGACACTCTCGGCGCTCATGCCGAAGCTTGTGCCGGTGACCGTGAGGTAGTTATTGGCACCGCCAGAATTCCCGAACCCGTGGAAGCCTGACAGCTCGCGATCGGAATCGGCCAGGAGCATCGGTTGCGAAATCTCCGGATGCGCCGGATCGACTGTTTTAGCGGGGCGAACTTCCACCTGCGTCGCGCTCAAGGCGCGAGAGATGGCGGCGCGCAACGCTGGATTCTCGCGCCGCGAATCGAAGGGAACGGCTCGCGCTTCATAGACCTTGCCGTCGTTTGACGCGGTCGCCGGCCGTGGTCCGTCGGCGTAACTGAAAGTGGTGTAGGTGAGTACGATCGACCCGCCCAGGCCGAGAAGGCTGAAGCCGAGGATCGCCGGCAATGGAAGCCAGGGAAGCGCTGAGCCGGGGGCGCGAATATTTCCGGAAGCGATCGCCATAACGTGCCTCGAGAAAAAGCACGATTTGTTCCGCCGCTCCGAAGAGTTTTCCCGCGAAACAAATTATTGATCGGGCGCGATAACGTCTCGGTGTCGCCAGGCGTAACGCAAGCCGGAATAAAGCGTTAACCCCACCGTGATCCAGACCAGGACCGGACCGGCTTCAGACCACGCGCGATACCACCAGCCGCTCTGCGAATTGCCGTAATGCAGCTCGGCCGCCGCTAGTAATCCCAGGAAAAAAATCACGGTAATGATCTGCCACGAAGTCTTGTGCTTGCCCAGGCGCTCCGCCGGCAGGACCTGCCCGCGCGCGCTCGCCATCAGCCGCAATCCAGTGATCAAAAACTCCCGGCCCACCACCGTCGTCGCCGCCCACGCCGGAATTGCGCCCATCGGGACCAGCGAAACGAACGCCGCCGCCATCATGACCTTGTCCACCAGCGGATCCATGAGCTTGCCGAAATTCGTGACGATCCGATAACGGCGCGCGATTTCGCCGTCGACAAAATCCGTGACGCCCGCGATGAGGAAAATGATGAACGCCGTCGTGCGCGCGTAAGGCCAGCTGCTATTCAGCATCGCCACGAAGAGCACGGTCAGAACCAGCCGGCTGATGGTGAGACGGTTTGCCCAATTCATGCGCGTGTGCCTGTCTGCGCTACTTTCGTGTCCTTGAATACCGGATGCTTCCAGATCGGGACCACGCGTTTGAGCTCATCCATGATCCATTGATTCGCCGCGAACGCCGCGCCGCGATGTCCAGCCGTCACGCGCACCACGACGGACGGTTCGCCCGCCGCGACAAATCCAATCCGGTGCCGGACAAAAATCTCGCGCGCGTCGTCGAATTTTTTCGCCGCGTTCTCGGCCACGAGTCGCATTTGGTGTTCGGCCATTTCCCGATGCGCTTCGTATTCGATGCCCGCGATCTCGCGACCATCTTCCGTGGCTCGAACCGCGCCCCAGAAAACGACGACGCCACCCGCTTGCGAATCGTCATTTTGCTCGGGCAAATCGAGAGGCGCTTCGGTGATTGAAACTTCGCAAACGGAAATTGCCATGCGCTGATCGGACCGGATAGAGTCGGGACCCACTGCCGACTCCCGGCGTGATCAAGGAGATACTAAAATGAGCACGAATCAATGTGATATCGGACTGATCGGTCTCGCGGTCATGGGCGAAAACCTGGTCCTCAACATGGAATCGAAGGGGTTTACCGTCGCCGTCTTCAATCGCACCTGGGAAGTCACGGAGAAATTTGCCGCCGAAAGAGCGAAAGGAAAAAACATTCAACCGGCCCGCACGATCGAGGAGCTGCTGGGCGCGCTGAAGAAGCCGCGCAAAGTCATGATGATGATCAAGGCCGGCAAACCGGTCGATATGGTGATCGGCGAAGTAGCGCCGCTGCTCGAGAATGGTGATGTGCTGATCGACGGCGGCAATTCCCTTTTCACCGACACGCAACGCCGGTGCAAGGACCTCGAAGGAAAAGGAATTCACTACGTAGGCATGGGCGTTTCCGGTGGCGAGGAAGGCGCGCTCAAAGGTCCGTCGCTTATGCCCGGTGGTTCGCGCGATTCATGGGAAATTATCGCGCCTCTCTTTCGCAAGATCGCGGCGCAAGTCGATGGCGAGCCGTGCTGCCGTTACATGGGACCGGACGGCGCCGGCCATTACGTCAAGATGGTCCACAACGGGATCGAGTACGGCGACATGCAGTTGATCTGCGAAGCATATGCGATCATGAATGGCGTCCTCGGCCTGGATGCGAACGAGCTCGCCGAAATTTTCACCGAGTGGAACAAAGGCGACCTGGACAGCTATCTGATCGAGATCACCTCGAAGATTTTCCGGAAGATCGATCCCGAGACAGGCAAGCCGCTCGTGGACGTGATCCTCGACAAGGCCGGCCAGAAGGGAACCGGCTTGTGGACTTTGCAGTCGGCGATCGCGATCTCGGTCGTGATCTCGACCATTAACGCCGCGGTCGAGGCACGCGTGATTTCGTCACGGAAAGATGACCGCGTCGCTTCATCCAAGATTTTGCCGCAGCCGAATTCGAAAGAGTTTAAGGGCGACCGCAAACAACTGATCGAAGCGGTGCGGCAGGCTCTTTACGCGTCGAAGATTATTTCCTACGCGCAAGGCATGGAGTTGTTAGGCGCGGCCGGTCATCAATACAATTGGGACCTGAACTTCGGGGACATCGCCACGATCTGGCGCGGCGGTTGCATTATTCGCGCGAAATTCTTGAATCGCATCGTCGAGGCCTACAATCGCGATCCAGCGCTGCACAATCTGATGCTCGATTCGTATTTCCGCGACATCATCGCGGACACGCAGGACAACTGGCGGGTGGCGGTTTCGAATGCGGTCGAACATGGCGTCGCTGTGCCCGCGTTCAGCGCGTCGCTCGCCTATTTTGACAGCTACCGCTCCGCTCGCCTGCCTTCGAATCTGCTCCAGGCTCAGCGCGATTTCTTCGGCGCGCATACCTACGAGCGCGTTGACAAGCCCGGCGTCTTTCACACCGAGTGGATGGAATCCGACAAAACACCCACCGAGAAAACAGCTGCGCCGAAAGAGCCGGCAAAGCGGCACGCGGGCGAGTAGGATCTTCTGTAGCCGTCGCCCTGCGGGCGACGCGAGGGAGGCATCATCGCTCTCGGCGCTTCGCACAGCGAAGCGGCTACAGAAGAGTTATCTGAAATCGTGCGACTCGCTGCCGATGAGTTCTTCGTGGGCGAGCGGACGAATCTTCTCTGCTTTGATCAAAACGACGTTGTCGGTGTTTTGCACCTGACCTTCGATCACGAGAAATGGTTCTTCGGTAATGAGGAGACGCATCTGCTCAAATAAATCCGGCGTGACGATCGCGTTCGAGACGCCGGTCTCATCTTCGAGGCTGACGAAAACAAATCCTTTCGCGGTGCCAGGCCGTTGGCGGCAGATCACGTTGCCGGCGATTTGAATCGTCGAGCCGTGTCGCGCCGATCGAAGATCGCTCGCGCGCCAGATTTCCGGCAGTTCCGAACGGAGCAACTTCATCGGGTGCGGACCGGTCGTCAGGTTCATCGTCGTGTAATCCGCTTTCACGCGTTCGGGCATGGACATCGCTTTCAGGGGAGCGCACGCGCCCTCGCGTGCTCCATTCGGCGCCTCGCCGAATGGTCTTACCGATCTCGAAGAGTTTCCGGCGAGGGCGCCGGAAACGGCACGCGAGGCGCGTGCGCTCCCCAGCAAATCTTCGTACTCCGTCTCCTCGACCTTCCACATCGCGGAACGGCGATGCTCGGTGAAACAATTCAACGCGCCGAGCTCCGCGATCGTGCGCAGCTCTTCTTTGCTCAGTTCCACTCGCCGTTTGAAATCCTCGAGTGATTGAAACGCAGCGGCCTCGCGTTCCTTCACCAACGCTTCCCCGTGTTCCTTCCGCAATCCATTCACCACGCAAAATCCAAGCCGCACCGTGTCATCCGAAACCACCGTGCAAAGCCAGCTCGATTCCCGCGCGCAGACCGGCAGGATGCGCGTCCCGTGACGTTGCGCGTCTTTCACGATCGTTGCCGGCGTGTAAAAACCCATTGGCTGATTGTTGAGCAGGCTCGCGTAGAACTCAGGCGCGCGATGCACCTTCAGATACGCGCTCCCATAAGCGAGGATCGCAAAACTGATCGCGTGCGATTCGGGAAATCCGTAGAGCGCGAACGACGTGATCGATTGCAGGATCTTCTCGATCACGTCCGGCGCGACATCGTTTCGCTTCATCGCGTTCCGCAATTTCACGCTGACTTTGTTCATCCGTTCTTCCGAACGATGAAAACTCAACGCGCGCCGCAGCTCTTCCGCTTCGTCGCCGGAAAAATCGGCCATGATCATGGCGATCTTGAGCATCTGTTCCTGGAAGAGCGGCACGCCGAGCGTGCGTTCGAGGACCGGTTTTAATCGGTCGTCGAAGTAAGTGATCTTCTCCCGGCCCGCGCGGCGATTCAGATACGGATGGACCATGTCGCCCTGGATCGGACCCGGCCGGATGATCGCGACTTCGATGACGACGTCGTAAAAACATGTTGGTTTGAGTCGCGGCAAAGTCGCCATCTGGGCGCGGCTCTCGATTTGAAAAACGCCGACCGTGTCCGCTTCCTGCATCATTTTGTAAGTCGGCCCGTCGTCCGTGGGAATGTGGGCAAGATCGATCGGCCGGCCGCGCTCGCGACAAAGCTCGAACGCGTCCTGCATCACCGACATCATGCCGAGCCCGAGCAAATCCACTTTCACAATGCCGAGATCTTCGCAGTCGTCCTTGTCCCATTGCGCGACGACGCGGCCGGGCATGGACGCGTTCTCCAGCGGCACGAACGAGCTCAGTTTTCCCTGGCAAATAATCATGCCGCCCGAGTGCTGGCCGAGATGCCGCGGCAATCCGTAGATGGCCTGATAAAGGGAGATGAACGCCGGCATGCGCGGATGCGCTTTCGGTAAACCGGCCTGCTCGATCTGCGCGCGAAGGTCGAGCGTGTGCGGAAAATCGCCGCTCGCGAACAAGTGCGAGAACCGATCAAGAATGTTCGGCGAAAAATTCAGCGCCTTGCCAATCTCGCGCGCGGCGCTGCGGCCGCGATAAGTGATGACGTTCGCGGTCATGGCGGCGCCGTGTTTGCCGTAACGTCGATACACTTCCTGGATCACGCTCTCGCGCCGATCGCCGCTTGGCAGATCGAGATCAATGTCGGGCCAGCCTTTCCGGCTTTCACTCAGGAAGCGTTCGAAGACGAGATTGTTGCTCACCGGATCGACCGGCGTGATGCCGAGGCAATAACAAACCGCGCTGTTCGCCGCGCTCCCGCGGCCCTGCACCATGACGTTGTGTTCCCGGCAAAAATTAATGATGTCCCAGACGATCAAAAAATAACCGGAGAACCCGAGCCGGGTGATGAGACTGAGCTCTTCTTCCAGTTTCCGTTTCACCGCGGTGCTGATGGAGGTGTATCGCTGTTGCGCGCCGAAGAGGGTGATCGTGCGGAGGAACGAATTCATGTCGTGGCCGTCGGGAACCGGGAACGACGGGAATTCGTAGCCGATGTTTTCGAGCGAGAATTCGAGACGCTCGGCGAGCCGCTCGGAATTTTCGATAGCATCAAGCCGATCGGCAAAGAGGGCGCGCATTTCGGCATCGCTTTTCAAATGGCGCTCGGCGTTTTGGGTAAGGAGTTTGCCGGCGGCATCAAGATGGGTGTGTTCACGGATGCAGGTGAAGACGTCGAGAACCTGCCGGCCATAAGGACGCGCGTATTGCACGCCGTTGGTGGCGATGACGCGGAGGCGATATTGTTCCGCGAGATGGCAGAGCTGCTGGTTCACGCGCTCTTCGCCGCGAAGGAAATGCCGCTGGATTTCGACGTAAACGTTTTCGCGACCGAACGCGTCGATGAGAAGTTGCGCGCGGTCGGCAAGACTCTGGGGAGCGCACGCGCCCTCGCGTGCTGATTTCGGCGCCCTCGCCGAAATTTCCATTCGACGATTTAAGTTCGCGATCGCGAGGGCGCGATTGCCAGCACGCGAGGCGCGTGCGCTCCCCAGAAAAGCGATCAAGCCTCCCTTAAATTCCGGCAACTCGTTCCACTCCACAGCGCATTCGCCTTTCACGGTGC
Source organism: Chthoniobacterales bacterium (assembly GCA_035644055.1). Taxonomy (GTDB): domain Bacteria; phylum Verrucomicrobiota; class Verrucomicrobiia; order Chthoniobacterales; family UBA10450; genus AV80. Next base: position 8,491 of record DASQPH010000047.1, read on the forward strand.
TGCGGAGATGCGCCTGCGTTAGCAGCTCGCACAGATTTTCATAACCGCGCCGATCCTTGACCAGCACCGGCAGGACACTTCCATCTTCCATCGTCAATTCCGCGCCGGTAATGGGCCGCACACCGTGCTCGCGCGCGGCCACCGAAAAACGCTGCGAGCCGTAAACGCCGTTGCGATCGAGCAACGCCATCGCCGGCATCTTGAGCTCGGCGGCCGTTTCAGCTAGTTGCTCGGGAAAAGATCCGCCGCGGAGAAAACTGAAGGCACTGCACGCGTGAAGTTCGACATACGGCATAGCGAACTCCGCTAATCATAAATGCCGTCGAGCGCCCATTGGCCGGCGGTCGCATGACATTGGCAAACGGCGCCGTTCTCCAACTCCACGTCCCACTCGGCCCGGTCCCACGCGTTTTCGTCCCACCAATTTCCCGACGCGCGAAACGGACCTTTCCCGGCGCGGACCGCTCCTTCCACTTTCGCGCTGCGAAAATGAACCGGCTGGTTTTTCGCGAGCAACACCGACGCCGGCAACGCGGCCCGAAGCCGGCGCAACGCAGTTGCGGGCAATGGAGGAAGCTCGTCCGTTTTCGTTTCCGCCAACTGCCACGAGAACGGTTCCATCCGGCACGCGTCGGGCCGATGCGTTTCTTCGAGGACGGGTGTGCCGACGCGTTCGGAGCCGAGCAGCCCCGTTAAGCGGGCGAGTGTTTCGGTGAGCCGCGCCGGATCGCGGAGCGCGGTTTCGAACAAATGGAATTGTTCGAATGACGGCTTCGTCGTTTCCGCCTTGAGCCCGACGGCAATGATCGGCGATTTCGAGGTAAAATTTTCGAGATGCGTGTGGAGCATCCGGAAAAGCGTTTCGACGTTATTTGTCGGCTCGGGAATTTTGAATCGGTGCGTGTAACTGCTCTTGTCCGCCGCGGCGGATCCGTCCGGTGGCGGATCGCTGAAAATAATTTCAAGCTGCAGCTCGCTGGCGACGAGATGGAGCGCGTTCAGCCGCACGGAAAACTGCTGGAGAAATCGCCGCAGGATGAAGAGGAGCGGCTCGCTCGTCTCAATTTCATTTTCGAATTCGAACCCTTCCTCGAAAGATTCCCGGACCGGCACGAGCTTGAGCAGCCGCGTCGTTTTTCCCGTGGCGCGTTCCCAAAGCTCGACGCCGATCGGGCCGAGCCGGGCCGCGACCGCTTCTTTTTCCAATGCCGCGAACTGGCCTAACGACTCAATTCCCCAGCGCCGCAGAATTCCGAGGACGCGGCCAATTTCGACCTGGCGCTCTTTCGCCTTTGATTTCGCAACGGCATTCATGACCTCGACTCATCGTCCTTGCGACAGCAGCCGGGCCCGCGCTTCCGGCGACAATGACGAATGACTCAACCAGGCCGCCGCGCTGGCCGGATCAGAGTGCAGCCACCCGACCACCACAGATTCCAACTGCGCTTCACGCAGATTTTGGTTTCCGATCGTTTCGATCCAGGCCGCGGCCGTTTGCGGATCGCTTGAAAAAATTCGGCGCGAGTAGGCAGCGACGGCACTATCGCGCGAAGCCCCCGAAGGCAATGTCCCGAGCCAGGCGCCCGCCGCACCCGGATCGCTTTCCGACCAGCGGTTGATCAGGCTCTCGAAAGCTTGTTGTCGGATTTTGCCTTCCGGCAACGAGACGGCCCATTCCCCGGCCGCATGCGGATCGCTGCCGGCCCATTGCCAGACGATCCCGGTAATCGCGTTCGTTTGCGCTTCAGGTGAAGAAAGGCGCGAGAGCATTTGGGCCGCTTCGCGCGGATCGGATTCCGCGACGACTGCGATCACGCTGGGAAAAACCAGGTCGCGGACAGCCGCCTCGGGCAGATTTCCGGCCCAGGTGAGCGCCGCTTGCGGATCGTTGCGGGCCCAGACGCGCGACACATTTTCCAGCAGCGTCTTGCGACCATCAAGCTCGCTCGCCTGGAGCGCGAAATTCGCCGCGGCCCTCGGATCGGTTTCGCTCCATTGCGAAAGAATGTTGGCAAGGGTTGTCTGGCGCGACGAACCGGAAGGAAGTTTCTGGGCCCACTCGAGCGCGCTTTGCACGTCGCTATTTGCGAGCTGGAGGGCGATCGACATGGCCGCTTCCTCCTGCGTTTTGCCGGGCGGCAATCCGGAAATGAATTGGGCGGCGGCGGTCGGATCGGATTGGACCCAGCTTGCGAGCGCGGAACGAAGTGCGTTTCGCTGCCCATCGCCAGGCGGCAATGCCTGCGCCCAGTTCAAGGCCGCGCGCGCATCCGTTTGCGCCCATTGCCGCGCGACGTTGTTGATCGATTGGTCGCGCACCGGTCCCGGCGGCAAAGTGAGAATAACGTCCGCGACTTTTTGCGGATCTTTCGCGGCCCAATTCGCGAGCACACTCTGCAAGGCGTTGCTGCGTCCCTGCCCCGCCGGCAAACTATTCGCCCACGCATAAGCCGCTTCCGGATCCTGGTTCGCCCAGCTCGACGCGACCACTTGCCACGCGGTATCGCGATTCGCGCCCGGCGGCATTTGCGTGGCGCGCTCGGCCGCGGCTGCCGGATCGGTCGTCATCCATCGGCTAAAAATCGGCCAGTAGAAACTCTGGCGGTTGCGAGTCGCGGGCAGGCTGTCCAAAAACGCGAGCGCGTCCTGCGGATTTTTATCGGCCAATGCGGCAACGACGGTTTGCATCGCTTGTTCGCGAAGCGGGCCGGGCGGAAGTTGCTGGACCCATGCCGTGGCCGCAGCCGCATCGTGTTCGGCCCAGCCACTGACGGCGCTGTTGAGCGCCCAATTTCGATTCGTCCCGGCGGGAAGCGCCTGCGCGTAGGCGACGGCCGCCGCGGGCTCGAGTTCCGCCCAGCGCGCGACAAAAAGCGAAATAAGGATGCTTTTTTCTTCGGGCTTGGGCAGCGTTTGAACGAACGCGAGAACGTCGCGGACGTTGCTCGTATCAATCGACTCCGCGAGTTTGCTGAAAGTCGCGTAAGCGCGGCGGCTATTGAAATGAGTCAGCCCCGCTTTGATTTTCGCGATGATATTTTCGGTCGAATCGATCGACGACGCGGCATTCGATTTCGATGACGGCGAATTCTGAGTGGATGAAACCGCGCGGGGATTTGTCGAATTGGTGGATGCGACCGGCGGGTTCGGAACGCGAGCGCTGGTGCGCGATGGAAGGTTCGCGGCAGAGGGCGCCGTGTAACGCCCGATCCCAATACCGATGAGCAACGCGGTAATCGCAATGGCAACTGGAAGCGCGAACCGGTGCATGGTTCTCAGTTTACTACCAAATAACGAATATGTTCAAGCGAGTATATTCGCTTTAAATCACTTTCACCGGGCACTCTGGCAATGCGGCAAGAAAAGCCCGGCCGTACGGACGGGTCACGATCCGATTGTCCAGGATCACCACGATGCCGTGGTCGCTCTTCGTGCGGATGAGACGGCCGACGCCCTGGCGCAGTTTCAGGATCGCTTCCGGAAGCGAGTATTCCGTGAACGCGTCGCCGCCGTTCGCTTCAATCAATTCCAGCTTCGCCTCGATCAACGGATGATCGGGCACCGCGAACGGCAGCCGCGTGATGATCACATTCGACAGCGCCTCGCCCGGCACATCGACGCCCATCCAAAAACTATCCGTCCCGAAAAGAATGCTACGCGGCGTCGTCCGGAATTGCTCGAGCAATTTCCCGCGCGGCGCGCCCTGCCCTTGCACGAGAAGATTCATCCCGTTCTCGGCGAAGAACGGCTCCATTTCGCCGGCCAGCTGTTGCATCACGCGATAGCTCGTGAAGAGAACAAACGCGCGGCCTTCCGTTTCAGTGACGAAATGCCCGACCCAATGGGCAAGCGCTTTCGCGTAGCCGGCGTCCCGCGGGTCCGGCATTTTGCGCACGATGAACAGTTTCATCTGCTCGGGAAAATCGAACGGGCTTCCGAGCTCGAGCGGTTCCACCTCGGTCGCGCCGATCCGTTCGCGGAAGTAAGCGAGGTCCGGCCGGCCCACGGCGAGGGTGGCGCTCGTCATCACACACGAGCAATCTTCGCGGAATAACATTCGTCGGAGAACGGGCGCGATATCGATCGGCGCGGCGTTCAAGGTGAGGAATTGCGCGGTCTTCCCGGTCCGCTCGACCCAATACACGTGGCCTTCGGCGCCTTGCTGGAGAAAGATGACGATTCCAATTCGCGCATCATGAATCCGACGCCCGAGCTCCTGGAGCTCGGCCTTCAGAAATTCGTCGTCGGTTCGCTTCACCACTTCGGCGACGCGCGCCTGCAACGCGACCAGCCGGCCCGAAATCGTGTCGGGCACAAAATCGATTTCGCGAATCCGGACTTCGCGGCCTTTCCGGAAATCGCAACGTTCGTCGATCGAGCGGAAAAACGCGTCGATCTCATCCACGAGCGACGCCGCCAGCGTCACGCCCGCCGCGTCGCGCGTGACGGTGAACAAACCTTTTCGGGTCCGCGCGTTGTAAAGCCGCTGGACCGTCGCGCGCAATCCGTACTGCGAAACGCCGATCCCGATCTGGCGCGAGGCGGTTTGTTCGACCGTGTGCGCCTCGTCGAAGATCACGAAATCGTTTGGAAAAAGATAACCGCTCTCCCTTCTGATTTGCTCTTCCGGACTTCCCAGCAACATGAAGAGCAGCGTGTGATTAATGACGATCACGTCCGCGGCGAGCAATCGCTTGCGCGCTTCCTGGAAAAAGCAGCGGCCGCTTTGGCCGCAGGATTTCATGGTGCAGATGTGCGGCTCGCTGCAGACCTGGGTCCAGACTTTGGGATCGGGCTCGATGGCGAGATCGCTGAGCGTTCCATCCCTCGTCGTAGCGGCCCACTCCGCGATCCGCGCCAGCTCACCGGCTTCCGACGTCGTGAACAATTCGCCAGCCTGCTGCAAGGCGCGCTCCAGCCGGCGCGGACAAAGATAATTTTGCCGCCCCTTCATCAACGCCGCCTCGAATTCGATCGGCAAAATCTTTTTCAGGATCGGAATGTCCTTGTTCAGCAGTTGTTCCTGCAAATTGATCGTGTGCGTGGAAACGATCGCCTTCTTTTTCTGTTCGACCGCATAGAGGATCGATGGCGCCAGGTAGGCGATCGATTTGCCGACGCCCGTTCCGGCTTCCACGACCAGGTGCCTCTCCTCTTGCAGCGCCCGCGCGACCGCCACCGCCATCTCCTGTTGCTCGGGCCGATACTCGAAGTTTTTCGCGCGCGACAGCCGGCCCTCCTTTGAGAAAAGCGCGCGGACTTCGTCGATGAAGTCGCTATCGAGGGAATCTTTGAGCGCGATCATCCAAGCAAAAGCTCCAAGCACCAATTTCCAAGCACCAACGAAGCTCCAAACATCAAACAACAATATGCGACCGGTCAAAACATTGGAGCTTGGAAATTAATATTCGTTTGGAACTTGGTTCTTGGAACTTGGGATTTTGCATCGCGCGGTTGCGCGAGGCCGAAATGAGTTGCACTTAGTGGCGATGCGTCGCCTCGATCGTTACGTGACGGTATATTTCCTCCAGGCCTATTTCTACTGCATCGCAGGCTTCCTCTCGATCTGGTTCATCTTCGACGTGAGCGACAACATCTCGACTTTTCTCGATCAACGCATCTCCCGCATGTTGATCCTGAAATATTATCTGACCCAGATTCCGCAAATCCTGGTGATCCTGCTGCCGGTCGCGCTCCTCCTGGCGTTGCTCTTCAGTCTCGGACGCATGTCGCGGTCGAACGAAATTGTGTCGATGCTAACGGCCGGGGTAAGCCTGCCTCGGATTCTCGCGCCGTTATTGTTCGTCGCCTTTCTGAGCACCGTGGGGAGCACAGCGATGAATTATTCCCTCGCGCCCCATGGCGAATATGCGCACAAACGGCTCCTCGAAGATCCCGCGTCGCGCCGCCAGCAGTTCGGCCTGACCGCGCAAATTTTTCGGAACCGGACCGATAACCGCACCTGGTATATCGGGCAGTTTTTCCCGGGCAACACGAAGTTCAACACCGTCCACATCGTGCAACAGGACGCGAACGATCACATCACGACGGCTTACATCGCCACGACAGCTTTTTATCACGCCGACACTCACACCTGGGAACTGGAGAGCACAAAAGTGGTTCATTATGATCAGGTCGGAAACATCGTGAACGTCGAATATCACGTCGGAACCCCGCTCCTGATCACGGACTGGAGCGAGACGCCTTTCCGCCTGAGCAGCGCGAACGTGCGGGCCGAACATCTCAGCGTGCCCGAGCTGCGCGATTACCTTCAGTTCAACTCCGATTTTCCAGCGACGCTGCTCGCGCCGTTTGCGACGCATTTGCAATACCGGATCGCGTTACCCTGGACCTGCGCCGTAGTGGCGTTGATCGCGGGGTCCCTCGGTGTCGGTTATTCGCGGCGCGGTATCTTGTCGAGCGTGGCGGCGGCGGTCCTTCTGGTTTTCGCGATGAATTTCGTCATGCATCTTTTTCTCGCTCTCGGCGAAGGCGCACGCGTCCCGACCTGGGTCGCTGCCTGGACGCCGAACGTCATCTTCGGCGTCATCGGCTTGATCCTTCTTTATTATCGCGCGACCAATCGCGAGCCGCCGCTCAGCTTTCTCCGTCCAAGTTCTGTGATCGCAAAATGAATCCGTCTCTCGCAAACGAATGGCCCATCAAACATCGCGCCGACGCGTGCGCCCGGACCCAACGTCCGTTTCAACCGGGCGAGCAATTCTACACGCTGCTGTTTCGGGAAGGCGACGGCTTCCGCCGGGAAGACCTGAGCGAAGAAGCCTGGGCGCAACGGAACGAAAACATTCAGCCGTTCTCGTTTTGGAAATCGCGCTACGAGCCGCCGCCACCGACGCCGCCGGAGCCTCTCGGAAAGGAAAATGCCGAAGACCTCCTCCGGCGTCTGCTCGCGGAAAACAACCCGGCCAATCGGAACGCCTGTTACGTCCTCGCAGTCATGCTCGAACGGAAACGCATTCTGAAACAAGTGAAGGCCGACCAAACTGAAGATCGTCCCGTGCTCGTCTACGAACACGCCAAGACCGGGGACGTCTTTATCGTGCCCGATGCGCGCCTGCGCCTCGACGAACTCGAGCATGTGCAGCAGGAAGTTTCGCAGCTACTCGAACGCGCCTCCTAAAACATCACTACCGGCGCTTTTCTTCGAGCCGATACAAACGCGATTCGTCGGCATCGACCGACCAAAAGCTGAGCTTCGCGCCAGCCGGAACCGCACTTCGCGGGAACGTTGCTCTCCAACCGGACCACAAATAGTCGTTAGGCCAACCGACTCGAGCAATGTCCCACCGCATTTCGACTGAATCCGAAAGTGCGACCAGCGTGGGTTCCGTTCCCGGTAACTCAGCGAACACCGCCACGCCATCCGCCTGCCGGCGCTTCGCTTTCAACACTGCCCATCCCGAAGCCTGATACGATTCGCCTTTCTGGACGATTGCCTCGCACAACCCCGCAACGCGCGATCCGTCCGCTATTTCGTGGGGAAAAGTTTCCAGGCGGTTCGACCCCGCCAGGGGTGGGCGCAGCAGCTTGAGATCGTCAAGGGCGGCTGCATTTCGGACGACCAACTCCGATCCCGGCGGAAACATGTAGCGCTTGATCTGCGCGGAGACGTCGATGGCCTGGCTGAAAAGAAGGGCGCTTTTCGCGAGACGATCATCCGCGGAATAGTGTCGCAAAAACAACAGAGTATTTGTCGCGGCGGCGCGATAAGGAATCAGATACGCCAGCACCATCAGAGTCGCGATGATTGCTCTCGAGCGCCGACTGCGTTGGCGGTGAAACCAATCGGCGAACAAAACGCCGATTAAGCCGATCACGGCGACAGTCAGTCCAACCGAAAACGGGACGTAGCGTGAAGAGATCGCGTAAGAGACACCGAACCCGACGCGTCCCAGGGCGGCCAGAAATGCGCTCCCAAGCGAGAAGAAGGCGAGCGCAAACCAGGGAGCAACTTTCGCCACGAACGCGCGATCGCGGAATCTTTTGACCGTGCCAAACAAGGCGAAGCCGAGTAACGCGATCTGAACCACACCAAAAATCGTCGCCGCCGTTTCGGCCTGATGATTGAGCGAATACGCCAGGCCGCTGCCGAGAAATTCGAGGATGAAACGCGCGTAATCGAGAAGTGAGACCTTCGGGGCAAACGGCGGTAGATAGGCCGGCTTTTGGTAGCCCCAAAAATAAATCGCGGCGCAGGTCGCGGTCGCGGCCAGCCACAATCCGAACCACGAGCGCCAGCGCAAAGGACGTTGTGAAATCAAGACGGCGGGAAACGTCAGCGCCCAGGTTAGCAATCCATGCGCAAGTGTGAACGTGGATGCCGCAGCCAGGGCCGCGCAGATTAGAAATTTTCCGAGAATCGGAAGGTCTGTCTCGATGACCGTCAGCGCCATGACCACAAACAGGAGAGGCAGAAAGGAGGGAAATCCCGACGCGAAAAGCCAAAGCTCGAACGGCGCCGTCGAAAAGAGCGCGAGCACGATCAGCCAGAAACAAATCGCGAGCGCTATTAAACTCAGTCGCGACCGGCGCAGAAGAATGAAAATGCCGGCGGCAGTGAGCCCGCAACTGATGACCGAAACCAGCATTTGATCACGCACATTCCATTCATGCCAGGCCGAGAGAATGAAAATCAGGTTCGGCAAAACCGTGCGCGCCTCCTGTTGTTGCTGAAAAATATCGGCAACGTGAAGCTGGCCGGTGTGGGCTTTCACAATCAGCGGCGCCATGGCCCAGTCGTCGAAGATCGGAACGTTTACACCGTAATCGCGAACGACGAGCGTCAGCTGAATCATCGGGATTAGCGCTACGATCCAGATGAGAAGCAGCACCAGCTTCGGGCGCTCGACGGCCATC
>DASQPH010000048.1:0-26261 GCA_035644055.1 Chthoniobacterales bacterium
GCAAAAATCTATTTCATCATCTTTGGCCTGCTCACGATTGTTGGCGGCACGATCGGTTACGTGAAGGCGGGCAGCACCGTCTCGATCGTCGCCGGCGCGATCTCAGGCATCGCGCTCATCGTGGCCGCGTTTTTATTGCCCGCAAACGCGGCGGTTGGTCTCGTCATCGCGGGCCTTGTTTCCATTGCGCTGGCGGCGCGATTCATCCCGGCTTTCATGAAGACGGGCAAAATGATGCCAGCCGGGTTGATGGCGATTCTGAGCGCGATTGGCGTCGTCATGGCGATCGTCGCCTGGATAAAGAAATAGCGGATCGGCGTGCGAAAATTTCGGATCAGGACGCTCGGCTTTTTCATCCTGATTTTGTTCGCGGCGATCCAGACCGCCATCGTGCTCCGCTGGATTTCGCTCGAGCAATGGCACCGCACCCAGCTCGAGCCGACAACGCCGGTCGAAATCGAGATCCCGGAGAAAACGCCGACACCCGCGCCTTCACCGAAGATTCCGGTGATCACCGGGAAACTGGATACGGCGCGGTTGTTTAGCGGAATTACGGTGCATGCCGCGGTCGAGCCCACCCCAGGCGGCGCCGCTTCCGACGAACGCGCGGACCCGCAAAGTTACCTGCTCGAATTGAAGATGCACGTGCGCATGCCGGCCCCGAATGTGACGATTGAAGACCTCGCGAAAGTAAGTCCGGATTTGCCGCGACTCCTTCCCGGCCTCGGGGCGATGATCACGCCGGATTCCGTCTCGCCATTCTTCAAGGAAATTTACGACACGAAGCTGCGGAACCTGAAAGAAAATCTGGTGCGGCTCGATCAACTTCTCTCGCGTCACAACTTTTACGATACCCAGACGGTGCTGCAGCTGCGCCATCCGGAAACCAAACGACGCGCGGTCCTGTTGCAGGCCGATATGGATGTCGATGCCGACGGCTCCGATTCCGACCGGCTCCCGGCGGGCTCAGGTTCGTCGGCAAACTTCAAGCCGGTCACCAGTTTTCGCTGGGCAAAGAAAAGTCAGATTCCAAATCCATATATCGGACCGGCGGAGGAAAGACTAAAGCGTTACGAAGCCGAGTTGGCGGTGAAAACCACGGCGGCCGATCGGAAGAAGGAACTGAAAGGCGCGATCGCCGCCGTGCGTGATGAAATCGAGACGCTGAAGAAGTACAGCTTTTTGATCGGCGCGACTGATCCGTACATCGTGTTGCCCTCCGGGTTGGGGAGGACCGATGGCGGAAAGATTGGCGATTACGCGCTCGTGATTTTTGGCGATCGGATTTTTCCGGCGGTCGTGGGCGACATCGGGCCTTCCGATAAAGCGGGTGAAGCGTCGTTGCGGATCGCGAAGGAAATTAACGCCGCGGCGACTGCCTACAACCGGCCAGTCAGCGATTTAAAAGTAACCTATCTGGTGTTTCCCGGGACGGCCGACCCGCCATTCGGCCCGCCTGATCTCGAGAAACTCCAGGCGCGGACTGAAGCATTAGTGAAGGAAATCGGTGGCGCGGGTGTGCCGTTGCATCACTGGGAAAATATTATTCCGCCATTGCCCAGTCCGACGCCTTCGCCCAGTCCAAGTCCGACACCTTCCGCGTCGCCTTCGGCAGGTCCGGCGACTCCGGGCCCGTCTCCTACGTCGACCTTCGCGTTTCCGATCGCCTCGCCGAGTCCGTCGCCGAGCGCGTCGCCCAAGCGGTGAACTTCAAAACCAAGGAGCGGCGCTCTCCAGACCGCCGTCTTTGTCTCGGCGGTGTGTAAACCGCCGTTCCTTGAAGTCTTCACTCCCACCGGTCATTTCCGGGATTCGTTTCAAATTTCCTTCGGGCGAAGAGACCCTTCAGATACAAGAGATCCGCTATGAATGATCGCTTTATCTTCACGCTCCTGATTTCACTCGCGCTCGCGCCGCTGGCCGGCGCCGCGGAACCGCCGGCAGAAAAGTTTGACGTCGTTATCAAAGGCGGAACGGTTTACGATGGCACCGGCGAAAAGCCGCGCGTGATCGACGTCGCGATTCGCGGCGACCGCATCGCCGCGCTCGGGAATTTTTCCGCCGACCAGGCGAAGACGGTGATCGACGCCAAAGGCCTCGCGGTCGCGCCCGGCTTCATCAACATGCTGTCATGGTCGACAGAATCGCTGATCGAGGACGGCCGTTCGCAGAGCGAAATCCGGGAAGGCGTGACGACCGAGATCATGGGTGAAGGCAACTCGATGGGCCCGCTCAACGACCGGATGAAGGAACGGATCGTCAGCCAGCAGGGCGACATCAAATACGAGATCAAGTGGAACACGCTCTCGGAATATCTGCGCTACCTCGAGCAGCGCGGCATCTCGTGCAATGTCGCGTCATTTGTTGGCGCGACCACGATTCGCGATTTCGTGATCGGCCTCGAAGACAAACAGCCGACCGCGGAGCAACTGGAACAGATGCGCCAGCTCGTTCAGCAGGAAATGGAAGCGGGCGCGCTTGGGATTGGGACGTCGCTGATTTATCCACCGGCGTTTTACGCGAAGACCGAAGAGCTGATCGAGCTCTGCAAAGTCGCGGCGAAATACAAAGGCAAATACATCTCGCACATGCGAAGCGAAGGGAACCAGCTCCTGCAAGCGATCGACGAGCTGCTCCGGATCAGCAAGGAAGCGAATATCCCGGCGGAGATTTATCACATCAAAGCCGCCGGCCAGCCGAATTGGAACAAAGCCGATGCGATGCTGGCGAAAGTCGAGGACGCGCGGAAAACGGGCCTGAAGATCACAGCCGACATGTACACCTACACCGCCGCCGGGACCGGGCTCGACGCCTGCCTGCCGCCGTGGACGGAGGACGGCGGTTATCCGGCGTTGTTCAAGCGGCTGCGCGATCCTGCAACGCGCGCGAAAATCAAAGCCGAAGTCCAGACACCGACGGACAAATGGGAGAATCTTTATCTCGCAGCCGGTTCGCCGGAGAAAATCCTGCTCTCCGGATTCAAATCGGAGAAACTAAAACCGCTCACCGGCAAATCCCTGGCCGAGATCGCAAAGATGCGCGGCAAAGATCCGATCGAGACGGCGATGGATTTGATCGCGGAAGACGAATCGCGGATAGACACGATCTACTTCCTCATGTCGGAGGAAAACGTGAAGAGAGAGATCGTGAAACCATGGGTTTCATTCGGATCGGATGAAGCGTCGCAGGCGCCGGAAGGGAATTTCCTGAAATCGAATTGTCATCCTCGCGCCTACGGATGTTTCGCGCGAGTGCTCGGGAAATATGTGCGGGACGACAAAGTTCTCACGCTGGAGCAGGCGATCCGAAAATTAAGCGGATTGCCCGCGACGAATCTCGGGCTCGATCACCGCGGCTTCGTCCAGGAGGGAATGTTTGCTGACGTCGTCGTGTTCGATCCGGCGACGATCGGCGACCGGGCGACGTTCGAGAAGCCGCATCAATACGCCGTTGGGATGAAGCACGCGTTCGTGAACGGCGCGCAAGTGCTGAAAGATGGCGAGCACACCGGTGCGAAACCGGGCCGCGCTTTGTGGGGACCGGGGAAGTTGTAGCGCTGCGACTCAGTTCTGGGGAGCGCACGCGCCTCGCGTGTTGGTTTCGGCGCCTCGCCGAAACGATCTTTCCGAAGAGACAAGTCCGCGATGGCGAGGGCGCCACCGCCAGCACGCGAGGCGCGTGCGCTCCCCAGAAACAAAATCACCGTCCTTTCGCATCCACGCGCGATTCGATTTGGTCGAGGGTCGGATTGTTTTGCCGGATCCATTGCTGGATCGTGTCGACTTCGGAGGGGTCAAGAGTCGTCGTGCGCGGCTCGTGTTTGAGCAGATCCGAGGATGAATCGGGCAGGACGGGCTTCGCTTTTTTGACCGCGAATTTCCAGTGCCAGCCGAAACGGAGCAGCGAGTAATACATCGTCTTGGCCTCCACCACGCCCACGCCGCTGCAGCGCATCGCGTTGTAAAACATCCGGTCGACTTCCGCGGGTGGTTTGTTTTTCTGATCGTAGGCGACGTCGTGGAGAACCGATGCGTTTCGATATTTTCCCTCGAACGGCCCACCCATGAACGACCAGAGCGAGCGCGGGATCGACGCGCCGTCGATGACCGAACCGGCGGGGGCGATCCAGACAACGCCTTTCGGGTCCGTGTAACGCAGTTCGTTGAGCAGCGTCATCGTCCGGCCGTCGGCGTCCCAGCGGGTGTCGACGGTGCCACTGTAGTATCCCCATGGTCCGGCCGGGTTGGTGTTGTCGTGAGCAGTGCGGTGTTTGCCGAAGACGCAGCCGCAAAGGAGAAAGGCAAAAGCTAACAACAGAATCCGCATACGCCGCACTCGTTAGGCCGACACAAGTTCTTTCTCGGTGACATCGCTCGGACGGGGCGGGAGGGATTCTTTTTTTGAAGGGCGCCGGAATTTTTTGACGTAAAAGAGCATGAAGATTCCGGAAACGATCAGGAGCGAGCCGATCCATTTCAAGAGCCAGCCGGGATCGCGCAGGATTTGGATGGTGCTTTGGCCGAGGTTGTCCGGATTCCAGGACGCCTGCGACATTTTGTAGGTGAGGCCGCTCCAGGTGCGCGACCATTGGCCGGGATAACTGAATGGATTATTCATCCAGCATTGGCCAGTGGCAGATTCGCCCTCGGCGTTCGAAACGCGCACGGTGCTTTTGAAACCGGCGGGGCTGTCGCTGCCTTCGTTGCGTTGCACTTCGAAGTCGAGCAGCTCGAGCGCGATCGGCAACGGGATCTGTTTCCAGCCATACGCGACTTGGACGTGGGTCGTCCCGGCCGGCATCGTGATTTGCCAGCCGGATGGGACCCATTGTTCGGAAGTCTTACCGGCTTGCTCGATGCGAATCCGGAGGCCGTCCGGTAATTCCGGGCCAGCGGCCGGCGCCGTTATGGGATTGAAATCCATCCATTCTTCGGCGTGCGGCATTGTCCGATCTACGGTCAGCTGCCAGTCCGCCCAACCGGTCGTGAGCGGCGTGTCCATTTCGAGTTTGCCGCTGGAACGCCCTGTCTTCCGCGATTCAAGCGTGTAGGAAACGCCGCCGTCGTCCGCGATGAAAAGCGTGAGATGGTTCGGCGCATCGGCCGCATCGGCAGGCATGTCCGGAGCCACGCCCGGTTTTGTGTCGCCATGCGGATTCGGCGCGGCTGAAACCGGAACTGCTTTGCCGCGCACGATCACGACGACCGCCGGATTATTCGGCTGGTCGCCAACGGAAGTCGGTTTGCCGTTTTCGATCCGGAAATCCGGCCAGTAATTTTCGATTCGTGCCGTGAACGGGCTCCCATCCATGGCCGCGTCTTTTCCAAGATTCTGGGCGACATCGAACGTCCAGGTCTTTTCCTTCAGCGAAATCACGACGCTGCCTTTGTTGCTCCCGCCGTCGCGGGAAGGCGCGGAAAGCTGAACCTTTGCGCCGCTGTTCCCGCCTTTGATCACTTTCGCGATTTGTTCCTCAGGCGCCTTGGCAAAGGCGAAGATCGCTTCTTCGATTTCCACTTCGCCTTGTTCGGTCGGCGGGCGATTCGGTGAATCGCCCCTACCATCTGCCGCTGTCCCGCGCTTCAACTCGATGGTCGCGAGTCCCATGTTGAACGAGCCATGCTCGCGATCGCCGGCCATGAGCCAGCTCTCGAGCTTCTGGCCCATCATCGCGGTCGCGATCGTGAAATGGAGAGCGGGAACGCCTCCGTCGTTGATTGGTTTCGGATTCAGTTTGCCTTCGATGGCCGGCGCGTAATCGACAATGCTCAGACGACCGCCGCCGGCGAGGAGCCCGAGGTCCCACGGTTTTTGCGGCGTCGGCGGCCGATGAATGAATTCGGCGGGATAACCTTTCTCGACGCCGTCGGAATCACGGACGCGAAGCTGATGTTCATCGACCAGGAGGCGGTTCGCGGGCGGCTCGCCTTTAAAAAGCGTGATCGTTCCTTCAACGCCCCAGATGCGCCCGATAAGCGAACCGGTTAGCAGGGTGATGATGCCGAGATGCGTGACGAGAAACGCGACGTGATGTTTTCGCCAGGGCAAGCGTGATAGAGCCGAGACAGTGAGGTTCGCGGCGAGAAAAATGAGCCAGGCGTTGAACCACGGCGCGCCGTAAACGTAAGCGCGCGCCACTTTCGCGTCGAAGCTCGATTCGTAAAGCGTGCCGGCGATGGCACCGACGATGAGGACGGCGAGCAGAATCACGGCGAGCTTGAGCGACGCGAAGAATAGGAAGACGCGATTGCGTTGCCAGTTCGGGCGCGATGTTGTGGCGGAGGCAGCCATGCGGACGGGTATTTTCCGCGAGAACCGGGGGGCGTTCAATGGAGGAATTACCCGGCCTTATCCAGCGCCGCGCGGAATGCTTTCAGATGAGCAGCGAACGCCGAGGCGTCGAATGAATCGAGCGTTCGCACATCCTCGAAGAGCTGACTCAGTTCGGTGTCGACTTTGAGTTTGAAGCCGCGGTTTTGATTGAGCGCGTTCGTTAACCGATCGAGCGCCAGAACAAGACGCTTCGCGCGTTGCCCCAGGATCGGCACCGCGGTTCCTTTAATCGCAAATTCATTGTCGGACGATGCAAGCGCGGTGAGCAAGTTGCGCGCGGAGCCCTCGCTCCAGTTTGACACCGCCGCGCGCCGCGCCAAAGCATCCGCCTGCGTCTGCATGTTTGTAAGATCAGACCGCGCGGGCGAATTCGGTGGGGAAAGGATCGGCGATGAGATTGCGGCGGCGTTGGTCGCAGTTGCGCAAAGCCAGACGAGTCCGTTCCACCGCGCCATCGACCATTCATCGTTTTGCGGATCGCTCGCCAACGCCCAACTCGTCTCGCGCAACGCGACTGCCTGGCCGGTAAGCCATTCCCGCAGTCCGCTCCACGAATCAGCATCGTCCTTCCAATGTTTCGGCTCCGCGACTGACTGACTATCGAGCTCGAAAAACAGATCGGGATGGCCGGCTTTCAAAAGCGCCGGTTCGAGAACCTGATGACAAGCGGCGCACGCGGTGGCGCGCACATAAAGACTGCGCAGATCGCGCATCCCGGCGCCGACGCGCGTATTGTAGGTCCAGTCTTTTCGGGTATGGCCGCGCAACCAGCCGCTGGCCGCGCCGTGACAGTTCTCGCACGAGACGCCTTCGTCCGGATGCGCTTCAGGCCCGAGCCGAGTCGGCGCGACCGATTGCAATGGCGCATGACAAACGGTGCAACGCACGCTGCTTTCCGCTGGGCCCGCACCGAGCCCCTCGGCGATCCGCTGGGAGCGCGCGCCCAAAAGAATCGTGAACGCCTTGGTGTGATAATCTTTCTGGCTCCAGGTGAAATACTGGCTGCGCTTCGGCCCAGCGCCTCCGTGGCAACTCGATGATTTACATCCGAGCGAGCCGACGAAAGTGCCCGCCGTTTCCTGGATCTGGCGCGGCTCTTTCGCGCGCGACGCCGGCGCAACCGACAAGGCGAGGATACAAATCGACGCAGCTCTCAGCGACACGCGGCGAGATTAGCATCGCCGTTTCGCAAAATGCGAGCGCTGTTGTAGCCGGGATCGATGATCCCGGTTCAAGAACTCAATTCGCCCAGGCTTTCCACTTCTTGCGAAGCGGCTTCACATAGCGATCGACGTCTACTTTCTTCAAGCGCTGGACGCCGCCTTTCACCGCATCAGACGAATCGTCGTATTTGCGGCGGAGCGATTTGAAGAGAGGCCAGAGAAACGGCAACGACAAGATGCTGAGGTCCACGTTCGCGAGCGGCGACTTTGCCTCGACTTCTTTTTCCGCCGAGCTCGACGAGAAACGGATCGCCAGCCCAATGGCCACGCCGATCGCCAGCGCGCCGATTACTGTCGGCACCGGATTCTCGCGCAGGAAAAATTCCGTGCGTTCCCGGGCAATGCTGGCGCGTTCTTTGGTTTGCTCCCACGCGTCGCCGGCGTAATGGGAAACCTTCCCCGCCGCCTGCCGCAATCGGCCTTGTTCCTCCAACCCGCGTTCCTCGCCCGACCTCATCGAGGCCGCCAGCGGATCGTCCTCCGTGTATTCGTCGCCATTAGGATTGATCATATAAGTAATTCGTAAGTGGTAAGACGCCTGCGCCTCTGTTTTTGTTCGTTCTTTTCTCTTCCCTCGTAATCGTGCTCTTGCTCGTGCTCGTGATCGAACGGGGGAGATCGAGCACGAGCAGGAGCACGAGCACGATTACGAAAAGGAGAATCACCGCCACTGGTGCTTGGGATACTTGCGCTGCAGTTCCTTTTTGATTTTCGGATAACCCTCGCGCCAGAACGTTTCCAGGTCGTTCGTGATCTGGATTGGGCGGTTATTGGGCGCGAGGACCTGGATCCGTAACGGGATTCGGCCGCGGCCAACGGAGAGACCATGCGGGGTATCGTAAAGATCCTGGATCCGCGCCGCAATTGTCGGGGCCGCGTTCTCTGCGTAGATAATTTTCGCCGCGCGTCCGCTCGCCAGTTTGATCCGTTCCGGCGCGAGATCGTCGAGGGCCTTTTGCTGGCCTGGATTCAGCCACGATTTCACCACCTGCATGACTGACCGCTCCTTGATTTCCTTGTAACTCGTCGCGCCCTGGCACACCTGCTCCAGGAGCAGCAGCTTCTCCGCTTCGCCGATCGTCGGGAAGTCCATTTCCGGGAATTCGGTCGCGATAAAGTTCACGCGCGCGATCCATTGTTCGACGGCGTTGTCCCAATGTTTGAGCGGACAAGTGCCCGCGAATACTTCACGCGCCAGGATCTGGGCGGCTGCCGCCTCGTCTTTCGCGAGAAACTCCTCACTCCGCAGGACGAGATCGTGAAATTGCGTGACGCGCCGACCAATGATTCGCCGCAACGCCGGATCGAATTCGACGCGGGTATCTTCCCGGAATGATTCCGGGAACAATTCGCGCAGCCATGGTTCTTCGATCTTCGTTGCGAGCGTGAGCAGAACCTGCCGTTCTTTTTCGCTGCTTTCGATTTCGCGGATTTCGGAAGCGACGAGCAAGGGCGCATCATGCACTGCGCTCTTCCGCGCCAGGACGGCGCGCCGGCCGTGGACGAGGGCGCAACGCAATGTGCCGGCATCGAGACGGACCGCGACCTGATCCGGGAAACCCGCGAGAACACAGCGCGGAATGGATCCCGGTTTTATCTCGCCGGTTTTCAAATCGAGGCCTTCGTCGCGGGCGATGGCGAGAAACTGATCGTTAAGCTGGCTGGCTTCGCGGGCAGCGCCGGCATTGATCCCAAGTCGCGCGCAACGCCGCGAATCGAATCCGCTTTTTTCCGCGTAACGAAACGCGCGCATCAGAATGAAGAAATCGGATTCGGTCTCGCCGCCAAGAACATCGTCGCGGTCTTCGCGGGCTTGTTTGCCTTCCAGACGCCGAAGCAGATTGCGACCCTGAGTCAGTGCGGCGATCAACGCGATCGCGGGCACGCAATGATATTCCTGCGCCGCCAATAGCATCCGGGCGTAACGCGGATGAACCGGAAACGCGAGCATGCGCCGGCCTAATTCTGTAATTCTGGGGAGCGCACGCGCCTCGCGTGCTGGTTTTGGCGCCTCGCCAAAACGATCTTCGGAAAAGTTCGCCATCGCGGGGGCGCGATCGCCAGCACGCGAGGCGCGTGCGCTCCCCAGTGCGCCGAGGTCCGCGAGCAGTTGTTCGGCGCGGCCGAGCGCCCGCGGGTCCGGCGGCTCGAGCCACCGAAAAGCGGCGATATCCTCAATACCGCTGGCTTTGAGCGTGAGGACGATTTCCGCAAGATCGAGGCGTTTCACTTCCGGCAATTCCTGGGGCGCGCGATCGAGATGTTCGCGCTCGGTCCAAAGACGGAGGCAACGCCCGGGCGCGGTGCGACCGGCGCGTCCGGCGCGTTGATCGGCGGACGCGCGGCTGATTTTTTCCACGAGCAGAGTGTTGATGCCGCGCCGTGGGTCGAACCGCGCGATCCGCGCCAGGCCGCTGTCGATCACGACCCGGACGCCATCGATCGTCAGTGACGTTTCCGCGACATTAGTGGCGACGATGGCGCGGCGTTTTTCGTAATGCGCGAGCGCCGCGTCCTGCTCGGCCGGCGGCAATTCGCCGTGCAATGGCAGAACAACGAAGCGATCGCTCACACGCGAGGCGCGGACGGCGGAGATCGTTCGCCCGATTTCGTATTTTCCGGGCATGAAGATCAGGACATCGCCATCGGTGTTCGGCGCTAGCCGTTCCAATTCATCGGCAGCGAGGTCCCAAACCGGATAATCATCGCCACCGCATGGTTTCGGCAGATATTCGATCTCGACAGGAAAAGCGCGGCCGGCGGAAGTCAGCACGGAACAAGGCGCGAGATATTTTTCCAACTGTCCGGCATCAAGGGTGGCGGACATGACCGCGAGTTTCAGATCGGGTCGCGAGCCGGCCTGAAGCGAGAGCGTGCGGGCAAGGGTGATATCGCCGTAAAGATGACGCTCGTGGAATTCATCGAAAAGAATCGCCGAGATACCGCGCAGGTCCGGGTCCTGAATCAATTGGCGGAGAAGAATTCCTTCGGTGACGAAACGGATTCGAGTGCGCGACGAAGTTACGTTCTCGAACCGGATCTGGTAGCCGACCTCGTCGCCGAGCCGGCACTTGCGCTCGGTTGCGACGCGAGCGGCGAGTAATCGCGCGGCGAGCCGGCGCGGTTGAAGAATAACGACCTGGCCGTCGCCAAGCAGGCCGTGGTCGAGAAGAATTTGTGGGACCTGAGTCGATTTTCCCGAGCCGGTGGGAGCCTGGATTATGAGGCGGGAATGAGAGCGGAGGTTTTCGACGATCGGTTGCTCTAATTCAAAAATTGGTAAGTCCTGGCGGCGCATGAAGGGGGAAAACGTCGAACGCCCAACCCGCCTTCGCAATTGCTTCGGGCGCGGCAGGCGCCGAACGTCCAATATCGCTGTAGCTGGGATCGTTGATCCCGGCCTGTCGTACGCGGCTTCCTGGAGCCGGGATCACCGATCCCGGCTACAACAGCAGACGCTGATAGGAGGTTTCGATCTCGTCGACCGACACGACGAAAGTCACTTCGGCGATCGAATTGTTGTCGCGCAAGAATTGGGAGGTGGTTTCCACGGCGATTGTGGCGGCGTCAGCGATAGGGTAGCGGTATGCGCCGCAACTGATGGCGGGGAACGCGATGGTGCGGGTGCCGTTCTCGACGGCGATCTGCAATGAATTGCGATAACAATTAGCGAGCGTTTCGGATTCGCCGCGGGTTCCTCCGGACCAAACCGGGCCCACGGTGTGAATGACAAAGCGCGCCGGTAAACTGTAGCCGCGCGTGATCTTCGCTTCGCCCGGCCGGCATCCGCCGAGGGTCTTGCATTCCGCCAACAGTTCCGGGCCAGCTGCGCGATGAATAGCGCCGTCGACTCCGCCACCGCCGAGCAGCGTCGTGTTCGCGGCGTTCACGATAGCGTCGACGGTCAGCTTCGTGATGTCGCCGCGAACGAGCTTGAGACGCGAATCGGGCATGCTGGAGCGCGACGAATCGCCGGATGTCACGGCGCGAGACGATCGATCTGCCACGACCCGTCACCGCGCAGGGTGTAACGAAAGCGATCGTGAAGACGGTTCGGCCGCCCCTGCCAAAATTCCATCTGCTCCGGCTTCACGCGATACCCGCCCCAGTGCGGCGGCAACGAAATTTCTTCGTCTTGGAAACGCTCGGCGAATTCCTGGAAACGCGCATCCAGCACTTTCCGTGCGTCGATGACTTCACTCTGCTTCGAGGCCCACGCGGCGAGCCGGCTTCCCGCTGGGCGTGAATGAAAATAGGCGGCGGAATCTTCGCGCGACGTTCTCTCGACCGGGCCGCTTATCCGGATTTGCCGCTCTAGTTTCATCCAGTAAAAACACAGAGCCGCGGACGGATTGGCCTCGAGCTGCCGGCCCTTATCGCTGTCGTAATTCGTGAAGAAACTGAAGCCGTGCGAATCCACGCCTTTGAGCAAAACGATGCGCACGGACGGTTTTCCGTCCGGCGTTGCCGTGGCGAGACTCATCGCGTTGACGTCGCGAATATCGGCGGCGAGGGCGGCGGCGAACCAGGCGCGGAATTGCTCGATCGGGTTCCGATGAAGATCGGCGCGGCGCAGACCGTGGGCGTCGTATTCATGGCGCAATGCGCTCAGTCCTGCTATCGGCGTCTCATCCATAACGGAACGCGAGACGTTATTTGAAAGTGGCGAAAAAGTCGAAGCGCGATTGTGCGCGCGCCGATCAATTGATGCTCACGACCGTGCCGATCGGCAGGTCGACGAACAATTTTTTCGCGGCGTCTCCCGGCAAACGGATGCAGCCGTGCGACGCCGGATAGGGTTGCACCACGCCTTCGTGCATCCCGAAATCACGGCAGCTTAGCCGCATGAAATACGGCATCGGACATTTGTAGATCGTGGAGCGATGGTCGCGGTCTTTGTCGGTGATGACGTAATAGCCGGGCTTGGTCGTGAAACCGTTGCGGCCTGTCGAGACTTTGGTTTCGAAAACCGTCGCGCCGTCCTTGATCACGACCATGTGTTGTTTCGCGAGCGAAATCTCGACGCGGAGCTGCTCCGGTTGGGGCCCGCCGCCGAGAAGCATCTGGACGCATTGCCAGTTTTCGGTCCAGGCCGCGAAGTAGAGCGGCAACATTTTTTCGCGCGGCGTGTGGCGATTGCGATCGGCTCCGGCATCCAGAAGGGCGCGGACGTAATCGCCTTTGCCCAGACCTGCAGCGAGCATGAGCAGGTTCACGCCAGTTTCTTCCTGAATATAAAGCCGTAGATACTTCGATTTGATCAGCGCGATGAATTCCTTCTCGGCCGCTTTCGGGATCACCAGGTTCGGATCGCTACCGCCGGCGAGAAGCGCCTGGAAAAGTGGCGTGTCATCACTGACGATGGCGTAAGCGATCAGCGGCACGACGCCGCCTTCACGCGTTGGCGGCGCCGGATGTTTGCTCAAGAGGAGGCGAACCTGTTCGCGCATGCCATGGCTAACAGCTGCCTCGAGAGCGACACGGGTCATCGGGGTCCATTGCAGAGTGGGCGGAAAGCGGTCCAGGATGGTTTGGAAAATCGCCATGTCGCCGCTGGTCAGCGCCGTCGTCAATAACTCGCGCGCCGCCCCTGAACTCGGATCGAGATTCTTCGTGAGTGCGACCAGAACGTCGATCGCATCCCGTTTGCCGGCGGCCATCGCGTAATGGAGCGCCGTCCGGCCCTCGAAATCCGTGAAATCAATTCGAGCCTGGCGCTCGAGTAACGTTCGCAGCATTTCGAGATTGCCCTGTTGGGCGGCAATCATCAGCGGCGTCCGGCCTTTCTCGTCCGTCGATTGCACCGACGCGCCTGCGTCGATTAGTTTCCGGACAACGTCCCAATCCTGTTTCAACGCCGCGGTGATGACCGCGTTCGGTCCCCAAATAACGGGGATACTGCTTTCTGATTCGGCGGCGAAACAATTATCAGTGACGTGGCTCCGCCGCACCGGGGTAGTCGGCAGCTGGAACTCGGCCGCGATAGGCAGAGCAGGGACCAGCGCGGCAGCGGGAATCGTCGAGGCCGGAACGGCGGCAAGTGTTGCAATTGGCGCGTGCGCATTGGGATGGTCGGGCAGTCGCATCGTGTAAACGATGAGCGCTCCGAGCGCGAGGCTGCCAAGAATGTTCCGGAAAATGCGCATGTTACGAAATTTGTCGGGACAATCTTACACTGTCCGTCAAGTCTTGAAGCACGATCACGGCCAGTGGGTCTTGCGAAGGAATTCGGGCCTTGACGTTTTTTCCTGCCGCCACCTACGATGCGCCCCTCAAATTGATAAGGGGATTCCCAGGCTCGGGACCCCGGAAAAAATCCAAAAGGAGAAGCAAATGAAGATCGCCGTCCTCGCTGTCGCCGCCCTGTTCGCCGCTGCCGTGCCGTTCGCATTCGCCCAGGAAGAAAGTCCATCGCCGGCCGCGACCGCATCTGAAAAGAGCGGCGATCCGAGCGTTTCGGTGACAACGGAGAAGACCGTTTCGCCTACACCAAAACCGGCATCGTCGGCTTCGCCGGCAAAATCGTCGTCGCCTGCCGCCAAGAGCAGCCCGAGTCCGAGCGCAACGCCGGCTAGCAGTCCATCGGCTGCCGCGGTGATGCCGGCCAAAAAATCCACGCCCGAAGCCACCATTCGCGACATCGAGGACAAATGGGAAGCGGGAGTGAAGAGCCACGACACTTCGGTCGCGCAGACTTACGTAGCCGACGATTTCCGCGGAGTCAGCTCGAAGGGCGAAATCATCGACAAGAAAAAGCTGCTTTCCGAAATTAAGAAGGACACCGATGTCTATTCCGCGACGAAAAACGGCAAGGTGGACGTGCGCGTATTCGGCGGACAATTCGCCGTTGCGACTGGCGTTTCGACCGAAACCGGCAAGGACAAAGCTGGACAGAGCTTCAAGCGGAGCTTTCGCTGGACCGATGTCTGGGTGATGCGGAAGGACCAATGGCAGTGCGTCGCGTCGCAGGCGATGCTCGTGAAATAACGGCGCCTTCCGTGTTGGATCGCGACAATTGTGTCACGAAAATAAACGCGGAATCAGTATGCGGTTCGCGATTTACCCCGCAAACACGGGCGGCACGCGCGTTGCTAAAAGCGCAGTATGCTCACGATATCCAGCTTTGTTATCGCCTTGGGCTCCGTGTGCATGAGTGTTTTCTGGGCGTGCAAAGAAGACACCATTGATCGCGCGTAGTTCAGGGGCACGAAGTTAGAAGGCAGGTTTACTCGCTTGCGGCGGGCGTTACCTTTACACGCCATGCCGGTCACCGAGGAGCAAATCACCGAAGCGCTGAAGCGGGTAAAGTATCCTGGCTTCAGTCGCGACATCGTGTCGTTCGGTTTGGTGAAGGGAATCCGGATCGACGGCGGCGCCGTCACCGTGCAAATGGCATTGGCCACGAACGAGCCGGCGATTCCGCAGGCGATCAAGACGCAATCGGAAACTGTATTGCGCGAAACGCCGGGGGTGGAGAGCGCGAGGGTGTTGATCGATATCCATGCGCCACCAGCCGGGGCCGGCGCGGCAGGCGTCGGCGCGACGGGGATCGAGGGGGTGCGGCACGTCATCGCTATCGCCAGCGGAAAAGGCGGCGTAGGAAAATCAACGGTGGCGGCGAATCTCGCGGTCGCATTCGAAAAAACCGAAGCGCGCGTCGGTCTTTGCGATTGCGACATCTACGGCCCGAGCATTTCGCTCATGTTCGGCTCGCGCGATCGGCCGATGGCTACCGAGGACAACCGCATCATTCCGGTCGAACAATATGGATTGAAACTAATGTCGATGGGTTTTCTCCTCGACGACACGGCGCCCGCGATCCTGCGCGGACCGATGGTGACCCGTTATACTCAGCAATTTCTGCGGCAGGTGGAATGGGGCGAACTGGATTATCTCGTGCTCGATCTTCCGCCCGGCACCGGCGACATCCAGCTCACCATAGTCCAGACGGTCGCGCTCTCCGGCGCGATCATTGTCACAACTCCGCAGGAAGTGGCGCTGATCGATGCCCGGAAAGCCGCGACGATGTTCGACAAAGTGAACGTCACCGTGCTCGGTCTCATCGAAAACATGAGTTACTTCGCCTGTCCCGGTGATGGCAAACGCTACGACATCTTTGGTTCCGGCGGCGGCGAACGCGAAGCAAAGCGGCTCCGGGTCCCTTTGCTTGGCCAAATTCCAATCGATATCGCCACCCGCGAATCGGGCGATCGCGGCATGCCGATCACGGCCGAATCGGGTGACTCACCGGTCGCGGCCGAGTTTATGAAGATCGCGGCCAGATTGCGCGAAAGGCTGCCCTGATTGAATAGGCACACCCGGTGCTACGCCTAAGGGAAAGCGCGTATGGTTTTTATTGACCTGCGCGCCGCAATATGAAAAACAGTGCCGACATGACGGCAGCCGAAGGCGAACCAGCCCAGTTCGTTAAGAACTCGGTGCTCTACAAAGAGTTCCTCGCGGAGCGGGAAGAGATTTTGAAACATAAATGGATCGAGAGCGAGAAAGCCGGCGCTGATATCGGCTTTGAAAAGGCGCTCTGCGATTGGATCGTGAAATATCGGTCCAGCTGGCGAAACAAGCGGATGAAGGAGGCCAAAGCCGAAACGATCACCGCTTAATCGCCGCCTTTTTCCTTTAATGCGATCCTGCGAGGTCGCGAAGGAATCCTGTGAAACCAAAAACTCCTTCTTCTCCATCGTCCGCCACCGCCCCGGTGCTGGATGCCGCGGCCATTGAACGCGCGTTGCGCCGCATCGCGCACGAAATCATCGAGCGTAATCCCGATCTGGGCTCGATCGTTCTCGCCGGCATTCCGTCGCGCGGCGTCGAGATAGCCTCTCGGCTCGCCGACATCATCGAGTCGTTAGGCAAAGTGCGTGTCGCTACCGGCGCGATCGACGTTTCGATGCATCGTGACGATGTCGGCACGCGAGCTGAGCTGCCGCGCGTCCAGGCGTCGAGCCTTCCGTTGCCGCTCGAAAACAAAACGGTCATCATTATCGACGACGTCTTGTTTACCGGACGCACGGCGCGGGCAGCGATGGACGCGCTGGGATCTTTCGGACGGCCGGCGCGAATCCAACTCGCCGCGCTGATCGATCGCGGTCATCGCGAACTGCCGATCCGGGCGGATTACGTCGGCAAAAATCTTCCGACCGCGCCGGGAGAGCAGGTGAGTCTGCGCCTCCAGGACGTCGATGGCGAACCGGACGCAGTCTGGTTGATCAAGGAGGAAAAGCCGTGAGCTCCGAGATCCGCTGGCAACGCAAAGACCTGCTCGGGATTCGCGAGCTGTCCGCCGAGGAGATCACGTTTCTTCTCGATACGGCGGACGCATTCAAAGACGTCGGCACCCGCGAGATCAAAAAGGTGCCGGCCTTGCGCGGGAAAACGCTGGTAAATTTCTTCGTCGAACCGAGCACGCGAACGCGAACATCGTTCGAGATCGCGGCGATCCGTCTCAGCGCGGATGTGATTAACATCTCGGCCTCATCCTCGAGCCTGATCAAGGGCGAGACGCTCAAGGACACCGCGAAAATTCTCGAGGCTTATCACGCCGACCTGATCGTCATCCGGCATGGCTCTTCCGGCGCGCCGCAGTTTCTCGCACAACGTCTCAAGTCGAGCATCATCAACGCCGGCGATGGAGCGCACGAGCATCCGACGCAGGCCTTGCTCGATCTTTACACCATTCGCTCTCGCAAAGGCGCGATCGCCGGACTGCACGTCGTCATCATCGGCGACATTCTTTTCAGTCGCGTCGCGCGATCGAACATTTTCGCGCTCCTAAAGCTCGGCGCGCACGTCACGCTCGTCGGTCCGAGCACTTTGGTGCCGCGTGAATTTGAAAAGCTCGGCGTGACCGTCAGCCATAAGCTCGATGAAGCGTTGGAGACGGCGGATGTCGTAAACCTGCTTCGGATTCAGCACGAACGGCAGCGGAAAGAATATTTTCCCGGCATTGGCGAATACATCCGGCTCTTTGGCCTGACGAAGGAACGCGGCCGACGACTCAAGCCCGACTGCCTCATCATGCATCCGGGTCCAATCAATCGCGGCGTGGAGATCGACAGCGAGCTGGCGGACGGCCCGCAGAGCGTGATTCTGGAACAAGTAACGAACGGGCTCGCCGTCCGGATGGCCGTGCTCTATCTCTGCGGAGGAATCGCGACGCCATGAACACGGTGATTCGCAACGGCCGCGTTATCGATCCGGCGAACAAGCGCGACGAGGTTGGCGACCTCTTCATAGTCGATGGAAAGATCGCGGCGAAGGGGAACGATAAAGATGCGGAAGTGATCGACGCGAACGGGCTCGTCGTCGCGCCGGGCCTGATCGATCTTCATGTTCATCTTCGCGAACCCGGATTTGGCTGGAAGGAAACGATCGAATCCGGAGCGCGGGCGGCGGCGGCCGGCGGGTTTACGACGATCGTTTGCATGCCGAACACGTCGCCGGTGGCGGACAGTCCCGGCACAATTGGGTGGATTCGCGATCGCGCGGCAGAAGTCGCGTGCGTAAATGTATTGCCGTCGGGCGCGATCTCAAAAGGATTGATGGGCGAAGAGCTGGCGCCAATCGGTTCGCTCAAACAGGCCGGCGTCGTGGCGATCACCGACGACGGGCGTTGCGTCCAGAACAACGAGCTCATGCGGCGCGCCGTCGAATATGCGCGGATGGTCGGCGTGCCGGTGCTCGACCATTGCCAGGATTACAACCTCGTCGGCAACGGCGTCGTGCATGAGGGTTACTGGAGCACGCTGCTGGGACTGCCCGGCTGGCCGCGAATTGGTGAAGAAGTGATCGTGATGCGGAACATCCTCCTCGCCGATTGCTGCGATCATCACGTCCATTGCCAGCACCTCAGCGCGGCCGGAAGCGTGCGGTTGTTGCGCGAAGCGCGCGCGCGCGGCGTGAAGATCAGCGGCGAAGTTTGTCCGCATCACATCGCGCTGACGGACGACGCCATTCAGAACTTCGATACCAATTTCAAAATGAATCCGCCGGTCCGCGCGAAGGAAGATGTGGCCGCGCTGCTCGAAGGAATCGCCGACGGGACGATCGAAATCCTGGGTAGCGACCACGCGCCGCACGCGCAATTCGAGAAGGAAGTCGAGTTCGACGCCGCGCCGTTCGGGATCGTCGGATTGGAAACGGAGGTCGGCTTATTTCTCGATCTGCTCGTGCACAAAAACAGGACCATCGAGCTGCCGCGCTTGATCGAAATGTTCACGGTAAATCCGGCGCGGCTGTTGCGCATCGACGCCGGCACGTTGTCCGTTGGTCAGGCCGGGGACATCACGCTGATCGATCCCGACCTGGAGTGGACTGTGGACGCCTCAAAGTTTCAGTCCATGTCGCGCAATACACCCTTCGACGGCTGGAAACTGAAAGGCCGCGCGGTGCGGACGATTGTCGGCGGGAAAACAGTGTGGGCGTTGTAGCTGTTCTGTCTTTTCGTGCTCGTGCTCGTGCTCGTAATCGTAATCGAATCTCTTTCAGATCGAGCACGAGCACGAGCACGAATAGGAAAAGATTCAGCCGGTATACCCGCCGGAGATATACATCTCCAAGTGCTGGATCGCCGCCGACTGAGTCGCGATCACCCATTTGACGAGATCGCCAATCGAGATCACGCCGCGGATTGAATCGCCTTCCACCACCGGCAAATGCCGGATCCGTTTGTCGGTCATCATTCGCAGACAGTTCTCCACCGGCTCGCGCGGGCTTACGACTGTTAACTCGCTCGACATGATCTCGCGCACGAACGATTCGCGGGACTTTTTGCCGCGCAACATGACTTTGCGCGTGTAATCGCGTTCCGAAATCATCCCGACCGGTTTGTTGTTTTCGGTCACGAGCAGCGCGCCGATATTTTTTTCCGCCATGAGCGCGACGGCATCGTAAACCGTGGCGTCCGGCGAGATGGTAAACGTCTCGTTCCCTTTTTGGGCAAGAATCGCTTCGATGGTTCCGCTGACGTCCATAGCTTAAAAACGCGGGAACCGAAACTAACGACCTCCGCCGGTCGTGGCAATACTTTCTCTGCGCGATTTTACGCGCTCCTCGCGACGACAAAATCGAACTCCTTTTGCTGCGGTCGCGGCAGCGGGGGAACAGCCGCCAGGGAGTGACGCAATGCGCGCAGAATGCGCAGACCGCGTTCGATGCGATCGGGCCGGACCGAATAAGGAACGGCGAGCAGATGGCGGCGCGGATAACGAGTTTTGTATCTTTTCATGGCGCGATCCTAAAACAGGGGGTAGGACATCGACTGTCCCATGGTAAAAGATTTTCAAAATATTTTTGGGTTGGCGGCTGCGGTAGCCGCTTCTGTAGCCGCGCCCCTGTGGGGCGCGTGAGGGCATGCCATGGCAATCGACGCGTCCATCGAGCCCCGAAAGCTTTCGGGGCTGCTACAAAAAGACAAAAGCGGTTTTTCGCGGCCCCCGCTGGAGCGGATGATGCGGCTCCACGCGGCCCTGAAAGCACGCCGCTTTCCGAACTGCCAGAAGATCGCCGCCGAGCTGGAGGTCTCGGCAAAAACGATCCAGCGCGATATCGATTTCATGCGCTACCGGCTTGGGTTGCCGATCGATTATCATCCGCAGGAGTTCGGCTTTTTTTACACGGAGCCGGTGACCGGTTTTCCAAACATCGAAGTTTCCGAGGGCGAGATCACGGCGCTGCTCGTCGCCCAGAAAGCGCTTTCCCAATACAAAGGCACGCCGTTCGAGCGGCCACTCCATTCCGCGTTTCGAAAACTTACGGACGGCCTGAAGGATCGGGTGTCCTTTTCCTGGCACGATTTGGAGGACGCGATCTCATTTCGGAGCGCGGGCGCGAGCGCGGCCGATCTCGAAATGTTCGAGACCGTCAGCAAAGCCGTGCTCCGCTCCGTCGAGCTGGAATTCGAATACCGAAAGCTGAAGAGCAGCGGCTACGAAGGGCGCCGGGTTCGGCCGTACCATCTCGGCTGCCTGGAAAATCAGTGGTACTTGTTCGCCGAAGATTTGGAGCGCCGGCAACTGCGGACCTTTGCTCTGCCACGCATGCGCAAAGTCAAACTGACGACAAGAGGCTTCCGCCGCCCGGCGGATTTTTCGATTGCGCAGATCCTGAGCGGGAGCTTCGGCGTTTATTCGTCGGGAAAGCAACAACGCATCCGGGTGCAGTTCGATCCGTTCGGGGCGCGGCTCGTGGCGGAACGGAGGTGGCACGAATCGCAACGCGTTCGCGAGAATGCTGACGGCTCGATTATTCTCGAGCTGAAGCTCGGCGGCCTCGAAGAGATCGAGCGGTGGATTCTAAGCTGGGGCAAACACGCCCGCGTTCTCGCGCCAAAGGAACTGGCAACGCGGATTCGCGATGAAGCCAGCGCGATCGCGAAGCTCTATTGATGCGCGAACTTTTGCTCGATCAAATCGTGGACCAGCGAGCTGATCGCGGGATGGTCGAGACGATCGACGACTTCGTTGAGGAAGCCGGAGACGAGCAGTTGTTTCGCGACGGGCGCCGGGATGCCGCGGGAGAGAAGATAGAATAACTCGTTCTCGCTGATCTGCCCGGAGGTCGCGCCGTGGCTGCACTTCACGTTATCAGCGAGGATCTCGAGGCCGGGCATTGAGTTGGCTTCGGCGTCGTCGCTCAAGAGAAGATTGCGAACCTTTTGATAGGCATCGGTAAAATGGGCGTGCGGCTCGACCCGGATGAGGCCGCCGAAGGTGGTGCGAGCGCGATCGTTTAGCGCATTTTTGTAAAGCAGATCGCTCGTTGTGTGCGGACTCATGTGGTCCTGCAACGTCCGGGCATCGAATTCCTGCGTATCGCCGGCTACGCAAACCGCGAGCATATCGCTGCGCGCCCCTTCGCCGGCCAATCGGCTCAAGCCCTCGAAGCGAGTATAGGCGCCCCCGAGGTGAACGTTCAGGCTCAAAGCAGAGGCGTCCCGTTCGACTGACGTTGAGTTGATCTGAATGGCGAGCGCTTTCTCGTTCCAATCTTGGGTGCAGACGTAGTTCAGTTTCGCGCCGCGACCGATAACAAGATCGTTCACGCCGCAGGCGAATCCGGCCCGATCAGGATGAGCGGAGCGGAAATGCTCGATGACCGTGACCTTCGCAAGCTCGTCGGCGATCAGGAGGGTGTGGGGAAAGACGGAAGCGTTCTCGCCGTGCAGCCAATGGAAAATCTCGATGGGCAATTCGACTTCGACGCCTTTCGGCACATAAACGAAAGTCCCTGAAGTCACGAACGCTTCGTGGAGCGCGGCGAACTTGGCCGAGCCGAGCGTGGCCGGCTGCGCCATGAAATGACGGCGGAACAAATCCTCGTGCTCGATGATCGCGCGCTCGAGCGGCTTCAGAATTACGCCGGCGGCGAGAAGTTTTTGCGACAATGGATCGCGCCGGAGCAGTTGGTTGTCGGCGAAGATCAACCGACCGGCTACTTCATTCAGGCCTAACGAGCGGTCGAGAATTTCGTCGCGCTCGTTCTGGCTCAGCGCCGGGCCGAAGTTGTAACTGGAAAAATCGAGCGCGTTGACGTTCGAAAATCGCCAGGCCTGGTCTTTCCGGTTCGGATAGGGAAGCGCCTCGAATTTCGTCCAGGCCGCTTCTTGTTGCTCGCGAAACCACGCCGGCATTTCGGCCGACCGCGCCTCGAAAGGAGCTGAGAGGATCGCCCGCGGAGTTTGCGGCGATTCGAGGTCTGCCATGGTTTCGTCGAGGACGGCTGTCGGATTACTCATACCCTGAAAACGGAAACGGCGGCCCGAGACCGCCGCTGCTTGCCCGTGTCTTGGGGGCGGAACCTTAGCCGACCGAGCCTTCCATCTCAAGCTCGATCAGGCGCTTCAATTCCACGCTGTATTCCATCGGAAATTGCCGGACGAGATC
The DNA here is from genome assembly GCA_035644055.1 of Chthoniobacterales bacterium. Taxonomy (GTDB): domain Bacteria; phylum Verrucomicrobiota; class Verrucomicrobiia; order Chthoniobacterales; family UBA10450; genus AV80. Next base: position 22,457 of record DASQPH010000048.1, read on the forward strand.
GTTGACGAATCCGTTCACGCTCAGGCTCATTGCCTGCGCTTCGGTCAGCCCGCGCTGTTGCATGTAAAAGATTTGCTCGGCGCTCACCTGGCTGACGCTGGCTTCGTGCTGGACGGAATTGCCGGTGCCCCGAACGGTGATCGCGGGATAAGTATCCGTCCGGCTGGTCGAGTTGATCAGCAACGCGTCGCATTCTGTGTTGTTCTTGCAGTTCTTCAGGTGCTTCGGGATTTGGACGAGCCCGCGATAAGTCGCCCGGCCTTCGCCGATGCTGATGCTCTTGGAAATAATGTTGCTCGTCGTTTCGTCGGCCGCGTGCACCATCTTGGCGCCCGTGTCCTGATGTTGTCCGTCGCTCGCCAGCGCGATCGAGAGCACTTCACCGCGGGCCCGTCGCCCTTTCATGACGACGCCGGGATATTTCATCGTCAAGCGCGAGCCGATGTTGCAATCGATCCATTTCACTTCGGCATCTTCGTGGGCGAGGCCGCGCTTCGTGACGAGGTTGAACACGTTCGCCGACCAATTCTGGACCGTGATGTACTGAATCTTCGCGCCTTTGAGCGCGACGAGCTCGACCACCGCGCTGTGCAACGTCGCCGTATTGAACTTCGGCGCCGTGCAGCCTTCCATGTAGGTCACTTCCGAGCCTTCATCGGCGATGATCAGCGTCCGCTCGAATTGCCCGAAGTTCTCGGCGTTAATTCGGAAATAAGCCTGAAGCGGATGCTTCACTTTCACGCCGGGCGGCACGTAGATGAACGAGCCGCCACTGAAGACCGCCGAGTTCAGCGCGCTGAATTTGTTGTCCCCGATCGGGATCACTTTGCCGAACCACTTCCGGAAAATTTCCGGATGATGTTTCAGGCCCTCGGTGCTTCCCACGAAGATCACGCCCTGTTCGCCGACGGCTTTCTTGATGTTCGAATAAACGGCCTCGCTATCGAACTGCGCTTCCACGCCCGCCAGAAATTTCCGTTCCTGTTCGGGAATTCCAAGCCGTTCGAAGGTGCGCTTCACGTCTTCCGGAACCTCTTCCCAACTTCGCTTCGGTTGCGTCCCGGCGCTCAGGTAATAGCGGATATTATCGAAAACGATCGCCTCAAGATCTTTGCTCGCCCAATGCGTCGGCATCGGTTTACTGAGAAAAGTTTCGTAACCCTTCAACCGAAACTGCCGAACCCAATCGGGATCTTCCTTGATGTCCGAGATGTAATGGATCGTCTTTTCCGTCAAGCCAACGCCGGCATCGTGGGTGTGGGTTTCGGGATACGCGAAGTTTCCGATGTTCCGCTCGATCTCTAAAGCTGATGGTTCCTTGGTCATAACAATCTCCGGTTAGGCGACGGCGGGCTCGCCTAGTTCTTCTGCCGCTTCGTAACTTTCGTAGCCTTTTTCTTCCAACTCCAGCGCGAGTTCCTTTCCGCCGCTCCGCCTGATCCGGCCTTGCACCATGACGTGAACGTGGTCGGGCACGATGTATTCGAGCAACCGCTGGTAATGCGTGATCACCAGGATGCCGATGTCCGGCCCGCGCATCGAATTCACGCCATGAGCCACCACCTTGAGCGCGTCGATGTCGAGACCGCTGTCCGTTTCATCGAGCACCGCGTACTTCGGCTGCAACATCGCGAGTTGTAAAATTTCGTTCCGTTTCTTTTCGCCGCCGGAAAATCCTTCATTCACAGACCGCGAAGTGAACGAGCGATCCATCTCCAGCAGGTCCATTTTCTCGTAGAGTTTGGCGTAATACTCCGTCGCTTCGAGTTCCTCACCCTCCGGCAAACGCGCCTGGACGGCGGCGCGGAGAAAATTCGCGATGCTCACGCCTGGAATTTCGCTGGGATATTGAAACGCGAGGAACAATCCCTTCCGCGCCCGCTCATCGGGTTCCAGTTCCATAATATTCTCGCCATCCATCTCGACCTTGCCGGCGGTGACGTTGTAATCGGGATGACCGGCCAGAACTTTGGCGAGCGTGCTTTTGCCGGAGCCGTTCGGGCCCATGAGAGCGTGCACTTCGCCTTTCGGAACCCTGAGCGAGAGGCCGCGAATGATTTCCTGTTCGGCAATGGAGACCCGCAGGTCCTGGATAGACAATTGGCTCATTTGTGGGGAAGGAAACATAGCTGGTTTGATCGACTTTGCGAGCGCGGAAAGGCGGGAATTTGCAACCCATTTGTTGCTCCGAGCGCAGGAAAACCCGGTTTATGGTAATTCTAAGCCAAGGCATTTTTCCTGCTCTATGCTCTTCATAGATCGGGATTTAACCCGCTGATCCTTTAAAAGATGACTTACGAAACAAAATCTGCTCTTCCGCACGCTCCCGGCGCTCTCGGCCGTCGCCGCCGAATTCTTGTGGTTGATGACGAGCCCGCCGCCCGCATTCTGGCGCAACGCCTGTTCTCTGAAGCTGGGTTTGAGGTCGTAACCACGTCATCCGGCTTCGACTGCTTGAAAGAATTTAGGAAACAACCGCGCCGATTCGATTTGGTGTTACTCGATCTGTCCATGCCGTTCATGGACGGCGAAGAAACGTTTCGCCGGCTGCGAGGAATCGATCCCGCGGTGGTGGTATTACTGAGCACCGGCTTTCTGGGACAAGCCCAGAACCGCGTCGAGCGCATGCTTGCCGGCGGGCTCGCCGGTGTAATCCGCAAGCCGCACCGGCCCGACGAGCTTCTTGCGCAGGTTCACGCTATCCTCGAGCACGTAAAGATGTCTCGCGCCGGCTGCGCCGCCGGTGAACTCAGCACCTCGTTCTAGCTGAGGGGCGCATTGCGAATTGCGATTTGCAATTTGCGATCTAAGACTGAGGAGCGCGTCGATTACCCCGTGGTGTAACGGTAACACAGCCCCGAAAGCTTTCGGGGTTATTCTCGGTCGAAGCGTTGCGCTTTAAAATCAAAACGGCCAAGCTACATTGTTGGGAGCGCATTACCCCGTGGTGTAACGGTAACACAGCGCCCTTTGGAGGCGTTATTCATAGTTCGAATCTATGCGGGGTAGCCACGTAAAAGGCTTCGTCTCACGTGGCTGGGCCCATCGATTAATCGGCGCTTTCTGCCAGTCGCTTGATATAATTCATTACGCGCAGATGCACTTCGCGGCTCATGTCGCGGGTCCAGAGATCGAAATACCAGCGCGGACGAACGTGGAGCGTGTACCAACTTGAGCCGATCAACGTCGTCGTGCCATCGTGATTGTCCTGTAAAACGAACTGGCCTCGGTGAAGCGTGATGTGGCCGTAGGCCTCGGGATCGGTTGGCTGTTCGGCAATGTCGAAGGTGAGCTTTTCGTTCGGGACGAACTCGGCGACGCGTTCCTTGATCACGACACCGTTACTGAAAATGCATTGCCGATCCGCGCCGACGAAATTCCCGCTGTTCGTGGTTGTCGTCGGATACGGAAGCCCTAGCCGGAAAATCCAGTAGCTCGGGGGATCGGGAATCTCGGGAAACGCGAGAACATGCGGCCAGACTTTCGCTGGGGGCGCGTTAATGATGATGCGATCGGTGACGACTGCCAGTCCTTCCGAGTGATAAACCGATTCGCCGAGCGCGATCAACGCGAGGAGAGGGAAGATCGTCAGGTGGAGCTTCGAATGATTCGGCCGGAACCAAATCCGTCCAAGCAGGACGCCGCACAGGATGAAGACGTAGAGCACCGGCGAAACGATCACGATACAAACAATGCCTTCCCGCAGAACGATGAAGGCGGCGGCCAGGCCGGCGAGGGTAAGCCAGAGCGCGTCGAGAAAACTCCAGCCAAGGGTGCGGTTGAGTCGACGCCAAAACCAAGAGGC
>DASQPH010000049.1:0-5275 GCA_035644055.1 Chthoniobacterales bacterium
GGTTTATTATTGCGGGCAATCCGGCAACGTCCTGGTTGCGGCTTCGACGGCGTTTTGTTCGCGCAGTGATGATGGCGGATTGAACTTCGGAAAGTCAGTCCCGATTTATCCCGGCTCACCGGCTCCCGGCGGATGCAGTCAACTCATTCATGGTCACGTGAAGGTCGCGCCGGATGGCACTGTCTACGTGCCGAACGCGCGTTGTGGCGGCGGCCAGGCGGTCACGGTTTCAACTGACGCAGGCACGACCTGGACCGTGCGCACGATCCCGGAAAGCCAGAGCGGCAGCGATGATCCGTCTGTCGGCATCAGCAAAGCTGCGCCGACGGGTTCCGCTACTTCGAACCGAATTTATATGGCGTGGGCCGGACCGGTGCCGACGCCGACACCAGCCCCGAGCGCCACTCCGGCTCCGCCAAGTCCGGACAATCACGCTTTCGTTGCGTATAGCGACGATCGCGGCGTGACCTGGAGCAAGCCGTACGACATCGGCGCGAGCCTGGGAGTTAAGAACGCGGTGTTTCCGTCCGTCGTTGTCGGTGATCGCGATCGCGCTGCAGTTGCATTCCTCGGCACGCGGACCAGCGGCGATCATCAGGCCGCGGATTTCACCGGCACCTGGTGGGGTTTGGTCGCGCACACTTACGATGGCGGCCAGACCTGGACGACCGTGAACGCGACGCCGAATGGCCCGGTCCAGCGCGAAGCGTGCATTTGGAATGGCGGTGGCGCAAACGTTTGCCGAAACCTGCTCGACTTTAACGACATCACCATGGACGACAAAGGCCGCATCCTTTTCGCCTTCGCTGATGGTTGCATCGAGCAATGTGAAACCGGCGGATCGAATTCCTACAGCTCGAAAGCAAGCATCGCGCGGCAATCCGGCGGCAAAGGTTTATTGGCTGCGTTCGACACTCCGGAACCGGTCGCGCCCCAGCGCGCCTGTCTCTCGGGACGTCGCGACGACATGGCCTCGTATTTGAATTGGATCGCGCCAGATGCGGGCGGCTCAGCGATCACACAGTACAAGATTTTCCGGGCGACAACGACGCCAGGATCGGAAATTCAGGTCGGCCAGCAACTGGGCGACAAGCAAAATTTTACGGATCGGAACCTGGATCCGGCCGTTGCGAAATACATCTACCGGGTTGTAGCAGTGAATGGCGCGGGCACCGGTTTGCCCAGCAATCCCCTCGAGCTTTCGGTCACGCCGCGCATCGAGTTTACCGGCTCTTGCAGCCAGCCCGGCGTCACTGCGGTCTCAGATCCAGTCGGCGACGAGACGGACGCGCAAAAATCACATGACATCACTTCGGTTTCGATAGCGGAGCCAATCAGCAACCCGAACACCGGCGCGGCCGACAACATTGTCTTCACGATAAAGGTGGTCGATCTCTCGACCGTCCCGCCGGATTGGCGGTGGTCTGTGCGTTTCAATGTTCCCGGCTACAATCCGCCCGCCGCGCCGGTCGTCGGTGCGCAAGAGGATTGGTTCGTCTCGATGATTTCGACTGATCCCACGAACCCGCGATTCACCCTTGGCACAACCGGCGTCTTCCAAGGTGCCGCCCGTTTCTTCTCCACCATCGTGGATCTCCCCACCGGAGCGATGGCGAGCAATTACAAATCAGATGGAACGATCACGTTGGTTCTGCCAAAGAGCTTGTTCCAATCAAAGGCGGTCTGCACGGGGACATGCGGTCCGATGAATCCTGGTCAGGCGATCAATATTACGTTGGGTAGCGTCCGCTTCTCACCGCCATCCGAGGTCCCGGGGAGTGGCGGCACGAACGAAACCATTCCCGATACGACCGGCGCGGCCAGCTATCAATTGCGCCCTGCGAATTTGTGTTTGCCGAACACAGCGCCGTTCGCGCGCCTTGCCGAAGATGTGCATAGCGGGGTCGCTTCACTGACGGTCCACTTCGATGGCAGCGGCTCCTCCGACCCCGATGCAATCGACACCATCGGGACTTACACCTTCAATTTCGGCGACGGCAACGATGACGTTGTCCAGAACTCCCCTGCGATCAGTCACGCCTTCACCCAACCCGGCCTTTATGCGGTGCGACTCGTTGTGACCGATTCGCGGGGCAAGGTGAGCTCGAATACGGATCTGCAATTCATTGAAGTGAACACGGTATCGAATCCGAGCGCGGCCCAGCTCCTCAACATCTCGAGCCGATTAAAGGTCCAGACCGGCGACAACATCCTCATCGGCGGTTTTATTATTACAGGAACCGATCCCAAAAAAGTCGGCATCTGCGCAATTGGACCGTCGACGAAAGTTCCGGGATCGCTCGCGGATCCAACGCCGGAACTGTACGACTCGCACGGTGTGCTCATCGTGAGCAACGACAACTGGATGGAGGCGCCAGAGCGCGCGCAGATTGAAGCGGTTGGGTTGGCCCCGGCAGACCCTCGCGAGTCCGCGATCATTCATTCGCTCGATCCCGGCGCCTACACCGCGGTCGTTCGCGGCAAGAACAACAGCACCGGCATCGGCCTCGTTCAAGCCTTCGATCTTGATGCGACTAACAATTCGAGATTGGCGAACCTGAGCACACGCGGCCTTGTCGAAACCGGCGATAACGTTTTGATCGGCGGCTTCATCACCGGAAATCGATTGGGTAACATCAACGTATTGATCCGTGCGATCGGACCGTCGCTCGCGGGACGAGTGCCGAACCCTCTCAGCGACCCAATCCTCGAACTGCACGATTCCAACGGCACCACCGTCGCGACCAACGATAACTGGCAGGACGATCAGGCGGCCGAGATCCAACAAACCGGGCTCGCTCCAGCTAACGCCAAGGAATCAGCCATTCTCGCGTCGGTCCAGGTCGGCTCGCATACCGCGATTGTGCGAGGGGCAAATGGCAACGGCAACGGCGTTGTGGAAGTGTTCAATCTGCCGTAGCCGGCGACAGGAACGGATAGGGAATTCCCTGCAGGCCGGTGATAATCGCCGGCTTGTTTCGGAGCGCGTTATCCCTTAAAAACAGCGTTCGAATTCGCCGCCTCCGTCTGAGCGCGGCGGGAATCGTGGGCCCTTCAGGATGAAACGATAGGGTGACCGCTTCTTAATGCATCACGTTCTGCGCATTTCTCTGGTCGTGGCTTTTCTGGCCAGCGTAGCTGCGTTGCTGAGTCCGCGCTCGGTTGTGCGCGCGAGCCGCGACAAAATTTTTGAGCTGGGCCGTTGGCTCGATGCGCCCACGTCCCGCAATCGCATCGTGGCCTTTACCCTGATCTGGATCGTGGCCCTGTTTCCGATGCTGTATCTCACCTATCTGGTTCGACATTACGCGGTCGAAGTGCCCACCCTCGACGATTGGGAAATGGCGCCGCTCATTATTCAGGCGCACACGGGTCATCTGCATTGGGCAGAGATTTTCGCGCAGCAACAGGAAGCCCGCACCGTTTTGCCGAAGCTGATCTTCATTCTCTCGGCGGCTGATGGTCATTGGGATGTGCGCGACCAGATGATGCTCTCGGTCATCTGCTGCTGGCTCACGGCCGCGGGCATTTTCATTTTGCTTTGCCGATCGGAACTTCGGACTGGCGCAATCGCAATTTGTTTTTGGCTGGCAGTGCTCGCGATTTTTACGCCGGCGAAATTTGAGCTGTGGCTCTTTGCCTCCGGGTTCCCCTCATTTTTCCCCGCGCTCTTCCTTATATCGGCGCTTATCGTTATCGGCACCGATCGAATCGCGCCCGTTTGGAAATTCATTCTCTGCGCAACGCTCGCCACCGCGAGCACGTTCAGTCTGGCGAATGGTTTGCTCGCGTGGGCGCTAACTTTTCCAACCCTTTTGCTCACGCAGTCGATTCCGCGCCGGCGTAACTGGCTCCTCGCGTGGATCGGGACCACCGCGCTTTGTGCAGCGGTTTATTTCTGGGGTTATCAAAAGCCGCCAGCGATGACCGCCTTTGCGCCCGCGGTTTCGTGGAGGGAATACGCCGGGTTCATTCTCGAATTCCTCGGTGGAAGCCTGGCTTACGCCTGGAAAGATCGGCCCGCTCTTGCCGCGCTTGGGTTCGGTCTGGCGCAGTTGACGATCTTCGGCGCCGCGATCGTCTATTGCGTCCGGCGAATTCGCGACCGCGTCTTTCTCTCGAAAACGCTTCCGTGGTTCGCGCTGGCTCTGCATTCCATCGGCAGCTCGGTCCTCGCCGCGCTCGGGCGCGTGGGTTACGGGGCGCCCTATGCGCTCGCGTCGCGTTACGTCACGTTTTCGATTTACCTGACGATCGCGAGCATTGGCCTCGTCGCGCTGATTGTTCGCGACCGGAACGCGCGCGGCCGAAGTTTTGCCTCTCTCAAATGGTCGCGCGCGCTCTGTCTTTTGCTGGTCGTGGCCTATCTTGTTCCCTACAGAGTTTGCGCGTCCAACAGCCGCTTTTTTCTGCGCGCGCTTTCCGCAAAAGACCGATTGGCACGCGCCGCGGTCCTGTTTTGTCAGGCCATCGATACTTCGGAAGTCATCAAGAAAACTGCTTATCCAAATGACGCCCGGCCGGTGACGGAAAGCGCCGAGGAGCTCGATCGGTTGAAATTAATCCGGCCGCCGCTTGTCCGAACGAATCGTCTCGAAGCTCTTCCGCATGAAATCGCCAACGGCCGGCGTGCCTCGGGTTCCTGCGAATCCATCACGCCAGTGGAGGGCAATTCTCTTCGCGCCACGGGATGGGCCGCGCTCGACGCGAAACGCCGCCCGGCGGATTGTGTCGCGGTTGCGTATCGCACCGCCGCCGATCAACCATGGACCCTCTTCGCGATTTCCGATTCCTTTGCGATGCGGCCCGACATTGTGAAACGTTTCCATTCAATGGACCAAATGTGGTCCGAATGGAGTGCGACGTTTCCGAAAACCGCGGCCCCGGCCGGTGCAAAATTTTCTTTTTGGGCAGTCGACGCCGACGAACCGCGCCTGTATCAGCTGAAGGATGACAGTGTCCGCACGACTCGTTAGGCCGGGCTCGGCATGAAACCCCAGGAACACGACATCATGCGCGCGGTCGAGGACCACTATTGGTGGTACCGGGCCCTCCGCCGGCACGTCGCCGATTCCATCGAACCTGACGCGGCAAGATTTTCCGTCCTCGATGCCGGTTGCGGCAGCGGCGGAATGCTCGCCGCGCTCCGGCGGAAATTTCCGCAAGCCGAGCTGACGGGCATCGACGAAAGCGAACGCGCGATCGAACTCTGCCGCGATCGAAACACGGGCGCGCGTCTGCTCCAGGCCGGCGTCCATGAGCTCCCGTTCCCCGC
>DASQPH010000050.1:0-5848 GCA_035644055.1 Chthoniobacterales bacterium
TCAAGATCACGCGCCAGACCGATGCGGAAAAGATCGAGCAGGATCTGATGAAGCTCGTGCCGAAGGAGCATTGGACGAACTGGAGCCACTGGCTGATCTGGCACGGCCGCCGCCGTTGCTTCGCGCGCAAACCCGATTGCCATCGCTGCGAGATCTTCAATCTCTGCCCGAGCGGCAAAGTTTTTATTCGCACCGGCGAAGCGCTCTCGGCCAAAGCGCCGGCTCCTGAATCCTAAGGCTCCTTCGGCGGGTGACGTTTTGTGGCGTGGTTTCCGTCGTGTTCGGCTTTTTGGCGGATGCGCTGAAACTGTTGCTCGAGTTTTTTCAGGTCCTCGTCCGATAATTCTTCCAGATCGACCAGCTCGTTCCGGGCGCCTTTAATCGCGCGAATGATCTCGTCGAGCTTCAGGTGCACGGCTTTGGCGTCGCGGTTCTGGGTGTTCTGAATGAGAAACACCATTAGAAAGGTGACGATTGTCGTCCCCGTATTGATAATGAGCTGCCAGGTGTCTGAGTAATGGAAGGTCGGCCCGGTTGCGCCCCAGACGACGATAACGAGCAACGCCAGGACGAAGGCCCAGGCGCTGCCGAGCACGTTCGAAGTTCTCCGGGCGAAGACGCGAAAGGCATCGCTCACGATGCAAAAGAAATCGCGCTTCGCTTCCTGCTCCTTGAGTTTCTCCTCCTGCGTTTCCCTCGGCATGACATTTTAACATCGCTTGCGCCGGTCGAACTGCGCGCATAGGGATTTCGAACTTTGCACCTTAACCTCGACGATGCCTGGATCGATCTCCCGCGCGACCTGCCGGTAATCGACGCGCGGGAATGGGGACCGCGCCTGCGATTCTCCGCCCCGTCTCGTCTCATCGAGGAATTTTTTCACGGGTTCAGCCCGCGGCTCGCGCCATTCCTTGTTTACGGTTCCGGCGATTTCCATCACCTGAGCGCGCTTTGGATTCGGCGGCTTGCCGAACCGTTCGTGCTCGTTTCTTTCGATAACCATCCGGATTGGGACGTGCGCCCGCCGCGCTGGGGTTGCGGCGGCTGGATCAATCGCGCCCTCGAGCTGCCCTTGGTCGAAAAGGTCAGCGTCTGGGGTTGCGGAAATTTCGAATGCTGGTGGCCGAGGAATTTGTTCGGCAATCGACGCGCCGTGCGAAGCGGCGAATTGGAGGTCCATCCATGGGCCGACGAGCGGCCGGCGACGGACCAGAATCGGCCGGGGGCGATTCTGCGCTCGAACTGGCGGGCCAGGTTCATGCAGTTCGCCGAGGCAATGGCCGGGACGAACATCTACGTTACGATCGATCTCGATTGCTTCCGCGCGGAAGACGCCGTGACAAATTGGGAGAGCGGCCGTTTCGCGGTCGAGGATGTGGCGTGGGCGTTGGCGCAACTGCGCCCTCACACCAGGATCGTTGCCGGCGATATCTGCGGCGCGTTTTCTCCGCCGAGATATGCGCGATTAAAACAACGGGTCGTCGCCGAGACGGACCATCCGAAATTGCCGCCCGTCGATATCGAAGCCGCGCGAAAAATTAATCTTCGCGCCTTTAATCAGTTGTGGCCGTTTCTGGGTGGATCGAGCGCTCCGTCGCTCGATTTAGAGTGACGCCGGTCCTGATTATTGTCATCGAGCGACGGAGCGCTCGATCCACCTAGGTCATTGAGACCAGGACCACGCCGAAGCTGATCAGGAGCGACCCGATCACGAGCTGGAGCGAGAGTCTTTCCCGGAGGGTAATTCCCGCCGTCAGCGTGATGATGATCACGCCGAGCCCTTGGAACGGGTAAATGAAACTCAGGTCGTAGCGTTGCAGTAAACCGAGGATGAGAAAGAACTGCGTCGTCATAAGCGCAATCCCGATCCAGAAAGGAATCGCGACTGCTCGCGAACGAAAACCGGCTTGCGCGTTTGACGAAGCCATCGCGTGTTTCAGAAAAATCTGGCCGGCGGTGTGCGCGACGAGCGCGACCAAAACAATAACCAACGCGATGGCCGTCATAATTCTTCCTCCAGGCGCGCGACTGGTTTCGCGACGATGGCCAGGCCTAACGAGACCAATGCGATGCCGATCCAGCGCAAAGTGACGATGTTCTCACCGAGAATTAACCAGCTCCCCAGCGGAACCAGCACATGAACCGCTTGTGAAATAGGAAATGCGACCGAGAGCGGAAGATAGCGGAGAACGTAAAGCCAGGTGATGAGGCTGATAATCACGAAGACGATCGCGATCCAGACATAGATCGACCCGAGCCCGGTAAGCCCGGTCCACGACCAGCTCGAATTTGGATCCGCTGTCTCCGAGGCGCCGCGCTTCAACAGCAGCTCATAGATCGCGACGCAGATGACGCTGATCGCGAGGTGCAGCCACGGGTTCCGAAATCCGGCGGGCCTCGTTTCAGTTTCCATGGAGTTCGTGCGCGTTTCGAAAACGTCGCAACACCGGATCATGCCGCGTCGGTTCGAGGAGTTTCAGGAAGGGGCGAAAGATTTTGTTCAAGACGGGATTGGTATGCCGGACGTAGAGATCGAGCGGATACAGGTTGCAACCGAGATGAAGCTTCGGCTGATAATTTAGAGGACTGCTCCGGTAACGTTTCAGACCTTGTTCCAACGACCAGCTCAAAATATCGCGCAGCGTGTAAAAGTAGAGATGGAGATCGAGCGCCACGCGATAGTCCAGGCCGAGATAATCGTCGTAGATCGTGCCGTCATGCACGAGCGCGACGCTGAAGGCAATCGCCTTTCCGTCCTGGCGCCAGATAAAAAAACGGACGCGATCCGGCATGCGGCGGCCGAGTTCAGACAGATATTCTTTCGTGAGCCGCTCAAACTTCATCGGCGAGCGCTCGTGCACCTGAAGGTAGAAGGGGTAAACATCGTCGAGGTCCGGCGTGAGATCAGTCACGATTTCGACAGTGATCGGCGCGGCCGCCGCGATCCTGCGAAATTTTCGGCGCAAATCTTTCCGCGTCGAAGCGCCGAGCGTCGTCACGTAATGATCGAAGTCGCGGTAATCGAGCAACAGCTCGGTCATCGGCATGCTCGGGATGCGGGTAAAGCCGGTCCGGCCGAGATCGGCCAGGGTCTCGCGATAGGTCGACGGAAAATCCTTGAACACGATAAGCGATGCTTTCGCTTGCCGCGCGAACTCAGGGAGGACTTCGCGGAGCGCCATGGCGACCCACGCCTCATCGCCAGCAGCACAGGCGGATAAATGTCCTTCGCCGGCAGCGTTGCCGATCATCAGCAACCGCATGGTCAGGAAACGCGGGAAACGTTGCCGGACTTTATCCACGGCTTTGCGCAACGCCGGAATTCCTTCGACGAGATTTTGCTGCACGAAGAAAACCGGTTGAATGCCGCGCACTTTTCCGGCGCGATCTTCGAGCACCAGATAATGATGCTCGAAATTGTTTCCGAGCGTGTCCGCCACGATCTCGTAGAACCGGTGGTCCTTTGTTTTGCCTTCGAAGGCGCGTGTCCAGAGATCGTGAGTCTCGAGTTCCGCCCGCGACAGAACCCGCGCCACTCCATCCGGGAAAGGAATTGTTTTCGTAACAGACATTGCGCGGGCTGTCTTCTGTAGCCGCTTCGCTATGCGAAGCGCCGGGCGCGACGACGCTTCATATACGCTTCGCACAGCGAAGCGGCTACAGAAGAAGCAATCACGCGCTTAGGCGTTTTCGTTCGCCTTCTCGATTCGGAGCACTCCGCTTCGAATATGGAGATCGCGTTGCGGATTCGGAATCTCAATTCCAGCTTCGCGCAGTTTTTCTTCGATCGCGAAATTGAGATCGCTCTTGAAGCGGCTGGGGCGATGGCTCATCTCGCTGCTCCACACGACCAGCTCGAAATTGATCGAGCTTGCGCCGAACTCTTTCAGAAAAACGCTCGGCGCGGGATCGTCGAGAACATGCGGATTACTTCGCCCGGCGGCGACGAGCGCGTCGCTCACTTTCCTGACGTCGCTGCCATAGGCGACGCCGACGGGAATACGAAAGCGCACCCGCGGATCGCCGTAGGTCCAGTTCGTTATCGGCGAATCGATGAACTTCGTGTTCGGCACGATCATCGCGATGTTGTCGTTGGTCACGATGACCGTGCTGCGAGCGCGGATATGTTGGACCTGTCCGACCACACCGGCCACCTCCACGCGATCGCCGATCGTGATCGGCCGCTCGGCGAGAATCACGAGCCCGCTGATGAAATTACTGGCGATGTTCTGGAGCCCAAATCCCACGCCCACGCCGACCGCGCCCGCGAAAACCGTCAGGGCGGCAAGGTGGATCCCGGTGTTTTCCAGGACGATGAAAATCCCGATGACGAGGACGAACTTGCTGACGATCTGCGCGATGGCGTACTGAAGGGAACGGTCCAGCCCGCTTCTAACGAGGAACCGATTGAAGAGGACGCGTTTCGTGCGCGAGGAAAACCAGAAGACCGCGATGAGGAGCACGATGAGCAGGAAGATTTGAACGAGGCTCAGCGAAAATCCGGGAATCGGCGTGGTCCAGAGCAGGGGAATGCCGGCGGCGTTGATCGCGCTGACGGTGAAGAAGACAATCGTCGAAACGCTCAGGATCGTGGTGACGATCGCGGTGAAATTGGGGTCCAGCTTGAAGCGGGCGAGGAACCGCCGCACCACATCGCTTTGGAGAGCCGCCCCGATAAGCAATCCCGCCGTGAAGAGGCCGGCAAATGCCATCAGGCCGAGGAAGGACACGGAATGTCCCCCGAGGTAGAAAAGCGGCCGCTCGAAGAGGGCGAAGTTCACCTTTTCAGTCTGGGCCGGTCGGAGACGCGCGCAACCGCGAAACGCGGTCGCGCGCGAAAGCTCCAAGTTCCAAATCCCAAGCACCAAAGAAGCCCCAAGCACCAAATCCCAAAGGGGGTGGTTCGGTCCCTTTTTTTGAGCTTGGGATTTCGAATTTCTTTGGAGTTTGGAGTTTGGAGTTTGGGATTTGGAGCTTCCCGGCGCTGACTCCGCGTGGATTTTGGAAAAACAAAAGGCGCGGCTATTCGCCGCGCCTCTCGAAAAATCATTGCGCCTAAAGCGCCGGGCCTACTGCTTTGAAGACTTGTCTTCGATGTATTTGATGACATCGCCGACGGTTTGCAGTTTCTCGGCATCCTCATCCGGGACTTCGACGGAAAATTCTTCTTCGAAAGCCATCACGAGCTCCACGATATCGAGCGAATCCGCGCCCAGATCTTCGATGAACGATGCGGTCGGAGTGACCTGTTCCGGGTTCACGCCGAGCTGCTCGACGATGATCTCTTTCACCTTCTCTTCAATTGGTTTATCGGACATAAAGTTTTCTCCTTTGGCGTTATTCGAGGGGATCGTTTCTTAACATTCCCGGCAAGCATCGCAACTAAATGAATTAGCGGCCTTGTCAACCCCGAACGCATTCGGGGTCAATCAATTTCAGGCCGAAGCAGTCGCGCCCGCAGTTTACTTCCCTCGCGCTTGGCGTAAGGAGAATCAATGCCGTCGCCGACGCCAACCGAGGACCTGCTCGACCTCCGGATGCTGCCCTCCTGGGCGAATGAGCCGGCCCGTCCGAACGACTATGCCAATTTCGAAGGCGAAGAAGCGGACCCGACCGGACGCCGCCATGATCGGCCGCGGAATCGCGATCGTGATCGCGAGCGGCGCGGTCCACGCAAGCCGGAGCGGCGAAAAGATCGCCCGGATCGCGATCACCGGCCGTCGCGCGCGCAGGATGCGCAACGCGACCACGGCCAGCCGCGCGAGCGCCGCCCGGAAATCCACGCCGAACCGCTTGCTGTTACGGTTCGCTTCCTGCCGCACCAAAAAGCATTCGAGAATGTCATCGC
>DASQPH010000051.1:0-14448 GCA_035644055.1 Chthoniobacterales bacterium
TTACATCCGCCGTTCGAAAGGCGAATTCACCGTCGCCAAAGACCAATACATCCGGCTCAGCACCGGCTGGTTCAGCGACCGGAGCGGCTGTTATCTTGCCGCCGGTCGCCCTGTTATCATCCAGGATACCGGCTTCACGCAACACTTCGGCGGCGGCCGCCACGGCCTCATCGCCTTTCAGTCGTTAAGTGAGATCGCCGAAGCCGTAAAAGAGATCAACGCCGACTACACCCGCCACTCATTAGCCGCCCGCGAAATCGCCCGCCAATTCTTCGAAGCCGAAAAAGTCCTCCGCGTGCTGTTGGAGCGTGCAAGCATTTGATCTGCACTCATGGAAACTGATTTCATCAAGAATGACTTCTCAATTCGAGGTTAACCTTGTGGAGTTCTTTTTTCAGACTACGAGGAGGCGTATCTGTTCCTCCTGATCCTGTCCTGTTCAGGCTGTAGCAACAACTCGTTGGGACTTGTGTGACAAGATGCAGACAGATATCCGACAAACACTTGTTATCCCGGCTCACAACGAAGAAGCGTTGTTGCCTCGGTTGCTCGATACGGTGGACGTTGCGCGGGCGCGCTATTCTTTCGGCCCGGACGCAATCGAAGTGATCGTGGCGGACAACGCGTCCACCGATCGCACCGCCGAGATCGCGGCGGCCCGCGGTTGCCGCGTGGTATCGGTGGCGAAGCGCGCGATTGCCGCGGCCCGCAACGGAGGTGCGGCCCAGGCCAGTAGCCCGATCCTGGCATTCATAGATGCGGACAGCCAAATCCATCCCGAAACTTTTAACGGCATCGAGCGTGCGCTGGCTGACAGTCGTATCGTCGGCGGCGCTACCGGCGTGACCATGGAACGCTGGTCGCTCGCCCTGGTCGCTACCTATGCGGCAATTATTCCGCTAGTGCTGGTGACGGGAATGGATGCGGGCGTCGTTTTCTGCCGGCGAAGCGATTTCGAAGCGATCGGCGGCTACAACGAGCGGCTCTTGGTCGCAGAAGATGTGACTTTCCTGTGGACCTTAAAGCGACTCGGCCGTTCTCGTCGGCAACGACTAATCCGGCTCCGCTCGATTAAGGCGGTGGCGTCAACCAGGAAGTTCGATCGTCATGGCGACTGGCACTACTTTCGCGACTTCACGCGAATGGCGCTCGGGCGATTAAGGAATCCTAACGCAACGGACGAATTTATTCAGAGATACTGGTACAATGACCGTTGATCGACGTCTCTTTCGTCCCTGACGGGACTCGGCTTTTTTTGATCCTCCAATCCCAGCGCTAAAGCGCTGGGCTATTGTTCAGGGGAGACGGCATTCCGCTGATAATAGCCTAGCGCTTTAGCGCTGGGATAACACGATCGTCGCCCCGCATCGAACTCCCGTGAGAGAGGAAAGCGTAGTCCAACACGCAATGCCGGCCGGCCTTGCTGGGCGTCGTTATGCTCCTAGCTTAACGATGAGATGATGCACGATCACGACGATTCCGGGCATTTGCATGAGCCGCCGAGTAACAACGCGGCGTTTGCGATCGGCGTTGTGCTCAATCTCGGATTCGTCGTCGCCGAAGTTTTCTATGGATTAGCGGCTCACTCGCTCGCGCTGATTTCGGACGCCGGACACAATTTGAGTGATGTGTTTTGCCTGCTGCTCGCCTGGGGAGCGATGCAGTTGACGAAGGCGGCGCCGACGAGCAGACGGACGTACGGATGGCGAAGGTCGTCGATCTTCGCGGCGTTGATTAATGCCGTGATTTTGCTCGTGGTCGTGGGTGGAATCACGGTCGAGGCGATCCGGAGATTGGCCGAACCACAAAACGTGGCGGGCGGAACGGTAATGGCGGTGGCGGCGATCGGGATCGTGATCAACGGAATCTCGGCGTTGCTTTTCATGTCGGGAAGGAAACGGGATCTGAATTTGAAAGGGGCGTTTCTCCACATGGCGGGCGATGCGGCAGTTTCGGCGGGCGTGGTGGTGGCGGCGTTTGCGATCAAGTTGACGGGTTGGCAGTGGCTCGATCCGGCGGTGAGTCTGGCGATTGGCGCGGTGATTGTTTGGGGAACCTGGGGCTTGCTCCGGGAGTCAATCAACCTTTCGATGGACGCGGTGCCGGCGGGAATCGATCCGGACGCAGTCGAAAATTATCTGGCGAAACTCGACGGCGTGACGGCGGTGCACGATCTGCATATCTGGGCGATGAGCACGACGGAAGTGGCGCTGACCGTTCATTTGGTGATGAAAGAAGCGCCGCGGAACGATTTGTTTTTGCACGATGTAAGCGATGCGTTGCGCGACCGGTTTGGGATCGGGCATGCGACGACGCAGATAGAATGCGGGAGCTGTGAGCGCGATTGCCGGCAGGCTCCGGTTCATGTCGCTTAAATTCCTGCTCCTGATCTCGATCATGCTCATGATCTTGTGAACCTTCCTGCGCTTATTACAAGGGCTGTCAGGTCCTGACCGTAGGTGCGTAAGCATTCCGCTCTCGGGTTTGATTTTGTCATCCTTCGCCCTCCGCTTCGCTCCACTCAGGATGACAGTGCCACTGAACGGGCATCGCGTCAGCCCAGGATCGGAGCAGGATCATGAGCATGAACAAGACAATCCGCAGAGCGGGTTGATTTATCGATCATCCGCCCCATCTTTGCGACTTTGCAATGAGGCGCTGGGCAATTCTCTCAATTTCTTTGCTGTTCGCGATGGACGCGCGCGCGCAACAGAAAAGCCCGCCCGAACCGCCGGGAGAGTTGTCGACCCCAACGCCGTCAGTGCCAGTCGCGCCTCCGCCGGTGCCCGTTATCGTGGCTCAGCCGGCGCGACCAAACGGACCGATCCAAAAAAGTCTGGTCCGCATCACGGCGACAGAAGTGGAACCGGATTATCGCGCGCCGTGGAATTCGGGCGGCGTCCAGCGCGGTATCGGCGCCGGCTTCGTGATCGACGGGAACCGGATCATGACGAACGCGCACGTTGTCAGCAACAGCCGTTATCTCACGGTTGAGCGCGATGGCGATCCGAATAAATATCCCGCCACGGTTTTGTTCGTCGCGCACGACTGCGATCTCGCGCTGCTGAAAGTCGCGTCCCCCGATTTTTTCAAAAACATGATCCCGTTGAAATTCGGCGGGATCCCCGATCTCGAGTCGACCGTCTCCGCCTACGGCTATCCGCTCGGCGGCGAACGCATGTCAGTGACGACCGGCATCGTTTCGCGAATTGATTTCCAGCTCTACTCGCATTCGTCAGTCGATTCGCATCTCGCCATTCAGATCAGCGCGCAGATTAACCCTGGCAACAGCGGCGGGCCGGTAATGCAGGACGCGAAAGTCGTCGGGGTGGCGTTCCAGGGCTACAGCGGCGATGTCGCGCAGGGCGTGGCCTACATGATTCCGACGGCGGTGATTCGGCGGTTTCTCAAGGACGTCGAGGACGGCCATTACGATCGCTACGTCGATCTCGGCATCACCTTCACGAAATTGCAGAACCCGGCGCAACGGCACTTCCTCGGTTTGAAAGATGACGATCGCGGCGTGCTCGTTGGAACGGTGATCGCGGCTGGCCCGGCGGCGAATAGTCTCCAAGCCGGCGACGTTCTGCTGGCGATCGACGATCATCCAATCGCGAGCGACGGGACCGTCGAGCTGGAGGGTTCGCGCGTGGACATGCCGGAAGTGGTCGAGCGCAAATTCAAAGGTGACAAGGTGAAGCTCGACATTTGGCGCGACAAAAAACCGGCCAGCGCGACGATCGAGCTCGGCTCGGTGTGGCCCTATTTGTATCTCGCCCATGGTTACGATGTGAAGCCGCGCTACATCGTTTATGGCGGTCTCGTTTTTCAACCGCTCACGCTCGATTTGGTCGATGCCTTTCAGCCGACAGATGTGCGCATCCGGCATTACTTTGACTACTTCGTGGTCGAGCAAATCTATCTCGAGCATCCTGAGGTTGTGATCCTGACAAATGTTTTACCCGATCCGACGAATACTTATCTCGCGCCTTATCGATCGAGCATCGTCGACGAAGTGAACGGCAAGAAAATCCGGAAGCTCGATGATCTGGCGGCGGCATTCGCGAAAAAGGCGGACCGGTTCGTCGTGCGGATGATTGGCGACGGTCCGCCGCTCGTGCTCGATCCCAAGGAAGTGGAATCCGCGCGCGAACGGATCAAGACGCGATACAACGTTCTCGTAGAACAAAATCTTGAAGAGCAACCGAGCAAGCCGACGCCGGCGGACCAAACAAAAAGCTGATGAGATTTTTTCGCCATTATCTTGTTCTCCTGGCAATCGCCGGAGTTTCGCTGGCTGCACCGCCCGCGACCAAAGGACCGGAGACTGTCGTGAAACCGAAGGAGCTTTCGCTTGTCCGCGTAAACGTCACGGGACAGCCATATGATTTCGTCAGACCGTGGCAGAAGAAGGCGCCCTTCTCGAAGCGCGCCCTCGGCGCCGTCTTGCCAGGCGGCCGCGTTTTGGTGACCGCGGATTTGGTTGCGAATCAAAACTACGTGGAATTGGAACGCGCGGAGTCCGGCGATAAGACCGCGGCGAATGTCATCGTGGTCGATTACGAATCGAACCTGGCGTTGCTCGAGCCATCCGACAAAAAATTCCTCGAAGGTCTGACGCCGTTACAACTCGCGCTCGATACTGTTGTCGGAGATCGGCTGGCCGCGCTCCAATTGGAATCGACCGGGGCGCTCGTGCTGACCGAAGGCCTCGTGACCACCATCCAGATGACGCGTTATCCTGCCGACATTGGGCAGTTCCTCACTTATCGCGTGAACATGCCGCTGCAATATCGTGACAACAGCTACACGGTGCCGCTGGTTAAAAACAATAAACTCGCCGCGCTCCTCTTGCGATACGATCAACGCACCCAGGTGGTCGATGCCATTCCAGCGCCGATCATCGCCCACTTTCTGAAAGACGCCGAGAAGGAACCTTACGAAGGTTTTCCCGCAGCCGGTTTTGGATTCTTTCCGACGCGCGATCCGCAGCTGCGGAAATTCGCTGAGCAAACCGGCAAAGCGGCGGGCGTGTATGTGACCAGCGTCGATCCAAGTTCTCCGGCCGCGAAAGCGGGGCTGGAGGTTGGTGACATTGTTCTCAGCGTCGGCAACAACGAGATCGACGCGAACGGAAATTACGTCGATCCGCTTTACGGCAAGATCGAATTCACGAACCTGATCACGGCCCGGGCGTTCGCGGGCGACACGCTTCCGCTTCACATCCAGCGCGCCGGAAAACCGATGCAGATCGACCTCGTTCTCGACCATCGGAACGCAAACGATTACGTCATTCCGCCCTACAGCCTTGATCACGCGCCGAACTATTACGTGCTCGGCGGTATGATTTTCGAAGAGCTATCGCGCCAGTATTTGCGGGAGTGGGGCGCGAACTGGATGAAGGACGCGCCGCAACGTTTTGTCTACAAGGACCGGTTTCAATCGGAACTGTATCCGGAAGGAAATCGTCGCGTGGTTGTTTTGACGCAGGTCCTGCCGGCAAACACGACGATCGGTTACGACGACGTGGCGTATCTCTCGATTCGGAAGGTGAACGGCAAAGAAGTGAAGTCGCTCGCCGATCTGGCCGCAGCGGTGAAGCAACCCGTCGATGGATTCATCACGATCGAGACCGAGGAAGACCCAAAGCAGATCGCGCTCGACGCGAAACAGGTCGACGCGGAAGCGGAAGGGTTGAAACAGAATTACGGGCTGCCGGCGTTGCAGCGCCTGGAATAAATCACTCTTCGCTCCTCACCTGGCGTGAAGGGCGCGGGAGAGAAAGAAACTTCGCCACTTCGCCGGTATAAATTTCGAACGGATTTCCCATCACAAGGAAATCGCGGTTGTCGCAGGCAATCGAATCCCAGTTGATCACGTACGGTTGATCGCTCTTCTGGAACCAGGCGACGGCCTGGGCCCGACCGCACGCACGCGTGTTCGCGGGTGGATGAAAACTCGCGGCGGGATGACGGACGCTGTTGTTCCATTCGCCAATTCGCTTCGCTGCGTTCACGCCGAAGAACAATCCCTTCGACGGATCGATGTTGTGATACTCGAGATCGAGACTCTGGAGCCACGGATTGTCCCAGCCAATCCCTTCCGATTCCATGAAAGCTTCGAGGAGCCATCGCTTCGTGATCCAATCGACGCCGCCGATCAGCGCCTCGGGCTTATTGCTCAGCGCTTCGAGCGTGAAATTCCAGCTTTCGAGCAACCAATCCGTTTCCTCATCGGCACCGCCGAGATGCGCGTGGGCCAATTCGTAGAATTGCCATTGAATGTCGAGCGCTCCGATGGTCTTGCCGTTTTCCAAGCGCACGATCCAGGCGCCGGTCGCGTCGCGGGAAATGTCGCGCGTGCTCTGGACCGCGTCGGCGAGAATGAAATTTTTCGGCAGCCGGCCATCTTCGAGCAACGAGAGGACGCACGCCGTCGTCCCGATTTTCAACGCCGTCGCGAACGGGCTCATATTCGAATCGCCGATCAGTAAATGAAGCCGGCGATATTTCCGATAATCGGCGAGCGGTTCATCGCGCGCGTTGATGATGGCGCGATTGAATTGAACCCATTGATAAATGTCGTTCACGATGTGGTCCGCGCGCTGGCTCAGCTGGAAATCGACGTGCCCCTCCGGTTGCGGCAGTTGAAAATCGAATGCGAGCGGGTTCGCCTGCCCCACCCGGCCGGCGCCGGTGAAAATCTGGCGAGTGGCGAGAAACGCGAGCAGCGTCCCGAGAACCGGCGGCGTGAATTGCGCCTCGCGCTTCATCAGATAATTCTCGTGGCAACCGAAGGTCGCGCCGGTGTTGTGGTCGACGTTGTTCTTGATAAACGAAACGCGATCGGCTGCGCCTAAATCTTCCAGCGCAGTCTGCAGCAATTGATCGCCCGCGATGTCGTAGGTGACGACGTCGCGCAAACTCAGGCACTCGGGCGACGCGTACTCGATGTGGCCCATGTCGAGATAAAGCCGGCCGCCGTTGAGCAAAAATCCGCCGTTACCCGGTGGCTCTTCGTAATCGCGATAGTGCAGGTCGATCGCGCCGGCCTGCGCTTTGCGAAACAAATAATTCTTTACCCGGACCGGCCAGGCGTCGGTATGGGCCCGGCTTTCGTCGTTGCTGACGAGGCAGCCGTACTCCGTCTCGATGCCGGCGACGCGATCCATCTCAGAATTGTAGCACAGCCTTCCAGGTGTGAGGACAACAGGCGTCCCGCCTGTTATTCGGATCTTTCAACAGGCAGGATGCCTGTTGGCCCCACAGCCAAGATGGCTGTGCCACGCGCGCGCTTGAAAAAGCGCAAGGCAATCAGAAGTTCGAAATATGATGAAAAAATTCCCGGTCCGCAGTCCGACGGAGAAACTTGGCGGCATTGTTTATTTCGGGCGGATGCTCGACAAAATTCGCGTCCACGCGCGCGGCGCGCTGCCTGCGGATTATCAACCGAATTTGGGGAAAGGTTTCGACGCGAAGTGCTGCGCGTTCCTCCACCTCGATTACGGCGAAGTGGTGGAACGAGTGAACGCCGGCGCGAGCGACGACGAAATGCTCGAATGGGCTTTCACGCATGGTCGCCGGCCGGCCGAAGCCGAAATCACGATGTGGAACGAGTTCATGCGGAAGTTCGGCTGGCGCGATCACGCCGCCGAAATTCTCGAGCGCCGGAAACGCGAAGCCGGAATGCAGGATCGCTCAGACATCGAGACGATGTTTCAGTTCATCGATGCCGATGAAGGAAGAAGCCCGTCGCCTGCGGCGATGGGCTAGTGATCAGTGGCCAGTGATCAGTGAGCAGTGGGTGATGAAGCGCCTCGTGACAAGGCGAGGCGAAACCGGTAGAAGGCAGGAATGAATCAAGGCACCCAGAACTACAAAGATCTGCTGGTTTGGCAGAAGGGAATCGCCCTCGCCAAAGCAACTTATAACTTCACCAGAGCTTTTCCTGCTGAGGAAAGGTTTGGGCTCATCGCCCAAATGCGTCGAGCAGCGGTTTCGATTCCGTCGAACATCGCTGAGGGTCAGGCTCGCCGCACCACAGGCGAGTTCGTCCAGTTTATTTCCAGCGCTGAAGGTTCCTGCGCCGAGCTCGACACTCAGCTAATCCTCAGCGTTGAACTCGGGTTCTGCCGGAAAGTTATGGCGCTGCCAATGTACGAAATGATCGCCGAAGAGCGCGGAATGTTAAATGCGCTTCGCCGCAAGCTTGCGGCGCGAACATCAACTGGTCACTGATCCCTGGTCACTGGTCACTCGCCGCCGGCGCCGCCGGCGGCGTTGGCGGCTGATTCCGGTAATCGACGAACTTCCAAACGGCGAGGACTGTCAGAACGACGGCGATCCATGCGATGATCTGGCGGGCGCGCGTCGGTTGAGCTGGCAGCATCCGCCGTTACTCGGAAAGCGTGTCGATGCGCTCAGCCAGGGCGAAATCGAGCTCAGTCAGGCCGCCCTTGCTGTGGGTTGTCAGGACAAGCCGTACTTTATTGTAGCGGATGTCGATGTCGGGATGGTGCTCCTCGTCCTCGGCCACTTCGGCCACGCCGTTGACGAAATCGATCGATTCAGAGAAGTCGTCGAACTCGAACGTGCGCTCGATGTGTTTCTTCTCCAGTTCCCATTCGGGAACTTTTTTCAGGCGGGCCTTCGCCTCATCTGCCTTCAGTAGCTCAGCCATGACCGGGAACGAGTAACACCCTCAAGTCTTTTTGCAACGGAGAATCCGCGCAGTTTTTTCGCCTCCGTTCGCGCCTCAGAGATCGAGAATTTTCCGAAGGTTTTTTGCCGAATCGAAGACTTCTACGGCGCAGGCGCGCGCCTGGCGGGAGAGGCGCGGCCAGTCGGCGATCACCTCGCTGGCTGCGGCCTCCGCAGTTTCGAGGTCGCGGACAAAACGAAAGGCGCTCTCGTGAGGAAGATACTTGTCGGC
Source organism: Chthoniobacterales bacterium (assembly GCA_035644055.1). Classification (GTDB taxonomy): domain Bacteria; phylum Verrucomicrobiota; class Verrucomicrobiia; order Chthoniobacterales; family UBA10450; genus AV80. Next base: position 8,932 of record DASQPH010000051.1, read on the forward strand.
GCCGGTGTTTTCGGTCACGACCGGCCGGCCCATGGCGAGAAATGCGGCCGCGCGATCGCTCAGCCAACCCGTCCGCCAGACGACGTCGACGCCTTTGATCGCAGTGAATTCCGCGGCGGCACTGGCCACATAACGCCGATAGGCTGCAGGAGTGCGAGCAACGCGATGCGGCGAGACCACGCGCCACCTGCGAGAGCGAAGGCGACGAATCTCGGGATCATCAGGATTCAAATTCATCGCCAACTCGAATCGCGCCGAAGGAACTCGGCGCGGCAGATCCAGGTATTTCTCGAAAGCGAACTTCTTCGAGAGATCGGGAAATTCACCGTCGACTTCGACGCCGCCGCCCCAGTACCACTGTCCAATCGTCGTGAATTTCGAAATGGCCGGCCGTGGTTGAGGCCGAATCAGCTCGGTATCCACCAGCGGAAAAAAAGTTCGCCAGCTGAGCGCCGACGGCGGCAATCGGCAATCAGTCGCGCCGGCGTTGAGCCCGATCGTCCAGAATTCATGGTGATGCGATTGGCCCATTTCCATTTTCGTCATCCAATAAAAGATTTCGCTCGGGTCGAGGTCGCAAAAGATTCTCTTCTCGAACTGAAGAAGCAGCGGCGGATGGATGGAGTAGCTGAGGTTGAGCAGCGTGTTCGGGCCCGCTAATCGATCCTCCAATTCCTGCTGCGAAAGACCGGCGCAACGCATCCGGGCGAGGTCGTGAAGATCATCGGCCGGTTTTTGGTAAAGAATGCAATAGGCGTCCTGCAATCCGTGTTCGTGAAGCCGTCTTTGGAAAATGCGAATTCGCGACTCATCCTCGCGCGGATCCGCCGTGGCCGGCAACAATTCCAGCCAGATCGCATCGAGTCCGAGCCGTCGCAGCCCGAGCATCCATTGCAACGGCACGGAGTAATTACCGCCGCCTTCGGGGTATTTCGCCGCAAACCCGCAGCCGAGAAAGACGGTCACCGGGGAGAATCGCCTGCTCCTTTGTTCTCTCAAGTACTTGCCGTGAACCCTTAAGAAAATGCTTGACCCTCAGCTCGCATTCCCGAAACAATCTTCCCTACATAACGGGCGCCCCGGACCATCCTGTTTTCATCCCAGGCATTCTTGGACGAACGTTCGAACCCAAAAGAAAGCATCGTTATGAAAATCAACTACGCAACGCTAACCGTGGGAATCAGCGCGATCGGCGCATTCCTTATTGTCGCCTCGTCAATGCATCTCCAAGCCGCCCAGGAAAAGGCGGCTTCCACCGCGGTCACACAAAAGACCGGCAATCGCGCGATTCCCATCAAGGACGTCGCTGAATTCGACCAGGTCTTCAGCGCCAAGCTCAATCAGGCCATCTCTGAAAGCAGTACGGCGGCAAAGGGAACCACGATCTTCAAAACGAAGATCTTCCGCAATTTCATCAGTGAATGTCTCTACAAGTGCACTGCCGCGACCCTCGCTTCCCGGGAGGAGCTAACTAATTTGCGGAAAGCGATTGAGGGGGAGCTCAAGCAAGCGCGGTCGCGGAAAGCTTCGGTTGGCGATCTGGCAAAAGGCGAGATCACAAACAAGTTCTTCGTGGGCACGGTGCATAAGGTCAGCGCCACGACCAAGAGCGAGTAAAAGCAGATCGATTTCGATCGTCAGTTGCGGTCCAAAGTTCGGGGACGCGCCCTGCGTCTTCATCTGTTGTGGTTCCTGCTGGTTGTGCAACTGGCGACGGTGGTTACTGCGGTCACGCGGGCACCGGTGGAGCGGCTGCCCGCGTGGCTCGGACAAGCGCTCGAGGTTTTCGGCGAATATACCGGCGCAGGTAACCGCTACAGCTTTTATGCGCCACGGCCCTCCCTTCCCTTGCGCGTCGTCGCCCGCCTCTACGCCCCGGAGCGGGGCGAATGGATTTCGGAGACGCTCGATTGGAAACGGGGCGAGCCGGCATTACGCCTCGCGACGATCACCGACCGGCTTCAGGACGCGGAACTCAGCAAGGAACAAGCCGCCTCCTGGGCAGCATGGTTTTTTGGCCGGCACCAGGAAACAACAGTGGCTATTATCGAGATTCAGTTTTGGAATATTCCTTCCCTAAAGATGCGGGAAACGATGCCGCCGCCTGCCTGGATATCGCAGAAAGTTTACACGTTCGCCCGCCGGGACGTGCCTCTGTTCGGTCCGCCAGCAAGCGGAGATAAGCCCTGATCGCTGAGCTATGATAATTGCCGATGCTCGCCCAAATCACCGGACAAACCGGCGCTTGGCATTTCTCTGGTTTGGCCATCCGGCTTCCACCAAACCGTTTGCCGGGTTACGGATCGGGGTGGCGCTGATCGCGCTGTTCCAGGCTTATCTGGCATTTCCGTATCTCAAAGACTTCGTCGGTTCTTCCGCCATCATTCAGCCGGAAGTGGCCCGTTTTTTCGTTCATCCCGCGTTGCCTAACCTAAACGGCCTCCTGTCTTGGTGCACCGAGCGTGGGATGACGCTTGAAATTGCGCTGTCGGTGATTTGGGGCGGTTGGATATTTCTCCTTCTATTACTCCTCGCTGGTTGCGGCACGCGCGCCGTGGGGTGGCTGGTTTGGCTGGCCCATTTGGCAATCAAGACCAGTGGTGCCGCCGCGAGCTACGGGGTTTCGGAGTTTCTGAACATTCTTTTTTTTTACACGGCGTTGGGGCCCGCCGGTGAACTTTGGTCAATCGATGCTCTGCGACGACGACGTCATCGGATTTGGGCCTGGGAGGCGGGTCTGATTCTGCGCGTTATGCGGCTCCACTTGTGCGCTGTCTATTTGTCTTCTGGAATCGAAAAGGCCCTCGCTCAGGAATGGTGGAATGGCGAGGCTTTCTGGCGGGCCTTGGCCCACGAAGACCGGTTTTGGGTTGTGCCATATGTCCTCGCGATGCCCTGGCTGCTAAAGCTGATGGGCTGGTGGACGCTTGCGGTTGAAATCGGCTATACGCCGATGACCGCGTGGCGCCGCACCCGCTGGCTGTGGCTGGCCCAAGTGGCAATGCTTCACCTCGGCATCGCGATTTTTCTCAACCTTTGGTTATTCTCTGCGGCAATGATTCTGTTTAACGCCGTGGTCTTTCCGGCCCTCTGGGAAAGACAAATGTGGACCAGGGCGCGTTCCGGCGCTGTCGCTTTTCTCGATCGAGTACGCAACCCGTGGCGCTTCGCTCGAAACTTCCTGGCACAGCCTACACCGCCGAAATAGCGCAAACCTCTGGTTGTCCGATTGACCTTCGAGCGTTCCTCCGCAAATTAGCGCTCTCTCAGCACCCGTAGCTCAACTGGATAGAGCATCTGACTACGGATCAGAAGGTTTGAAGTTCGAATCTTCACGGGTGCGGCGGAGTTTAATGCAAGTAAGCTGAAGCGATGAAAACCGTAATCGGATTGATTTTCATGTGTCTGCTGGCCAGTTGCGCGAGCCGGCCTAACGAAAGCATGCAGGACCCATCGGAGGCCAAGGCGGACGCCAGGGCCCGGGACGACTTTGCCAAGACTCTGCCGAAACCCTCGGAGCGCTGACACCCAAATACAATGAAGATCGCAATCATCTTTGCTTCGCTCGCCTGCGTTTTCCTGCTGAACAGTTGCGCCGATCAGTCGCTGATGACGGACGAAGAATATCGAAACACCAAAGGGCCGGCGCCTTTTTCGCCGGATTTCAGCGGCGTCTTACCTGATCCAAGCGCGGGCCGTCCTGCGGGCGGCTACTGATCAGCGCGGGCCGCTCTCTCACCCGGCTTCGAATGCGCTCATGGCGCGAAACAATTCGTAGCGCGCCTGGATTTCTTCCATCGTTAAGGTGCGCAATCGCTCGAGGCTGAACGCTTCGACGTTGAAACTCGCGAGCACGCTACCATAAATCACTGCGCGACGAAGACTCGCAAAGTCCGGCTCAGTTCCGGCAGACGCGAGGTAACCGGCCAATCCGCCCGCAAACGTATCCCCTGCCCCAGTCGGGTCGTGGATATCTTCGAGCGGATACGCGCCGCAGCTGAAAAATTGTTCCTCGCCGAAAAGCAACGCGCCGTGCTCGCCTTTCTTGATCGCAACGTATTTCGGTCCGGTCGCGCGGATCTTGCGACCGGCTTTGATGAGACTGGTTTCTTTCGTCAGCTCGCGCGCTTCGCTGTCGTTGAGGATCAATAAGTCGACCCGGGGAAGCAGCGCATCGAGGTCGGCGCGCGTGGTCTCGATCCAGAGATCCATCGTGTCGGCCACGACGAAACGCGGGCGCTTCATTTGATCCAGCACGTGGGATTGCAAGGCGGGCGCGATGTTTGCGAGCAATGCGAAATCCGTCGCGCGATAATCTTCGGGCAAATCCGGACGGAAATGTTCGAAGACGTTGAGCGCGACCGAACGGGTCTCACGCGTGTTCATGTCCCACGCGTATTCGCCCGACCAGCGAAAGGTTTTTCCCGCCACCCGCTGCACGCCACTGGCATCGATCTGGCGCGCCTTCCAGAACTCGAATTCCGATTCCGGAAAATCGTCGCCCACGATGCCGACGAGTTTGACCGGCGAAAAGAAACTGGCGCTAAGCGCGGCATAAGTCGCCGATCCGCCCATCAGGTCCGCGTGTTCTTCAACGGGAGTCTTGACGGTGTCGAGCGCGATGGAACCAACAATGAGAACGGACATCAGGAATTTTCGACTTTAGATTTTCGATTTTCGATTGAGCAAGTGCTTCGCTGCTCGTGCGTAGGCCGCAGTGTCCGTTGCCTGCAAGAGGCCGGAAACGATAACGACGCGTTGCGCGCCTGCTTCGATCACGTTCGGCAAATTGTCCAGTTTGATTCCGCCGATGCAAAAGATCGGGATCCGAACCGCTCCGTGGACCTTTCCGATTTCCGTGAGACCGATCGGCGGATAATCGGGCTTCGTCGGCGTGGCGAAGAGCGGACCAAAGCCGATGTAGTCCGCGCCCTCGTAAAACGCGCGGATCGCCTGGTCGAGGCTGTGGGTCGATTTTCCGACAGCACTGCCGGAGCCGACGATTTTGCGCGCCTCGGCGATCGGCATGTCATCCTGCCCGAGATGCACCCCTTCCGCGCCAACAGTGCGCGCGATCTCGGGGTGATCGTTGATGATCAATGGCACGGCGTGTCCCGCCGTGATCGCGCGCAATTCATGAGCAAGCTTCTCAATCTCGCGCTTCGGAAAATTTTTCGCCCGCAGCTGAAGCAGATCGACCCCGCCGTTCAACAGCGCTTCCGCCATTCGGGGTGCAGCCGACATTTCGACGTAGCCGAGATCAAGAATCGCATAAAGCCGGCAACGGCTGAGATCGGCAGCAGTCAAGCGAGCGAATTATTCGTGCAATCGCGCCGGCATCGGTTTGATCTCGAATTCCTCCGAGTTCATTACTCGCTCGACGAAGCCGGTGTCGTAATTTCCGTTTCGGAAATCGGCGTTGCGCATGATCGCGCTGTGAAAAGGAACCGTCGTCTTGATTCCCGTGATGTAGTATTCGTCCAACGCGCGCCGCATCCGGGCAATCGCCGATTTGCG
>DASQPH010000052.1:0-11946 GCA_035644055.1 Chthoniobacterales bacterium
AAAAGCTCCAAATTCCAAGCACCAAGCTCCAGAGAAACTCCAAACTTCAAGCTCCAAAAGGTCGAGCCCGTAGATCCTCGTCATTTGATCATTGCTTCGTCATTCGTCATTCGTCATTCGTCATTCCGCGCGCAGCGCGACGATCGGATCCACCCGCGTCGCGCGCCGCGCCGGAACCCACGCCGCAATAAAGCCAACGGCGGAGACAAGCAGAACAATTCCCGCGAACGTGACCGGATCAGATGCGCCGACTCCAAACAGGAGGCTGTTCAACAAACGGGTCGCGGCAATTGCGCCAGCCACTCCCACTACGAGACTGATCGCGACGATGGCCATGGCCTGCCCGACGATGAGGCGAAAGATGGAGGTCTTCCCCGCTCCGAGCGCGATCCGAATCCCGATCTCGCTCGTGCGTTGCGAAACCGAATACGCCATCACGCCGTAGATGCCGATCGCGGTCAGGACCAGCGCGGTGCCGGCAAAAATGGAAAGCAGCATCGCGTTAAAACGTGGCCGGGCCAGAGCGCGCGCCAGATATTCATCAAAAATCCGCACCCGGACGAGCGGGATATTGCGATCGACCGCCGAGAGTTCCCTTCTCACCGCGGAAGTGATCGCGGCCGGATTAGAGATGCTCGTCCGAGCGACGATCGACACCGAATCCATCGGGATCTGGGAGGTCGACAAATAAATCTCCGGAGTGAACTCCATCCGCAGCGTGCGGTGTTTCACGTTCCCAACCACGCCGACGATCGTGCGCATGAGCGCTTTCTCGTCGCCGACCCCCCAGCTCGGTTTGATGTGCTTGCCGATCACCTTCTGAATGCCTTGGCCGGGGAAAAACTTGTGCACGAATTCCTCGTTCACGATCACAACCGGCAACGATTTGAATTGATCGGTCGGCTCGAAGGCGCGTCCCTGGAGAACGGGAATGCCCGTTGTCTTGAAATAATCGGGGCCAACGATGCGGTGCGGGCTGTCGGGCTGCTGACCTTCGGGCGCGGGCCGTTCCTCGATGTCGAATGAGCTGACGTTATTGCTCCCGCTCAAGGGCAGGGGCCACGTCGTCGTGACCGATTCAACTCCCGGGATCGCCTGGAGCCGCGGCATGAGTTGATCGAAAAACGCAATAACGTTTTCCGGTTTCGGATAGGCGGATTGCGGCAGGCCGATCTGCGCGGTGAAAAGATGATCGGTGCGCATGCCGGTATCAACGCGGCCGAGCCGGGCAAAAGTTTGGATCAGGAGACTGGCGCAAATCAGCAGGATCAAGGCGAGCGCCACCTCCGTCATGACCAGGGCGTTCCGCACCCGACGTTTCCCCTCAAAACCGCCGGCGCCGGGCGCGCCAGATTTCAAAGCAGTATTGAGATCGACGTGAGACGCCTGCCATGCGGGGACAAGGCCGAAAATGATTCCGGTCGCGAGGGAAAGAAGAAGCGTGAATGCGAGGACTGCGCCGTCCAGCTCAGTCGTGCTGATCCGTGGAATATTTCCGGGCACGACGGCCACCAGCGCGTCGGTCCCCCATTTCGCAATGAGCAGTCCCAGTCCGCCGCCCAGCGCGGCGAGAAGCAGACTCTCGGTCAGGAGCTGGCGAATGATTCGAACGCGGCTCGCGCCGAGCGCACTGCGGAGCGCGATTTCCTTTCCGCGCCCGGAGGCGCGCGCCAACATGAGATTGGCGACGTTCGCGTTGGCGATGAGGAGCAGGCAGGCGACCGCGCCAAACAAAACATAAAGCGCGGTGCGAACGTCGCCCACCAATTCATCGCGCAGTGGCTGCGAAGCGGCGCCCCACTTTGTATTCGTTTCCGGATACTTTTTCTCCAGGGCCGCGGCAATCGTGCGCAGCTCGGCGTTTGCCTGCGCGATGGTCACGCCCGGTTTCAGGCGCGCAATCCCCAGCAGGCCGTGGCTTCCACGCTGTTGCGTGTAGGGCGTACTTCCATCCGGAGACGCCGCGTCTTCCGCGTGGGTAAGGTACATCTCAATCGGATCGGGCTGGATCGGGAACTGGAATCCTTCCGGCATCACCCCGATCACGGCGTAGGGACGGCCGTCCAGCATCAGGACGCGGCCGATCGCTTCTTCGGCGCGATTGAAATGGCTCTGCCAAAAACCGTAGCTCAGAACAACTTTGAATCCGCCAGGTCCTCCACCGGGTTGCTCGTCCGCGTGGGTAAAACCGCGGCCCCGCATTGGCCTGATGCCGAGCACGTCGAAAAATTCGCCGCTGACCGTGAGTCCAGAGACGCTCTGCGCCTCCTGTTCGTCGACCAGTGCCAGAGTGCGATATCGATACTCCGCCATTCCCGAGAAACTGCGATTTTGTTCGCGGAAATCGAAGAAGTCCGGGTAACACAAGGACTGCAGCTTGGGCGGCGACGTCGTGCCGTTGAGATCGACCCCGCCGACGGCAACGAGCTCGTTAGGCGCGGGGAACGGGAGCGGTTTCAGGAGGACCGCGTTGACCACACTGAAGATCGCGGTGTTCGCGCCGATCCCGAGCGCGAGCGTGAGAATGGCGATGATGGTGAAGCCGGGATGCTTGAGGAGTTGGCGCAGGGCGTAGCGGAGGTCGGGGATCATAAAAAAGCTCCAAATTCCAAGCACCAAGCTCCAGAGAAACTCCAAACTTCAAGCTCCAGGAAGGCGCGCGCGTTTAAATTCGTCATTTGATTATTCCTTAGTCATTCGTCATTCGTGCTTCGTCATTCTGCGCGAAGCGCGATTATTGGATCGACGCGGGTGGCGCGTCGCGCCGGGACCCAGGCGGCAACGAACGCGACCGCGGAAACGAGCAGGACAATCCCGGCGAATGTTCCCGGATCGGATGCGCCGACGCCGAAGAGGAGGCTGCTCAACAATCGCGTGGCGGCGAAGGCGCCGGCCAATCCGAGCACCAGGCTGATGCCGACGAGAGTCATCGCCTGCCCGACGATAAGGCGGAAAATTGAACTTTTGCCAGCGCCAAGCGCGATGCGGATTCCAATCTCGCTCGTCCGTTGGGCGACGGAATAAGCGAGCACGCCGTAAATCCCGATCGCCGTCAGCACCAGCGCCGTGCCGGCGAAGATTGAGAGCAACAGCGTGTTGAAGCGCGGCCGAGCCAGCGAGCGCGAGATGTAATCGTCGAACACGCGCACACTCGTCAGCGGGACCGTCGAATCGAGCGCCGCCAATTCTTTGCGCACTGAATTCGTAATCGCATTGGGGTTCGAAACGCTGGTCCGGACGACGATCGACATGACGTGAATGGGAATCTGCGTCCGCGGCAAATACATCTCCGGCGAGTCTTCGAGTTTCAGCGAGAGATGTTTGACGTTGCCGACTACGCCGACGATTTCGCGAACTTTTTCGCCGCTATCATCCGCGGAGAATCCAGGCTGGATCCGTTTTCCGACCACGTCCTCGCCCGGAAAAAATTTCTGGGCGAACCTCTCGTTCACGATCACCACCGGCGCTGAGTTGAGCTGATCGCGTTCGTCGAACACTCGCCCCTTTCGAACCGGAATACCCATCGTTTTGAAATAATCGAGCGCGATCATCCGGACGGGCGCGCCCGGACGCTGTCCTTCCGGCAACGGATGATCAAGGTTGTCGAAGGAAGTGACCATATTGCTCCCGCTTAAAGGAAGCGGCAGAATGGCACTCGCTGATTCGACGCCGGGAATAGCCTGGATCCGCGGCAGTAACTGGTCGTAGAACGCGATGACGTTTTCGTTCTTCGGATAAGCGACCTCCGGCAGACCAATGCGGGCGGTGAGGAGTCGTTCGGTGCGCACGCCGGGTTGGACCTGCCCGAGCCGCGCGAAACTTTGGATGAGGAGTCCGGCGGAAATCAGCAAAACCAACGCGACTGCGACCTCCGCCATGATGAGCGCATTGCGGACGCGGCCTTTGCCTTCGCCGGCGCTGCCCGTTCGGCTGCCTGATTTAAGCGAGCTGTTGAGATCGACGTGCGACGCTTGCCACGCGGGAACAAGACCGAAGATCACACCGGTAACGAGCGAGACGAGGAGAGTGAAAACGAGCACTGACGCGTCGAGCTGAATGTTGCTGATTCGCGGAATATTTTGCGGAACGGTTTTGACCAGCGCTTCGGTCCCCCATTGGGCGAGAAGCAGTCCGAAGAGGCCGCCCAGCCCGGCCAACAACACGCTTTCAGTAAGCAGTTGCCGGATGATGCGGACGCGGCTCGCACCCATCGCCGCGCGAAGCGCGATTTCCTTTCCGCGCGCGGAAGCGCGAGCGAGGAGAAGATTCGCAACATTCGCGTTTGCGATGAGGAGCACGCAGACGACCGCGCCGAAAAGAATATATAACGCCGTCCGAACGTCGCCGATCATGTCTTCGCGCAGCGGTTTAACGAGCACGCCAAAATGCGTGTTTGAGTCTGGATATTGTTTCGCCAGCGCTTCGGCGATCGTGGACAAATCCGATTGCGCCTGCGCGACGGTCACGCCGGGCTTCAAGCGCGCCACGGCCGAAAGACTGTGCATGCCGCGTTGTTTCGTGGCCGGCTGCGAGCCGTCAGGGGTAGCTGCGTCTTCCGCGATCGAGACGTAGAAGTCGAGCCGGTCGTTCTGGATCGGGAACTGGAATCCCGCGGGCATGACCCCGATCACGGTGTGCGGGCGGCGATCGAGCGTGACCGTGCGTCCCATCACATTCGGATCCGCGCCGAAATGTTTTTTCCAGAACTCATCACTGATGATCACCTTGAACCCACCGGGCCCGCCGCCGCCCTGCTCATCGTCCCGGATAAACGCGCGGCCAATTTTTGGCTTAATGCCGAGCACATCGAAAAATTCGGCGCTGACCTTCGCCCCATAAACGCTGGTGGCGCCTTCTTCACTGGTCAGCGCAAACGATCGGTCGCGATAGACTGCGCTGCTCGACAGGGTGCGATTTTGATCCCGGAAATCGAAAAAGTCCGGGTAGGAAAGCGAATTGAGATTCGTCTGGTCCTTCTGGCGCGTATCGGTCATACCGACAGCGATGAGCTGGTCCGGCTCAGGGAACGGCAGTGGTTTCAAGAGGACCGCATTGACGACGCTGAAGATTGCAGTGTTCGCCCCGATGCCGAGCGCAAGCGTCGCGATCGCGATGATGGTAAACGCGGGATGCTTGATGAGTTGGCGTAAGCCGTAGCGGATGTCGTTTAGCATGGAGTTAGATGTTGGGTGATTTGAAAAGAGGGGAAATGACGAAGCACGAATGACGAATGACGAATGACGAAGGAATGACCAAATGACGGAATGACGAATGGGACGCAGTGTTCGCGTCTGCGATCATCCATTCGGGCTTCGGGCTTCGTCATTGTTTCGTCATTCGTCATTCGTGCTTCGTCATTCTATTTATTCTGTTCTTAGCGCTTCCATCGGATTCACCTGGCTGGCGCGGCGCGCGGGAATGAGAGCAGCGATGGCAGCCGTCGCAGCGAGGGCCATGGCAGCGCCGGCGTAACTCGTAAGATCGTTCGCGCTGATGCCGAACAACGACGCGCGCAAAAGGCGCGACACCAGAAATGCGCCGATCGTTCCTGCAACGATACCGATCGCCGCGGCGCGCATTCCCTGGCCGAGAACCAATCGCAAAACTGCCGCACGCGTCGCGCCGAGCGCCATGCGGACGCCAATTTCGCGCGTCCGTTGCGCTATGCCGTACGCGACTGCGCCATACAATCCGGTCGCCGCCAGGGCGAGCGCGACGAGCGAGAAAAATCCCAGGAGCCAGCCGCGGAGTCGTGATTGCCAGAGCGAATTCGCGACTTCTTGATCGAGAGAGACAAAATTGAACACGCCTACTTCAGGCGCGGCGCTCGCGACCTCGCGGCGGATCGCCGGGACCAACGCCAGGGCGTTGCCGCGGGCGCGCACGAGAAAATGCATCTGCTTCCACGCGAGCTGCAGGCTGGGCTTGTAAAGATCGGGACCGGCTTCGCGTTCCAGCGCCTGGTGCCGGACGTCGCCGACGACACCGACGACCGTCATCCAATCTTCTGCCTCCGGTGAAATTCCCGGGCCGCCGAGGTGGAGCCGGCGCCCGATCGGATCTTCGTTAGGCCAGACCGCCTTCGCGAGTCTGTCGCTGACGATGCAGACCCGCAACGCCTCCAGCTTGTCGCCTTCGGAAAAAGAGCGGCCGCGCAAAAGCGGAATGCGCAGCATTCGGAAATAATCGGGACTGACCGTTTGAAAATTCGCGACGGGATTACGCGCCTGATCGGCGACCGGCTGTCCCTCGGCGACGTATTGGCTCCGGTTCCAGGGACGCTGCGCGACAAACGGCGGACTGTTGTTCGCTGCGACGGATTCGACTCCGGGCATTTCGCCGAGGCGCTGCAACAAGCGCGAGTAACGATCGACCCGCGTCTGGGCGGGTTCATCGCCGTTGTAAGTCGGGTTCACTTCCATCATCACGACGCGGCTCGAATCGAAACCGGGATCAACTTCGCGCAACTTCAAGAGACTGCGGATGACCAGGCTCGCACCGACGAGGAGAACGATCGAAATCGCGACTTGCGCCGCGGTCAGCAATTCGCGCCCGCGCGCGCCCGCGCCCGTTACGGTGCCCGCCGTTGTTTTCAACGCTTGCGAGATGTCGACGCGGGCGCTCTGGAATGCCGGCAACGAACCCGCGAGCAAAGTCGTCAGGCAAGAGATCAGGATCGTGAAGCCAAGCGCGACCGGATTGAGATCGATCCGAATCCAGAACGGCAGCTCGACCGGGATCGAGGTCGCGACGAAATCGATGAGCCAAAAAGCGAGCAACGCGCCGACGATACTCCCGATGACGGCGAGCAATGCGCTTTCCACCAGTGCCTGCCGCGCGAGCCTCCAGCGACTCGCGCCCAAGGCCGCGCGCACCGACAGCTCGCGCTCCCGCGTCGTCGCGCGTGCGAGCAGCAGCTGGCTTACGTTCGCGCACGCGATGAGCAGAACACCGCCGCACGAAGCGAGAAGAAGGAGCAATGAGAATCGGACGCTACCGGCGACGTGTTCGCGCAGCGGAACGACGGCGGCACCGATCAGTTTGTTCGTTTGTGGATATTGCTGCGCGAGCCGCTCGGCGATCACGCTCATCTCGCTTTGCGCTGTATGAACGGTTACGTCCGGTCTGAGCCGCGCGATCGCCTGGTCCGCGCGCCAGGAACGATTGTCGTTCATCCCGAAAACAGAAGCCATTGGGACCCAGATATCGGTCTGCGATGGAAAACGAAAACCACTCTGCATCACGCCGACGACCGTGCGCGGCGTCCCGTCGAGGCGAATATCGCGGCCGATGATGTTCGGATCGCCGCCGAAAGTTTTTTTCCAAAGGCGCTCGCTGATGAGCATGACCTTCGCGGCTTTCGGCTCGTCGTCGGCGCGGGTGAGATCGCGGCCGAGCATCGGCTGGACGCCGAGCAGCGAGAACAGATTCGCGGTTGTGAATGTGGTCTTGAGCGTCTCAGTCATGCCGCCGGGCGATTCGAGATTGCCGTTCCAGCGGAGATTGAAGAACGCGAGATCCGAAAAGCTGTGGTTCTGTTTCTGCCAATCGACGAAATCGAGATAGTTCACACCGAGATCGTTTCCGGTCGTCACACCGCGCGATTGCAACATAACGAGCTGGTCAGGACTTGAGTACGGCAACGGACGGAGCAGGAACGCGTAGATGACCGCGAAGATTGCGGTCGTTGCGCCGATGCCGAGTGTCAACGCAACGATCGCCGTCGCGCTGAAGCTCGGCGCTTTGATCAGTTGTCGAAATGCGTAGCGGAGGTCGGAGATCATAAAGCTCCAAGATCCAAGCACCAAGCTCCAGAGAAGCTCCAAGCACCAAGTTCCAAACGCATTCGGGCTTTGGGCTTCGTCATTGTTTCGTCATTCGTCATTCGTCATTCGTCATTCGCTTCATTCAACGCGCAACGCTTCGATCGGGTTCACTTTCGTGGCGCGGTTTGCAGGGAAGAAACACGCGATCAGCGCGACGGCGCCGAGAAGCAATGTGATGCTGGTCAAAGTTAGCGGATCGTAGGCGCTGGTGTTGAACAGCATCGAGCCCATCGCGCGCGATGCGCCGAGCGTGGCGAGCAATCCGATCGCCAATCCGAGACCGATCAGTTTTCCACCCTGCGTGAGGACAAGCCGCAAGACATCTCGCTGCTGCGCGCCCAGCGCCATGCGGATCCCGAACTCGCCAGTGCGCTGGACCACGTTGTAAGCCATCACGCCGTAAATCCCGATGGCTGCGATCACCAGGGCAATGCCGGAGAACACGGTCAGCAACGTCATCGCGAAACGCTGCCGCGCGATGCTGTCGGCCATGATCTCCTCGAGCGGACGGATGGTGCCCACCGGCTGGTCCTTGTCGACCGCGTAAACCGTCGGACGCAATGCGCCCAGCAGCGCGGCCGGCGAACCTTTCGTGCGGATCACGACATTCAGCGATGTGAAAGGCACCTGTGCGAACGGCTCGTAAGATTGCGCGGTCGTCGCCTTATCCAAACTGTATTGTTTGATGTCGGCGACGATGCCGACAATCTCGCGCCAGGTGTCGGGACCATTGGTAATGTTGATCCGTTTGCCGATCGGGTCCTCGTTCGGGAAAAACTGATGCGCCATCGTTTCGTTGATGATCGCGACGCGCGGCGCCTTCGCGTCATCCTGTGGCGTGAAGATGCGGCCGCGGATGAGGCGGATTCCCATGGCACGGAAATAATCCGGGGTAACGGAATAGTAATTTGTGCTCGGCAAATCCGCCGGGTCGATAGCCGGCCGGCCCTCGATGTTGAATCCGAGAACGTAATCACCGACCAGCGGCATCGAATGGGTCAGGCCTGCGGCCTGGACACCAGGGAGATTCTTCATCCGCTCGAGCAAGGCGTTGGCGAACGCCGTTTGCTGGTCGTTCTCCGCGTATTTTTTCTGCGGCAACGATAGCCGCATCAGGGTGGCGTTTTCCGGAATGAATCCGGGATCGACGTTGGCCAGTTGCATGAAACTGCGCGCAAGCAGGCCCGCGCCGCCGAGAAGGACGAGCGCGAAAGTCACTTCGATCACTACCAGCGCGCTCCGGAGCCGGCCGCGTGCGCCGCCTTCAGTCGAGCCGCGCGTTCCCTGTTTCAACGCTTCGTTCACATCGGCGCGGGCCGCGAGCCAGGCGGGCGCGATGCCGAAAAGCAGGCCGGTAAGAATGCTGAGCGCGAGCGAAAAGATGAGCACAGCGGGATCAAGATGAATCTCGCTGATCCGCGGCAGACTCGTCGGCGCGAGCGCGAGCAACGCATCCAAACCCCAGCGCGCGAGAATCACGCCGGCAATTCCGCCGCACACGGCGAGGACGACGCTTTCAGTAAGAAGCTGGCGGATTAACCGGCCGCGCCCAGCGCCAAGCGCGGCTCGGATCGAGATCTCGCGATGGCGCGCCGTGGCGCGCGCGAGCAGAAGATTCGCGAGATTCGCGCACGCAATCAGGAGCACACAACCGACCGCGCCGAGAAGCGTGTAGAGCACCGGCTTCACGTCGCGCACCATGTAATCCTGCAGCGGCATCATGAAGATGCCCCAACCTTTCTGAGGATCGGGATATTGGATGGCGAGCTGGTTCGCGATCACATCCAATTCGGCTTTCGCCTGGCGAACAGTCACACCAGGTTTGAGACGGCCGCCGACGCTGATGTAATGACCGCCACGTGCATCGTTGGCGCTCTCCTTGGGCGTGAACGCCATTGGCGTCCAGACATCGACTTTGCTGGCAATGCCGAAATACGGTGCAACGCCCACAATTTGATATGGCTCGCCACTTAACTGGACCGAGCGGCCGACCACATCGCGCGCGCCGCCGAAAACGCGTTGCCAGAAACCGTAACTCAAGACGACGACGTGATTTTTCCCGACCGCATCTTCTTCCGGCAACGGGAAGCGGCCGAGCAGCGGCTTGATCCCATAGACGTTGAAGTAATGCGCCGTCACCTTCATGCCGATCAGCCGCTGCGGCTCGGCTTCGCCAGTCAGGTTCAGAGGGGCCCCGGTATACGCCGCGAGATACTCGTAAGACTTTGTTTGTTTTTCCCAGTCGAGGTAATTCGGCGGCGACACCGAAAACTCCGGGAATTTCGGCAGCTGCGTTTCGCGGATGACAACGACGCGATCTGGATCAGGAAAATCGAGTGGCCGCAGGAGGACGACGTCGACGACCGAGAAAATCGCGGTGCAGGCACCGATGCCGAGCGCGAGCGTAAGGATGGCGACAATGGTGAAACTGGGAGCCTTGATGAGCTGGCGAAGTGCGTAACGGAAATCGTTTAACATATATTTTCTTCTGTAGCTGCGGCCCTATGGGCCGCTTGGGAAATGCGTTGCGACTTCATTCAGATCGAAGTGCGATCATTGGGTCGACGCGAGAGGCGCGGCGGGCTGGAATCCAGCAGGCGAACATCGCGGTCAAAAGCAGCAGCAAAGCGACGGCGACGAAGGTGATCGGATCGGTGGCGCTCACGCCGTAGAGCAGGGCGCGCAGCCATTGCATGAGCAGGAACGACGCGCCGATGCCAATGACCACGCCAGCCAACGCGAGTCTGCCGCCCTCGCCGAGGATCATTCGCAGGACATCTTCGCGCGCGGCGCCGAGCGCCATCCGAATGCCGATCTCGTGCGTCCTTTGCGCAACCGCGTGCGAGATCACGCCGTAAATTCCCGAGAGAGCCAGGAGCAACGCCACGGCCGCGAACAACCCGAGCACCGCCATCGCGAAGCGCCGGACTCCAACCGTGTCGTTCACCGCTGCGCTCATCGTGGTGATGTTGTAGAGCGGCAGCTGCGGATCGAGCTTCTCGACTTCGCCGCGAATCGCAGGCAGGAGGCTATTCGGCTCCGTGTTCGTTCGAACGACGACATTGATCCTCCGCAGAATCATCGCCATCTGCGCGATCGGAAAATTCATCTCCGGCGCGGCGGCCTGCTCGAGATTGATCTGGCGCGAATCGGCCACGACTCCGACCACGGTCACGGGGAATTCACGCCCCGCGATATAAACAATGATGCGCTTGCCGATCGGATCTTCATCGGGCCAGGTCCGCCGCGCCATTGCTTCATTAGTAATAATGACGCCCGGCTGGTCGGCTCGATCGTGCTCGGTGAAAGTGCGCCCGCGTCGCAGCGGGATACCCATCACTTCGTAGTAGTTCGGCGTCACGACGCGATTGTCCGCGCTCAATCGTTGCTCCTGCGCGGTCTTGCCTTCCACGGCGAACGGGAACCGGTCGGCGAACGACAAGGGCGGATGGGACACGGCCGCAGCCGCGTTTACGCCGGGCAAGGTCGCGATCTGCGCGGTCAGTTGTTGCGCGAAATTGGAGGTCGCCCCGGGTTTGTCGTAGCGAGCTGGCGGGAGGTTGAGGCGCGCGGTCAGGATCCGTTCCGTTCTGAAACCCGGATCAGTCGCGAGAAGCTGGGCAAAACTGCGCAAGAGCAATCCGGCGCCCGCCAGCAACACCACCGCGAGCGCGATTTCGGTCACGATCAGCGCCGCGCGGAGCGGCTGGCGCCCACTGTGTCCGGAGCGATCGCCGAGGCGCAACGCAAGACCCGCGTCTGTGCGCGAGGCCTGCCACGCCGGCCACAATCCGAAAAGCAACGTCGTCGCGAACGTGACCCCGACCGCGAAGAGCAACACCGGCGCCGACACGTGGATCGACGTTTCGGCCGGAATGCCGCCATCGAGCAGCCCCGCTTCCGGCAACAGCTTGATCAACGGGTCGATGCTCCAGGCCGCGAGAAGAATTCCGAGACCGCCGCCGATTAAAGCGAGCATGCCGCTTTCAAAAAGGAATTGCCGAAGGAGATGGGCCCTGCTCGCGCCAATGGCCGCGCGAATGGCGATCTCACGCTGGCGCGTGCTCGCGCGCACGAGTAAAAGCCCGGCGACATTGGCGCAAGCGATCAGCAACACGAG
>DASQPH010000053.1:0-4948 GCA_035644055.1 Chthoniobacterales bacterium
GGTGACACTGGGTTTTCCGCGGCAATAGCTGTAGCCGGGATCGGTGATCCCGGCGCCGTCCTCATGGAGCGCCGCTAGATTCAACTGGTCTTCAACGGCACGGCTCGATAAAATGAATTACGATTTCCCCTCTCCATGCCCCGTGCCCAATTCCTCAATTCCGAGTTAGACGAAACTCTTACGTCTAATTCTCGTTAGACCTCATGTTCGCCTCGCAAAATGATGGCGCGATGAAGAAGTTCCGCAGAACGCCATGGCGATTCCAGCAGACATTCGTGACGCCACTCAAGGAGCTTGGAGCCTTCACGGCCGCTATCGTCGGCTCGATACCTGACGTCGCTGCTGCCACAGTCGTTGTTGATCAAGTCGTGTTCCCGGCAAAGACTCTGGACGCCCTGCTTAGCCAGCGGCAGCTGTCGCTGCCGCTTCTCCGCGATGCATCAATCACTGCGGAAACGGCTGAGGAGGTCCAACCACTGCTTATTGCCGCGTTCAGCGATTGGGTTGATTTCCTTTTCACGCCGTCGCCCAAGCCGTTTGTGATTTATGCCGATCACGATGAGTACGCTACGCTCTTCGCCAGCAGCAGATCGCACCTGAATTCGGTGGCGACAGCACTCGTCGATGGTGGCTTCAAATCGGTTGAGAACTACACGCGAAAGGTCTAACCATGCGATGGAGCGAACCGCTAGCCGCTTTGCGTTCACATTTTCAGATGACTAAACACATTTCATTTCGAGCCATGCTCGCTGTCAGTAGCCGTCGCTCATCTTGTTCTCGTTAGATCGAAAGCGAACCTCGACCGCAGAACCACGGTGACACTATCGTTCCTGCAGGCCGGTTGAATTCCTCGGCCGCCCCGGATCTCATCATTACAAAAATGTAAAGAAAAGGCTTGCCGACGGCATTACGAATCTGTAATCCGGCACAATGCCTTTTCGCTTCGTCTCTCGCACTTTCGCCATTTTCGCCGGCGCGGTCCTTCTCGCCATCGGCGGTGAACGAACGCTTCACGCCCAGGAAGCTGTCACGATTCAGCCGGTCCGCGTCACCGGCGAAGAAGTGCCGAGCTCGTATGGCGCCACGCCCGGTTTTTCCCGGAGCCGTTTCTCCAATCTCACCCAGGCCTATGTGCTGCCGCCCGGCGCGGTCTTCGCCGGGCTCATCTATCAGGGCGACGCCCTTCGATTCAATCGCCCCGATCACATGCTGACGCAGGAAATCGAGATCGGTCTTCCGTGCCGGTTCGGCCTCGCGTTTGAAAACTCGATCGAAGCATTCCGGGGACACACGCAAGAACGGACCTTCAGCATCGAAGGGCGCTACGCGCTCGCTGACTGGAACAAGATCCCGCTCAATCCAACTTTTTTCGTCGAGTACAAATTCGGCGTCGGCGATATTTTGCACGACGAGGGACCTCCCGAGCCGTTGCCGAAAGGTGAAGCGGAGGAATTCCTTCGTGAACACGAACCGCTTCCCGACGCCGTGGAAGTGCGGCTTCTCCTGGCGCAGGATTTTGGCAATAACCTCGAATGGGCTTTGAACGGCTTCTTCGAACAGGAGGTGGGGGGCGATCGCGGCCGCGAGATCGGATTCGCCCAGAGCCTCATGGTCCCAGTTATTCTCCCGAACGAACGGCTCAAGGTCGGCGCGGAAATGCAATTCACCTCGTTCACGGACGCGGGAATTCGGGAAGCGGGAGAGGACCCGTCCTATCGATGCGTCATTGGACCTACGGTCGCTTGGAAGCCATCGAGGAATACGCGCTTGGATGTCTCCACCCTGTTTGGAGTCACGGATGATTCGCCTAGAGCATCTGTCTTCGTTGTTTTCTCGATGTTGTTCGGCGGCAGTGAGCCTTCGCAGGCAGAAGCGCCCGCCTCAACGCGGAACCGCTGAGTGGGTGGGAATTCGGCGTCCAGAAACCCTTACGTCTTCGGACGGTTGTTAACTGTGTAGTGCTGTCGTCGCGCCCGAAACTAGCGATCGCGGGTTGGGGATATGGGCATAGTTTTTGACTCCCCGCCACCGAACTCCATGGACACGGAACACAGCAAAGCAAGACGAGGCGAGTCAGCCGTACATCCGAACAACGGTGCGATGCTGATTACCGCGTGAAGATTCGGCTTCCAGTTGACGCTCGGCCCGACAACAAATTCATTCGCTGATCCTCGCTTTTCTACGCGCCGGGTCGCGTTTGTGTAACGCATCTCCGCGCCTACTTCGAACTTATCGGCAATCGCGAGATACGCGATGTCCTGCGTGAAACCAACTGCCCGATTTCGCGCGCCGCCGAGTTCGTCTCGAAAAAAGACGTTCGCCGCCCACTGCACCCGCGGAATGAATTCCTGCCCGAGTAAAAGCCGAAACTCATAAGCATCCGGCGAGTTTCTATCCAACGCTCGCTCAAAACGATCCGTCAGCTCCTTTCCGGTCCCGAACCGGTATTCGCCAGAGATCGTCGGGTTCAGCGGGATCTTGCCCCAGGCAGCGAAGGCATAGCGCGCCCCGATGTTCGCGCTCATTTCGGACAGGTCGCCAGCTGCCAATCCGACGTGATTCTCAAAGCCGATTTCAAATCGGTTCGGCAGTCCTATCTCTATTTCCTGGACGAGATCGTGTTGCGACCTGCCATGCCGCAGAAAATCGCTCTCCGACAAAACGCCGACAAAAACTTCATGGGGCGACAAAACATAAAGCTTCGTCGTCGCGGAAGCGCGGCTCCTTTCGGCCCATTGCGGTTGCCCGTAGCCGCCGGGCTCCTCAAATTCTTCGCCCGATTCCCTGGCCGAGACGACTATGCTTTGTTCGGTGGGTTCCTGTGCGCGAGTCCGAGCGGCGATGAAGGCGATCAACAGGCAAAGAAACCACAGCCGAAATCGCATTCGCGCACAAACCACACTTCCCGATTTGCGTCAACGAATCGCCGGGCAAATACCCGACGTCTCAAGGTTCGCCGGCGTGTCGATGGAATTTTAATCGGAACATAGGCCTCTGGCCTGTGCGCCCAACGGACATTCTGTCTGTTGTTTCTTTCGCGTCAGCGCAGTTCAACTGCGCTGGGCGCACAGACTGGAAGTCTATGTTCCGCCTTCAGCCGATTCCGGCACTGCCCGCTCGGCAGCCTGGAAGCCGATCTTGGAATGGGTTCCGTCGCAGAACGGCTTCGTCGTCGACGCGCCACAGCGGCAGAGCGCCATCCGTTGTTTCGCGGGATAAACATTCCCGTCGTCATCTTTCAATTCCACCTGCCCCGTCACGATGTAGGGCCCGTTTTCGATGATCTCGATCGTTACATCAGCCATGATGCAATCTAATCGCGATTTTCTTTCAGGCGCTCGAAATCCTCAGGCGTATCGATATCGACCGCGCCATCTTCGAATGCGATCGAGGCAACGTCGTCGGCTTGCTCCTGGATGAGTTTCTTCGCACCGGAATCGTCGGGCAGCGCCAGAAGTGCTTCGAAATAGGAACGCTCAAACAGGGCCGGCACACCGAGCGTGTTCGCGTAACTCGATGCGATAATCGGCTTGCCGGTTTTTTGCTGCGCGGCAATCAACTGCACGATAACGCTGCCTCCGACCAGCGGCTGATCGCACGTCACCAAAACCACCGCGTCGGCCGACCCGCCAATTTCCTGCAGGCCGCGACGAATCGAAGTGCCGAGGCCGCGCCGCCACTGAGCGTTTTCAACCACCATTGCGCCGCCGATGTGAATCCCGCCGCCGCCGCCTCGCGTCCCATTCTCCAGAGCAGTAAAAGATGATATACGTGAATCACGTATATCAAGTTCCGACCGAATCGAGTCGCCGAGGTCTCCGACGACCACGATCACGGGATCGCATCCGGCTTCGGCGGCGGCGCGAACCGCGCGTCGGACGAGCGTTTCTCCGCGGAACGTTAGCAACTGTTTCGGTCGACCAAACCGTGACGAGCCGCCAGCCGCCAGAACTACGGCGCCGATGTGGTGCATTCTGTTGGCGGCGGGGCAGCGCGGCGGACTACATTCCAACCGTGAATGGGCGCGTTGCGATCGCGCAACGATTCGGTGCTCGCAGCGGCGAACACCGCCTGGATTTCCGCGACAAGCGCGAGCGCCAGCTCTTCCGGAGTCTCCGCGCCGAGATCAAGACCGGCCGGCGCGAAAACTTCCGCGTCGATCGCGATCCCTTCATCGAGCACCGCATTGAGTAATTGGTCGCGGCGTTTCCTCGGTCCAAGCAAACCGACATAAGGCAGGTCGAGCTT
This sequence comes from Chthoniobacterales bacterium, assembly GCA_035644055.1. Lineage (GTDB taxonomy): Bacteria > Verrucomicrobiota > Verrucomicrobiia > Chthoniobacterales > UBA10450 > AV80. The sequence continues at coordinate 4,249 of DASQPH010000053.1, forward strand.
GAGTAACTGACAGAGCGCGGCGAAGTCCCGCCCGTAGCTGTGTGACTTCACGATCGCCGCCGTTCGGTTGTCGACGTGCCTCGCGAGATCTGCGGGCTGATCGATCTCGAACAATTCCCAGCCCAGAATTTCCGCGAACGCGCGCAACGGCAAACTATCGGGCCCTTCCCCGAAAATCAGGAGGCGAATCGCCGGTTCGATCTCCTGCACGAAAGCGTTTGCGGCAATGACCGTATCAGATTGAACCAAACGAGTGCCCAAATCGTCGCCGGCAAAAATCGTGACAGCGCGACAACTCCGGCGTTCTGAAAAATTTGTGGCGAGTTGGGACAGAAAATCGTCGCGCGCCGGTTCGACGAAAATGTCGATGCTGCCGTTGCAACCGAAACGCAACCGCGTGTCGAAGCTCATGAGCGCAGGCGCTCCATCGCGCATTATATCCTGGGCGCGTCGGACGACTTCTTCCTCCAGACAACCGCCGCTCAGCGAGCCCGCGTTTGTTCCATCCCCGCAAATCAACATTCGCGCACCGGGACGCCGATAACTCGAACCGCGCGCAGCGACGAGCGTTGCCAGCGCAAACGTTTCGCCGCGGCGAGACTCGTAGAGCCGAATAATGTCGTGAATCTCTTTCATCGGGGAGCGCACGCGCCTCGCGTGCTGGTTTCGGCGCCCTCGCCGAAACTGTCTTTTCTCCCAG
>DASQPH010000054.1:0-26109 GCA_035644055.1 Chthoniobacterales bacterium
ACGATGCGTTGGCGCATTAAGGCTTCGAGAGGATGGAGTCCGTTGTCCGGCATGGTGAGCGACAACTAAACCGCAGTTCCCGTGCACGGCAAGGAACAAATTGACGCATCATGATGCGTAGATGTGTTCATCTCGTGCTCCTGCTCGTAATCGATCCCACTCAAGAATCGATCACGACCACGAGCACGATTACGATAAAGAGGAGCGCAACGTGGAAAGGAACCCTTCACCCTGTCCCGCCAGTTTCTCCTCCAACTTCGCCGTGCAATCGCAATCGCAGCACGCCCACGGCTCGGTCCCGTTCTCATGCCGGCAGTTCCGCCGGGAGTGCGCATCCTTGACCGTCAGCAAGTCGAAATACTTTTCCCAGGACGGTCGCTCTTCTTCCAACGGCGGATCGCAGAAACAAGTTTCTACCCAGGTTGCGACGCCGCTCTCATCAACCCGCGCCTGCCGCATATCGTGCCGATATTCGTCGCCGGCGATCGAGCCTTTGCCGAGCGTGTCCTGATCGATCGCTTCGAGCAGCGGTTTGTGCTTGCCGGGTTTCACGCGAGCTTTGACGAGGTAGCGCATAGTGAACGACCAATCATTGTGATGGAATCGCTCCAGCTTTTCAAATCGCTCACTCGCGAGCAGCGGAACACGTTCATCGCCTGTTTCCTTGGCTGGGCGCTCGACGCGCTCGATTTTTTTCTCGTTACCTTTGTGCTGAGCCAGATCGCGACCGATTTTGGTCACAGCATCTCGCAGGTCGCGTTTTCCATCACGCTCACCCTGATGATGCGCCCGCTCGGCGCATTCATCTTCGGTCTGCTCGGCGACAAATTCGGCCGGCGCATCCCGCTCATGATCGACATCGTTTTCTATTCGCTCATGGAACTGGCGACCGCGTTCGCTCCGAATTTCACCGTCTTCCTAATTTTGCGCGCACTCTTCGGGATCGGGATGGGCGGCGAATGGGGTCTGGGCGCTTCGCTCGCCATGGAATCATTACCGACGCAGGCCCGCGGATTGTTTTCCGGAATTCTGCAACAAGGGTACGCTGTCGGTTATCTCCTCGCAGCTCTCGTTTACTGGATCGTCTTTCCGCACTTCGGCTGGCGCGGACTCTTCATCGCGGGCTCGCTCCCGGCGTTGCTGGTGATTTACATCCGCATGCACGTGCCGGAATCGCCCGTCTGGCAACGCGACCGCGGGAAACGGCCTCGTCTCGATGTGATGAAGTTCGTTCGCGAACACGGCCCGCTGTTTCTTTACGCCGCGCTGCTGATGACGGCGTTCAATTACATGTCGCATGGCACCCAGGATCTTTACCCGACGTATCTCGAGAAACAGCGCGGATTCGGCGTCAGCGCGAAATCCATGATCAGCATCGTTTACGCGATGGGCGCAATCTGTGGCGGCGTGGTGATCGGGTTTCTCTCACAACATTGGGGACGCCGCCGCGTCATCATTCTCTCCGCGAGCGGCGGGATGCTGCTGATTCCGCTCTGGATTTTCGCGCCGAGCACAGCCCTGCTCATCATCGGCGGATTCTCGATTCAATTCATGGTCCAGGGCGCGTGGGGCGTGGTGCCGGTTCATCTCAACGAATTGTCGCCGCCTGACTTTCGCGGGACGTTTCCGGGTCTCGCTTATCAGCTCGGGAATTTCGCGGCAGCGTACGCGGCCCAGCAGCAAGCCTGGCTCGCGGAAAAGTTTCGGTTACCGAACGGCGAGCCGAACTACGCCCTCACGATGGCGCTGATCCAAGCGGTCGTCTTTTTGGCGGTGATTATTCTGGCGGCGGTTGGACGCGAAAAACGCGGGATCGAGTTTTAGCGTCGCCCTTTTTTTATGTTGTCATCCTGAGCGAACGCGAAGGATCTCTGACTGTTTCTGCGCTGGGCGCGGCCGGAAATAGTCAGAGATCCTTCGCTTCGCTCAGAATGACAAAGCGAAGGCACCTAGTTCCCGTGCTCGGAGCTGGTTGCCGCCGCGTCGGTCGCCGTTGTCGGTCCGCGATACGTTCCCTTGCCGTAACGTTCGTCGACGATCGCCTCGGCAATTTTGTCCGCGAGATCGTCGCGGCGACTCGCGCTGCGCGCGTTCGCCCCTTCGCTTCGGTTACTCAGGAATCCACACTCGACCAGCACCGCCGGATACGCCGCTTTTCTGAGCACCCGAAAGTTCGCCGTCTTCACGCCGCGATTGACGGCGCCGGGCAACGTCATCAGGTGTTGTTGAATTCGATAGGCGAGGGGACGAGCGACCGACGAATGATAATAAGTCTCGAACCCGCGGATCCCGCGCCGCCCCGAATCGTTGAAATGGACGCTGACGAAAATCGCGTTGTGCTGGCGATTCGAAATGGCGGCCCGGTCATCGAGCGGAATGAAAGTGTCGTCGGCCCGCGTCATGACGACTCGGAACTGCGATTCGCGCAATTTCGTGGCGAGTCGGGTCGCGACATCGAGGGTCGCATTCTTCTCCGCGCCTCCATAACGCCGAAACGCTCCGTTATCTCTCCCGCCATGGCCGGCGTCGACTACAACCGTTGTGAAGCTGCGCGTCGTGTCTTTGACGCGCAGTTCCGGACCGGTGCCGCAGCTCGCCAGCAAAATGCACGCGGGAGCCACAAGGAGGACTCTGAAGCTTAAGCGCATCGGCAATCTGATAACGCATCGAGCAACCCACGTCACAGAATTTTTTGTCAGCGCGCGCCCGCGAACCAAAAACCGCTTGTAATTTCGCCGCCTCAAACTAAAGCGCTTTACCGCATTTATGCTTAAACGATTTGCCATTCTTTCCCTGCTTTTCGCGCTGCTCCTGCCGGGCTGTAAGAAGCTCACCAGCGTCGTGAAGAGCAATTCCGACCAAACCCCGACCGCATCTGCCTCGCCGAGTGCGAACGCTGCCAGCTCTACCGCCGCTGCTGCCGCCGCGACCCCATCGACCGCGCCTTCGATTAGCAAACCGGCGATCGATCAGAACGCGCAGGTCGTGATTCTCGGTTACCACCGTTTCGTCAGCAGCGTGCGCCGGCCGGATACCGAGATCACGCCGGCCGCGTTCGAACAGCAGATGCAGGAACTGAAAAACAAGAACATCGCCGTGATTCCGATGCAGGATTTCATGGCCTGGCGGCGCGGCGAGAAAGCCATTCCGTCGAAGAGCGCGATCATCACGTTAGATGATGGATGGAAGTCTCAGTACGAGGTGGCGTGGCCGATCCTGAAGAAGTTCAACTATCCGGTGACGCTTTTCATTTACACGGAAGGAATCAAGCCAGGGCATTTCAGCGGCGGAGAATCGATGAGCTGGGAACAGCTTGCCGAGATGCGGGATGCGGGCATCGACATTCAAGGGCACACCGCGACCCATTCCGATTTGCGCAAGCCGTACGACAAGGTCGCGAAGAAACATCTCAATCCGCAGGAGTACGAAGAGTGGCTCCAAAAGGAAATCGTCGGCTCGAAACAGATGATCGAACAGAAACTCGGAGTGAAAGTGAACTGCTTCGCCGTTCCGTACGGATTTCACAACGACCACATTCGCGACGTGGCGATGAAAGCCGGTTACGAGGCGCTGTTCACGGTCTACGGCCAACCGATCACGATGCACACGCCATTGAGCTCGGTCGGTCGCTATTTGATGGAAGCGAACAAGCCGAAGGTGTTCTCTGACGCGGTCGCGGCGATTGCGACCACCGCTGTCGGGCCTTCGGTCGCGGAAGTGGCGCCGTCCAATTTGCAGACACAGCCTGCCGATGGCGAGACGATCAAGACCGCGCTGCCGCTCATTAAAGCGAACATCGGATCGCTCGGCGCGATCGATCAGGGCTCGGTTGAAATGCGTGTGAGCGGTCTTGGTAAAGTCGATGCAAGCTTCGATCCGAAGAGCACCACGGTTGCTTATCAGGTGACGCAGCGCCTTAAGGACAAGACCTGCACGGTGATCGTGAGCGCGAAATCGGGCGGGAAGAAAGTCGAGACGCATTGGACCTTCAACATTGATGAAGGCACCCCGAATGCCGCGCCGCCGGCGCCGATCCCATCCGTCGCGCCTTCGACACCGCCGCCGGCCGCGTCGCCCGCGGTGAAGCCGAAGAAAAAGAAAAAATAACGCGGTTCATGAAACTCTGGGGAGCGCACGCGCCCTCGCGTGCTGGTTTCGGCGTCTCGCCGAAACAATCTTGTCTTCGGAATTGCGGTTCTGAAACCCGAGAAGTTCGCGATCGCGGGGGCGCGATCGCCAGCACGCGAGGCGCGTGCGCTCCCCAGAATTAAGGCAATATGTTTTCGCAGCTCGGCGACAAGCTTCAGGACATCTTCAAGGACCTTCGCGGTCATGGAACGATCAGCGAAGCGAACATCAATGATGCGATGCGGCAGGTCCGGCTCGCGTTGCTCGAAGCCGATGTCGATTTCCAGGTCGCGAAGCAGTTCATTGCGCGGGTTAAAGAGAAAGCGCTGGGCGAAGAAGTGCTCCGGAGCGTCACGCCCGGACAACAGATCGTTAAGATCTTTCACGACGAGCTGACGACTTTGCTCGGCGGCGATGCCGTGCCGCTAAGGTTGGAAAAGCCCGCGCGGATTTTGATGGTGGGCTTGAACGGCGCCGGCAAAACGACTTCGTCGGCCAAGCTGGCGGCGTATCTGAAAAAGCAAGGTCGTGCGCCGTTGTTGATCGCTTCCGACCTGGCGCGCCCGGCGGCTATCGAACAACTCGCGACGCTTGGACGGCAGGTCGAAGTGCCGGTTTACACTCCCGATCCGCAGGAAAAAAATGTGCGCCGGTCGGCGGCCGCGGCGCTCGATTGGGCAGCAGAACAAAACGGCAACGTCCAGATTTTCGACACCGCCGGCCGTCAGGAGATCGACACGGCGTTAATCGAAGAAATCAAAGAGCTGAAGGAATTCCTAAAGCCACAGGAAGTTTTGCTGGTAGCTGACGCTGCGACCGGTCAGCAGGCCGTGAGCGTAGCGACCCATTTCCACGAAGCGCTTGGCATCACCGGCATCGTGCTGACGAAACTCGATGGCGATGCGCGCGGCGGCGCCGCGCTTTCGATGCGCGAAGTCACGCAACGCCCCATCAAGTTCGCTGGCGTCGGTGAAAAGCTCGACCAATTCGAGCTGTTCGTTCCCGATCGGTTGGCGGGCCGGATTCTCGGGATGGGCGACATCGTTGGCCTCGTCGAAAAAGCGGCGGAAGCCGTGGATGAAGAGGAAGCCGCGCGGATGGAGCGCAAACTGCGGACCGCGTCGTTCGACTTCAACGATTTCCTGGCCCAGTTCAAAATGATGAAGAAAATGGGGCCGCTGGAGAATATCCTTGGCATGATCCCCGGGATGAGTAACGTGCAGGGCCTCTCCGTGGACGAGAAGCAGCTCAAGCGGACGGAAGCCATTGTGCTTTCCATGACGCACGAGGAGAGATCGCGGCCCGACATTCTAAACGCGCGCCGCCGTCAACGAATCGCCCGCGGCAGCGGCAGCACCGTCACGGAAGTGAACGACCTGCTCCAGCGTTTTAATCAGATGCGAAAGATGATGAAGAACGCTGGAAAAATGAAACGAATGATGGCGCAGATGAAGAGCTTTAAGTCTTAAGTGTTAAGGTTTAAGCAAAATTCCGCTGCGATGGCTTAACACTTAAAACTTAAAACTTAACACTACAGAACATGGCAGTTTCAATCAGATTACGCAGAGAAGGCGCGCTCAATCGCCCGTACTACAAAGTGGTGGTGGCCGATAGCCGCAGCCCGCGCGACGGAAAATTCATCGAGATCATCGGGACTTACGATCCGAAAAAGACCGGGCACAACAGCACGTTGAAGCTCGATCGGATCGATCATTGGATTTCCAAAGGCGCCCAGCCCTCGGATACGGTTCGCAGTTTGATCAAGAAGAACCGCAAGCAGTCGAGCAGCGCGGCGGCGGAACCCGAGCCGCAGCCGGAAGAAGCGCCCGCGACCGAAGAACCAGCTGCAGCGCCCGCGGCAGAATAGCCAAGGAAGGGCGCTGTCCACCCCGCCCCTCTTTCAGACGGCGGTTTGTAAACCGCCGCTCCTTGGTTGCAGCGACGCGGAAATGATTTCAATTCGCGTAACGATGTGCGTCGCTACCAGCAAATGAAGCGACTCTTGCTCATTCCGGTTTGCTTGTTGGTTTCGGCTCCTGCGTTCGCACAAACCGTTTCGGTCAAGGACGGCAACATCCAGTTCACCGACAGATTGGGAAAGACGACGGCGCTCACCTCAGATGGCCGCGATTCCAATCCGGTCCTGGCGCCGGACGGCAAATGGGTGGCGTTCGTTCGCAAAGTGGACGGCAAAAAAATTGCGACCGGCTCCGACGAAGTGGAACCGACCGAGCTGTGGCAAGTGCGAGTGGATGGAAAAGAGCCGTCGATGCTCGTCCGCTGCCGCGAGTCGAAAAAAATGGACTCTCTTATCGGCGGCTTCGAGAACCTGCAATTCTCAGCGGACGGGAAGCTCCTTTATTTCGTGACGGCGGCGTGGGTGACTTCCGGCGCCGTCCACGTTGTCGACACGACCAATCGGAAAGAGCATTACGTTTTTCCGGGCAACGACATCAAGGTCGTGAAGTCAGGCGAATACAAAGATTGTCTGCTCGTGCAGCAACACCGGTATTTCGTCGGGGGCGGCTCCTACGATTGGTACTGGCTGCTGCGAGCCGACGGAAAAGAAGTCGGACCAGTCGGCGAAGACACTTCGAACTTCGACGCGACCAACGGCAACGAGTAGTGACAAAGCGCGAACCTCCGAATACAATCGGGGTCGTGAAAGAATTCCTCGAATTCGTCATTCGCCAACTGGTCGAGTTTCCCGACGAGATGATGCTCTCGGAAATTCCGTCGGGAAAAATGACGATCTTCCGGGTGCAACTGCGCCAGAGCGATGTCGGCCGCATCATTGGGCGCAACGGCCAGACGATTCACGCCATTCGCGCATTGCTGGCCAGCTCCGCGGCGCGTCACGGCCAGCGCGCCACGCTCGAGATCGTCGAGTAATCTCAACCGAAGAACATCGTTCTCATTAAGTCCGCGTTGGTCCCCTGCGGGCCGGCATGATCGGCGATTACGTTCCAGCAGGAGAGCTGGGCCAGAAGATTCACCTGGCGAGTGGACAGATCGAGATGCGTGAAGGTGTTGTAATCCGGGAAGCCGGCCAGCTCGTTTTCCGCCACGGCATAACTTCCGACTTCCCAGCTCAACAATTCGTACCAGGCATGGACCCACGTGTTTAAAACCCAAAGCACCCGCACCTCGTAATTTCCCGCGATGCCGAAATTCGCATTCGGAAGCACCTGCAGCGTCTGAAGGTACATTGCCGTCCCGCTGTAAGGAGCGGAGTTTGCCGCCCACAGACCTTGCGCCAGCTCGTCGTAATCGCTGGCGGCGAAGACCTGGGTGAAGGTCACATCGTTGTTTGGAACGTCGTCGCGATAGGGCTCCTTGTGTTTTAGCGAAGCGGCGGTCGGTTGCCTGCCAAAGAGCAATTGGATCTGCGAATCCACGACAATTTTGCCGGAGTCGTCCTTGGTCAAAGGCGTCATGCCGTTAACAAAAGCGATGATGTTCGGCAGGTTGCGGCTGAGCAAGGAAGTGATGCCGGTGTCCTCCAGACTGCCGCCGTCCGCGAATTCATAATTGTAAACCGACGTGGTCTGTCGTGTCTGGACCGGCCAGTAGGGATAGTGCGGCACCAGGCTGCCGAGGATCGGGAACGTGCTTTGGATCATCTCAGCAAACGCGGCGCTGCTGATCGAAACCATGTCGGAAAGTGAGAACGGTCTGGCCGGCACGGTGACCAACGCGTAGCTGGGAGAAACGTCTGAGAGGTAGGTGGACCCCATGGCGAAAGGCTGAAGCAATCCTCCGCCCAGATTTCGACCGTTCGGCCCTTCTCCGGGGAAAAACTGGCGTACTCCCAAGGCAACTCCCGTCGATTCAAAAGGAAGAAGCTGCGAACCGGGAACCTCGGGATTGCTGACGATACAACCATTCATGATGTAGAAGGGGCGCGGGCGTTGCACGCAAAAGAACCGTTTGGCCGAGAGCTGCCGGTTGCGGTCGAGGATGCCGCCCTTCCAGCCGAGATAGGCGGGTGTGAAGCTGTAGTATTGCGTTGGCAGTCCATCGGCGTCCGGGTTCCACAGTTTCCAACGATTCAGGATGAAATTACCCACCAGGCCCTGCCAGAGCTCTTCGTTCGTATAATTGTAGCGCTCCTTGAGCTTGTAGATCTCAGTGATATCTCCCCAGACACTGAGTCCAGCCGGCACGCGGCCAAGATTATTTGGGGACAGATAATCTAGCGCGTACTCCGGGTGCTTGGGATTCGTGTTCAACAGCGTAAGGTTCCCGGGATTTGGAACGGTTAACCCGAGGAAATCGTCATCGTCATACTGCGCCGGCAAATAGGTGTAGGCCGCGCTCGCCCACGTTCCTCCCGAGACGGACGAGATAAAGAAGATCTCATCAGCCAGGCCGAGGTATTTCAGGCCTCGGAGCTGGCCCATCGCCGCACTCAGAGCGCGAGAGCCGCCGCCCGAAAAACAGACGCCCACGAAATTCGCTGCGCTCGCTTTCGGCGCCAGCGAAGATTCGAGGGCGGGATTACTCCCTCCCGGCAAGGGAAAAAATTGTGCGATAAAAGTTGCGGCGGCGGAAGAGGTTTTCTTCCTCGATTTGATCTTTGCGGTCCGCTTGATTGGGGAAGATTTGCGCGGGGCCTCTTTTATGGATTTGACCTTTCGGACCCGGCTTTTGGGCGTGCGGGGTTTGGTTGGAGTTGATCGCGATTTCTTAGCGGGCATTGGGCTATTCCTTTCAATGTGGGGTGGATTGAGGCGAAATAATTCGGCAAGCGCCAGCGCGGCGGAACTTCTGGGGGAGCATACACATGGTGAGGGAGCCCGTTTTTATCCCGTCGGCCTGGATATGTCCATCCCGCATTCACGGCGGATGAGCCCCGATCTTACAACCGATTGCACATGAGAGGCAGCGCGTGGAACGTGGCCTCCGTTGAAGATCGATATCCTGACGTTATTCCCCGAGGTCTGTCGCGCGCCGCTCAACGCCAGCATCATGAAGCGTGCGCAAGAAAGCGGCGCGTTGGAATTGCAGGTCCACAATCTCCGGGACTGGACGACGGACAAGCACCATGTCGTGGATGATGCGCCGTTTGGTGGCGGGCAGGGAATGGTGATGAAGGCGGAGCCGATTTTTGCGGCGGTCGAGGATCTCAAATCGAAAATCGAAAATCGATCCGCCTCAGGCGGATCGAAAATTGTCCTGACGTCGCCGGCAGGACGAAAGTTTGATCAGCAGGTTGCGACAAGGCTTTCGAGCGAACAGCACCTCATCATTATCTGCGGGCATTACGAGGGAGTGGATCATCGGGTGATCGAGCATTTGGTCGACGAAGAGATTTCGATTGGGGATTACGTGCTGACGAATGGCGCGATCGCAGCGGTTGTTCTGGTGGACGCTGTGGTGCGGTTGCTGCCAGGAGTTCTCGGGGACGAACAGTCGGCGGCGGATGACAGTTTCAGTGGCGGGTTGCTCGAGGGACCGCAATACACGCGGCCGTCAGAATTCCGCGGATGGAAGGTCCCGGATATTCTGTTGTCTGGAAATCACGGCGAGATTGCGAAATGGCGAAAGGAACAGGGCCGCAATCGCACCCAGAAAAACCGGCCGGATCTCTTAGGTAGGGGCGATTGACCGCAATCGCCCGGGTGTTTTCTAAAATGGTGAGCCGATCAGCGGGCGGTTCGGTGAACCGCCCCTACCTGATGCGCCCCAGAACTACGCAGGCATTGATGCCGCCGAATCCGAAGGAATTGCTCAGAACGTAATTGAGTTCGGCGTCGCGGCCGTGATCCGCGACAACGTCGAGATCGCACGCCAGATCGGGATGGTGCCGGTTTAAAGTTGGCGGGACCCAGCCTCGTTCGATCGCGAGCGCCGAGATCACCGCTTCCATGGCGCCGGTCGCGCCGAGGGCATGGGCGGTGTAGGCCTTCGTTCCGCTCACCGGGATTCGCTGCGCATGCGCACCGAACACCTCCTTGATCGCCGCCGTCTCGCAGCTGTCGTTGAGCTGGGTCGAGCTCGCGTGAGCATTGATGTAATCGATTTGAGCAGGTGCGAGCCCGGCATCGGCCAGCGCATCGCGCATCGCGCGCATGGCGGACTCGCCGCCCGGCAAGGGCGAAGTCATATGAAACGCGTCGTTGTTTAAACTGTAGCCGAGCACCTCCGCGTAAATGTGCGCGCCGCGTTTCCGGGCGTGTTCGAGTTCTTCCACGATCAATGACGCCGCGCCCTCACCCATGACGAAACCGTCGCGCTTCAGATCGAACGGCCGGCAGGCCACCGACGGATCGCCAGTCCATTGACTCATCGATTTTATAATCGCGAACGCGCCGAAAGTGAGCGGACTCAAAGGAGCTTCAGCGCCGCCGGCAACGATGACATCCGCAAAATCATCACGGATATACCGGAGCGCTTCGCCCACCGAAACGGTCCCACTGGCGCAGCTGTTCGAATTCGTTGTGCCGACGCCGCGGAATCCAAATTCGATGGCGATATTGGAATGAGCCGAGCCGCCGAAAACCTGGACGGCTAGGGTTGGATTGACTCCGCGCGTCCCTTTCTTGAGAAAGCGCGCATGGTCCAATTCAGCGTTTGAGATTCCGCCCAAGGCCGTGCCGAAACTCACGCCGGCCCGGTCCTGTGGCGTGTCGCGCGAATACGAAATGCCCGCGTCATCGAGCGCCATTTTCGCTGAAGCGACGGCGAACTGCGCGTAGCGATCAAGCCGTTTCAGGCGATGAGGCGGAAAATGTTCTTCCGGGACCCACTCGAGAATTTCCCCGGCGCAGTGCGCGTTGAACTGCGACGTATCGAAGCTCGAAATGGTCCGAACCCCACTTTTCTCCGCGCGCAATCCGCGCCAGAAATTCTCGCGGCCGATTCCGATGCAGGTGATGGGTCCGATGCCGGTGATGACAGCGCGACGTTTAGCCATGGGTTTGGGCTTGAAGCACGGAGGTTGCCTGACTTTCGAGATACATCTTCATCCAGCGCAGCGTTCTGCTCGCGACCGGATGGATGAATCCGTTGCTGATGAGCGGTTCGGCGATCGGCGCGAGCAACCGAATCCGAAAATGCAACTCGTGCACGATCTCGACCAGGACGCCGGCCGGCGTTTCCTGGAACGACCAGACTACATCCATTCCCTTGGTCCAGGCTTTCAAGTGATGGAAACGAACCTCGCAGCGGTCGCGATCGATGGTTTGCTCCGAGGTCCACGAGATTGGCAGGCCCCAACGACGCGCGGCCATGACAACAAGATTGCGATCCGCGCCGCGTTCGAGGTAGCGGATGTAACGGTAATGCGGCAGAATTTTCGGCCACAGCTCGAGGTTCGCGGCGGTTTCGAAGATCGCGTCCTTCGGTGCGCGAATGATGATCGAGTTCGCTGTGTGCATGATCGCTCTTCAGGCTAAACTCGCGTCAAAACCGGACAACGAAAGGAAAAGTAACAATGGCGTTACAAATCAAGGAGCGGCGCTTTCCAAACCGCCGACCTGCTGATTGCGGCGAAGCCGCCGCATTTCCTGCGAGAAAGGCGCTGAAATCGCCTCCCAGAAACGGCGGTTTGGAAAGCGCCGCTCCTTGGTTTGCTATCCGCGCCGATGCTTGATCCGATACGTCAGAAAACATTCTTCGCCGATGACGCGCATGTCCGTGAGCGAGCAACGAACACTGCGCGGCAGAAATTCTTTGCTTAGTCCGGTTAAAGTTGGCGCATTCGCGCCGCCGAAAAGATACGGCGCAATTGTCAGGTTGAGCTGATCGACGAGATCCGCTTCGAGTAACGCTCGGAAAAGTGTGGCGCCGCCCTCGCAGGCAACAGTTCGCACGCCATACTCGTGCCGAAGCTGTCGCAGCATCCAGGAAAGATCGACTTCGCTCGCGTCGCTCAAATGCAGCGTCGCTTTTTCGCGAAGCGCTTTCTGATAACGCGCCGGCATTCGCAGCGTGGAAAAAATCACGATCGGTCCCGCCTTTGCGGGATCCGCCTGGAACATCTTCAGCGACGCGTCGATGCGGCCTTCGTTCGATATGATCACGCGCAACGGATACGGCGTCTGACCGCGGGCTCCTCGTTCCTCCCGCATTTTCGGATCGGGCAAGCCAAGGCGGACGTTGTCGTGTTTGAGCGTGCTATGGCCGATGAGGACGGCATCGCCCAGGGCGCGCTGGCGGAGAAGATGGGTTTTGTCTTCACGCGACGTGAAATCGACCGGCGAATAATTCTTCGTGGTGATCTTGCCGTCGACCGTCATTGCGAACGTCACCGCGACGAACGGTCGTCGGGCGGCGCGCAACTTACTCTTCCTGCTCGCTGATTTCATGCTCGAGCGTGGCGAATTCCTTCTGCATGTCCCGCATCTTCACGTGACCGACGGCGCCGCTCGGTCGATAGAGGAAGTAGACCAGGCCGCCGGGCAAAGAGCAGAGCAGAATGACGGTGAAACCGGTTAGTCCGATCATGCGTGCCACGGCCGGCGGCACCGCGCACAAATTGAAGAGCATGACCTGAAGAAGGAACTCGCGCGCGCCGACGCCGGCAAAACTGATCGGCAACGACGAGATCGTGCGTTCGATCGGCATGATGGCGAAGAAGTCGACCGGCGCGACCGCGACCTTGAACGCGTACGCGACGCAAAGGAAAGTCGCGAACGTTCCAAGGTGGCAGACGAGCGAGGCGCCGAACGCGGCCGTCGTGGCGCGCCAATGCCGCGCGTAGAGATGATACGCCGCCGAAATCTCGATCAGCTTTTCGCGCCCGGGAAAACGGTGCGGCAATTTATCGAGCAAATTGAAACCGCTGACGAGAAAAGTTGTCGTAACGAACAAAACCGACGCGCCCAAAACGGCGAGCACGACCGAGACGTAAAAGCGCGGGTTATGCAGCGGATTGCTGTCGAGCTGCGCGGCCGTCTCTCGCGTGAGCCAGCCGTAACGAAGAAAAATCAGGACGCCGGTGATGACGATGAGCGCAATGAGACCAATCATGCGATCGAACATCACGGCCAGAAGCGCGCCGGGCTTTTGTTTCGGAGTCTCTTTCCAGAGCAGGTAGGTCTTTACGATATCGCCGCCGGTGCCGCCAGGGAGGAATTGGTTGTAAAACATGCCGATAAAAAAAAGCGCGCCGATCCGGCCGTTGCTCAAATTTATGCCCTGAACTTTGAGAAGAATCTGCCAACGCACGATCGCAGCGAATTCGACGATCACGTACATCGCGATCGCGGCCGCGATCCAGCGGTAGTCCGCGTCGCGAATCGCAGTGGCCATTGCGCTCCGCACCGCCGGATCGTGGAACACCCAATAGAGGAGCGCCCCCGTGACGAGCAATTGCAGGATGGTGAGCAGCGTTTTTTTCATTCCCCGAACCGTTCTTTCCAGCGTTCGACCGATAATCGGATTTCGTCCGCGGTTCGGCGGGGACTCATTTCCCAGACAAATAAGCAGTTCGCCGGAAGCAGCGGAACAAGATTCTCCAAGTCGACCATCCCGGTAAATGGCGCCTGGTGATCCTGCCCCGGCCATTTGCAATCCTGGAGGTGACAACCAAACGCGCGGGGCCCGATTTGGCGGAGCCATTCGGCGTGATTTACAAATCCGAGGTTTTCCTTGATCTGGATATGGCCCATGTCGTGCCAGTAGCCGAACTGCGGCGAATTCAATTCGTCGAGGAGCGCGGGCAGCTCGCGTTCGCTCGGGATTTCTTCGTAACCGCGGCGGCCTTCGATCCCGAGCCGGATATTCTTCTTCTCGGCGTATTCCACGATGCGCTTTAGCGCGTCTTTCACTCGCTCGAGATACGGTGGCGCGGCGGCCTCGCGCGTCTGCACTGCCTTCACTTTCAAGCGCACGTATTTCCGGGACAGATGCTCGCCATTTTTCGCCAGCGCGATCAACTGATCGGTGATCGGATTCATTTCCACTTCGCCGCAATGGAGGACGACAAAGGGCGCGCCGAGCCGCTGCGCGAAATCAATCGTCTGGAAAGTCTGGCGAATGGCGCGGTCGCGTTCCTTCGAATACGCCGCCGAGATTTTGTAGCAGTCCGGCGACGCCTGCATGATCTCGACCGGCAGCGGACAGAAATTGTGCAGGCTCGTGAATTCCACTTCGCCCGCTTCGAACATTTTCTGAATGCCCGGCATGAGCGAGATGCGAATGCCGTGCCCAAGCTCGACGCGATTAAAGCCAAGGTCCTTTATCTCGCGCAGCATCTCGGCACCATCGGTGTGGCGGCCTGAGTTCCAGCTCGTGGAAAACGCGATCATCGATAGCGGTTGGAAAAGTTGTCATCCCGAGTCCCGCAGAGGGCGAAGGACCGACCGAAAGCTCCAAGCTCCAACATCCAAGCTCCAGAGAAGCACCAAACATCAAGCTCCAAAGCACGCAGGGGCGTTTGGTGCTTGAAATTTGAATGTTCTCTGGTGCTTGGAGCTTGGAATTTGGAGCGTTGAAGACGTCCCTCGCCATCTGCGCGGCTCGGGATGACACGCTTCATAAAAGGCATCATTTAAGGAACGGTTGCGGCCGCCGAAGGACCGGGAGACGTGAGTGCCACTTCACAGACTCCCGGCTCCGAGCATTCCTTCCGCACCCGCAGCAAAACAAGGACCGTGATTAGACCGTAAACGACGGCAGCAATTACTAGCGCGGTCGGCATTCCAATTACGTCCGACAAACCCGTGACCCCGAGTGCGGCGAACGGCACCATGCCGACAAAGCTCAACATGAAGACGGCCGAGACCCGGCCACGCAAATAATCCGGTGCGCGTTCCTGCACAATCGTGCTGCAAACGCCGAAGTTGGTCGCCAGGCCTAACGAATTAATAATCATTAGCCCAGTGGCAACATAAAAGCTCGGCGCGCGCGACAATCCGAAGATCGCCACCGTCACTGCCGCCGCGTTGATCATCATCAGCGGGACGCGTTTCTCGCGAGGGAGCCCAATCAAGAAAAGTGAGCCTACAACCGAACCAACCGCCGAGGCGCCCATCAAGTATCCGACCTGATCCGCGCCGAGGTGCAGGATAAGGCGGCCGTAAAGCGGCATCATGACCGTGATGATCGGGAAAATGCAGAGCGATTGCGTCGCGATTAGCACAAGCATGGCCAGGCTGGGTCTGTCGTTGGCGATGTAACGAAAACCATCCTTGATTCCGCTCGCGCGCTTTTCTTCTTCCTCGGCCGTTCCGCGCCGCCGCGGTGGCAATGACAAGATCGCAATGATCAACGCCACAAATGAAACCGCGTTAGCGAAAAATGCCGAAGCCATGCCCCAGGTTTTGATCGCAATGCCGGCAAGGGAGAATCCGACCATTCGTGATCCATGGAAGACGGAGCGATCGAGCGAAATCGCGCTTTGAAATTGTTCGCGCTCGACCAGCTCTGGAACGAGCGCGGAAAGCGTCGGCATTTCGAATGAATTTGAAACGCCCTGGATGGCCGCGAAAATAAACACCTGCCAGATCGTGATGTGCTTGGTCCAGATCAACAATCCAATCGAAACCGCGATTCCAATCTGGACGTATTGCGTGATCAGCAAAATCTTGCGTTTATCGAATTTGTCCGCAGTTGAGCCTCCAACCATTGTCAATGCCAGCATTGGCAGTCCCGAGCAAAGCTGCGCCAACCCAAGCATGAAAGCCGAAGTCGTCAGCGTGGTCATGACCCAGGCTTGCGCCATCACCTGCATCCAGGTGCCGGTGTCGGAAATCGCCGAGCCGATGATGTAACGGCGGTACGGCGCATTGCGCAGCACGCTCAACGCGCTGCGCGCCGTCAATTTCGTTTCCGCGCTCATCGCCGCATTCATAAGCGGAGAAGGCCTGCGCTGCAACGAACGGCAACGCCGTCAATGCGGAGAGGCCGAGCGCCGGTCGTAATCAGGGTACCAGCGCACATACTGAATCTTCCAATCGCCGTGAGCTTCGATCAGGACCAACTGCATGCCGATGTTGGATCCGCGCTCGGCGCGGGCATGAGTTGTCATTTGCGCTTCGCTGGCGAGATCGAATGGAAACGAATACCAAAATCGAACCGACCCGACCGCGGGCTCGATATCGCGAACGTCCCCAGCCTGCATCGTTGTGCCTTGCAAAAACCTGGTGAGCCGGTCGCGACCGTGGGGTTCGCTCAGAACCTGGTCGGTCACATGGTCGAGTAAATAATAAGTATCGTGTTGGGCGAAGAGTCGCCGAAAAGCGGTGTTGGCGAATTCGCGTGCCTGGCGTTCAAGACCCGCTTTGTATCCGGCCAGGCCGAGAACGCCCGCATAGACGGCGCCAAGAAGAAGCAGAAACACGCCTGCGATGGCGAGTGATTCCATCCAGCGCACCTTCTCTTTCTGTCGCTTGGCGAAGAAATAGACCGAAGGCGCGAAGCCCATGTAACAACCGATCATTAACAAATACGCACCGAGGACAGCTGGGACTGGCGCGCGATCACGAAGCGCCCAAATGAGCAACGCAAAACCACACAGGGCGTTCCATCCACCGTTCAACCAGCGCAGCCAATGAATGCCGATCCAAATAAGATAGAATTGGAGCCAGAAGATGACACTCGCGAGCGCGTGGACTAAAACAAACTCAATGAGGCCCGTGATAATTCCATAGCCGAGAACCAGGGCCTGGAAGAGGAATGTGACGCAAGCAATCAGGATAAGGAATAAGCGGCCGCGCCGCCAGGGCTCCTCTTCGGCAAGCACTTCGCGCCAGAGAACAGAGTTGTCCGGAGCAGTCACGAATCTGATTCGTCGCCAAGCCGGTCAGAGGTCGTCTGACGAACCCACGAAGGCCTCGGTCATTTTCCAGAGGCGCGAAAGCAAAATCACGCCGATGACTCCAGCAAATGGCGACGTGAACAGCCCGGGAAAATAGCTGCGGGTGGCGAGGCAGAGGAGCGGATGCCAGATGGCGTTGCCGATCATCCCGATCGCGAAAAACCAAAGCGGGAAAAACGCGGCGCGAATTTGTTTCTTGATTCCGACGGCAGCGACCAGCCACAACGCGATCCAGCACAAGTTGAACGTCACGAAAAACTCCGGCGACCACGGGACGAAACCGAGAAAGGGCGGGACGCGAATGTAGAAGCCGGTCACAAATTCCTCGACGAAATGGAGGCATTGGAAGGCGATACCCATTAGGTAAAGGCAAATGATTCCGTCGATAGCGTTGCCCGAATCTTTAGCGGGCCGGCGAGCGATGGTGAGGACGAGCGCGATCACCGCCACGCCGTAAAGCACGGAGGGACCGAGAACCATGCTGCGCACGTTTTCGCTCATGGGGTTGTTCCCTCGTTTACTGCACTAGTCTCGGCAAGCCGAGGAAATACAGCTTGATTAGATTATCGTAATTCGCGGTTGCAGCAAAGACGTCAAGACGTCTAAACTGGCGTAGTGAAATACTCGGACAAGAAATCCGCTGGCAAGCGAAAGCCCGGGGCGGTGCGTGACGCGATCCTGGAGACGCTGGCCTACCGAACGCGCGGCGCAACGGTGGCGGAGATTGCCGAGGGGGTGAGTCAGCGCATTGGCCCTACGGCGGCGTCCTCAGTGCGGTCATACCTGCGGCTCAATACGCCAAAGCTCTTCACGAAGATCGATCGTGGCCATTATGTGGTGCGGGAAGAGGCACAGACCACTCTGGCATTTGCGAACGGCGCGCACGCGGCTTCGCTTCGCGGGACGCGGGCCATCGCTACAGCGATGGAGCGTGAGGCTTTTCGGTTCGGAAATGCAACGCTTATCCATGGCGATTGCTTCGACTGGTTGGCGAAAGCGCCGACCAACAGCGTAGAGGCGGTCGTGACCGATCCGCCGTACGGATTGGTCGAGTACAGCGAGCAGGAACAAAACAAACTGCGCGAGGGACGCGGCGGTGTGTGGCGGATTCCCCCCTCGTTCGACGGAAACAAACGCGCACCGCTGCCGCGCTTCACGGTGCTCTCGCGAGAAGATATAGGCGAGCTCGAGCGCTTTTTCTTTGCTTGGGCGCGACTCCTTCTGCCCGTCGTCGTACCGGGTGGCCACGTTTTGGTCGCGTCGAATCCTCTTCTCTCATTTGTAGTCGCGAACGCAGTGACGCGCGCAGGATTCGAACGGCGCGGTGAGATCATTCGTTTGACGATGACGATGCGCGGTGGAGACCGGCCGAAGGCGGCCCATACCGAGTTCGCGGATGTGAGCGTAATGCCGCGCTCAATGTGGGAACCGTGGCTGATTTTCCGCAAACCAATCGAAGGCCGCGTGCAAGATAATTTGCGGCGCTGGAAGACCGGCGGATTTCGCCGACCGACGAAGGATCAGCCTTTCGGTGACGTGATCGCATCCGCGCCGACGCGTAAACAGGAGCGCGCCCTCGCGCCGCATCCGAGTCTCAAGCCGCAGGCATTCATGCGAAAGATTGTTCGAGCAGTATTGCCGCTGGGTGAAGGCACGGTGCTCGACACTTTTGCCGGTGCGGGTTCCACGCTCGCCGCGGCGGAAACACTGGGCTATGCGAGCATCGGGATCGAGAAGGACCGGAAATACTTCGATACGGCTCGGACTGCGATTCCGAAACTGCGCGGAATGAAGGTCAGCTAACCTTTTCTTTGTAGATCCAGTTCTCCCGCAGCTTCAGAACACCTTCGCGGTGCAGGGTAGCGGTGCGAGTTCCGAGCTCGCCGCGCGCATTCTTACGGAAGTCGGCGATCACAACTTGAGCCAGGTAGATTTCGGTGAACGTCATTGGAGCGCGTTCGCGGGCCGGTTCGGTCGCGTTGTCGGTATTGTAAACAAAGACCGCCATCCATTGATCGCGCGCTCCGTGCGTATCGACCGCGCCGCCACTCTTCCGCGTTGTCTTGATCTCAACGCCTTCCGTTCCCGCTTTGACCGAGTCGTTGGGATAGGCGCCCTTTACGACAAGATCGGGATGTCCGTTAAAGTAATTGTTTTGAGTCAGCGCGCGGGAATGCTTCGACAGGCTCGCTGTAAGCAGATCGGAAAGTAACCCCGACATGATTGCGGGGCGGAGAAAATCATCGAGACGTTCCAGTCCTTTCTCGAGCAGCCCTGTATTGACGTCATAAAAGAGATCATAGACATCCTGAATTGCGATTTCGAAGTCCTCCAACCGAAGCTGAAATGGCAACGATGCACCGTTGTTGAAATTCTCGCGCTTCGGGCGGTTGCGCTGCGCGGCCATGCGACAAGACAGCGCAAGGAACGCTTTGCCGCAAGGCGAAAGGGCTACACAAACTCGCAGCGGCCAACATGACTCAAGTCTAGTTGCCGATCGAGTTCCGAACACTAATCTGCAGCATGCGACCCGATAAATTTACCCAGAAGATGCAGGAGGCGCTGCACGCTTCGCAGACGGTGGCGTCGGAATTCGGGCACCAGGAAATTACCAACGAACATTTTCTCGTCGCGTTGCTGGATCAGACGGATGGAGTGACGCGGCCGCTGCTGGAGAAGATGGGCGTGCCGATCACGGATTTACGCAACGGGCTGACCCAGGAACTGGAAAGCCGACCCAAGATCCAGGGCGGGAATGTCGATCAGCGGATCGGGAACGAATTGCGGGGAACGATCGATGCCGCGGAGAAAGAGATGGGGAAGCTGAAGGATGAGTTCCTCAGCGCGGAACATTATCTCCTGGTGCTTCCGGATTCGAAAGGCGCCGCGGCCAAATTGCTGAGAATTGCCGGCGTCACGCGCGACAAGCTGATGCAGGCGTTGCAACAGGTGCGTGGATCGCAGCGGGTGACGGACCAGAATCCGGAAGGGAAATATCAGACGCTGGAGAAGTACGGACGCGATCTGACCGAGATGGCGCGGCGCGGAAAGATCGATCCGGTCATCGGACGCGATAACGAAATCCGGCGAGTGATGCAGGTGATCTCGCGGCGGACGAAAAACAATCCCGTGTTGATCGGCGAACCGGGCGTGGGGAAAACGGCGATCGTCGAAGGTCTGGCGCGCCGAATCATCAGCGGCGATGTGCCGGAATCGCTGAAGCAGAAGAAGATCATCGCGATGGACATCGGCTCGATGGTGGCCGGCGCGAAGTTCCGCGGCGAATTCGAAGACCGGCTCAAGGCGTTCCTAAAAGAGGTCACTGATTCGCAGGGCGAAATTATTTTGTTCATCGACGAGCTGCATACGATCGTCGGCGCGGGCGCGGCCGAAGGATCGGTGGACGCGTCGAATTTGCTGAAGCCGCAACTGGCGCGCGGCGAGCTCCGCACGATCGGCGCGACGACACTCGACGAGTATCGCAAATACATCGAGAAAGACGCGGCGCTCGAGCGGCGGTTCCAACCGGTGATGGTGGACGAGCCGACCGTCGAAGACACGATCGCGATCCTGCGTGGATTGAAGGAGCGCTATGAAGTGCATCACGGCGTGCGCATCCAGGACGCGGCGCTGGTGGCCGCGGCGGGGTTATCGCATCGCTACATCAGTGACCGGTTTCTGCCCGATAAAGCGGTCGATCTTGTCGATGAAGCGGCATCGCGATTGAAGATCGAGTTGGATTCGATGCCGACGGAAATCGACGTGATCGAGCGCGAGATCATGCAGCACGAGATGGAGCGGCAGGCGCTCAAGAAAGAAAAGGACGCGGCCAGCAAAGAGCGGCTCAAGAAACTCGAGAAAGAATTGGCGGAGCTGAAGGAAAAGTCCTCGGCGTTGAAGGCCGAATGGCAAAAGGAGAAATCCGTCATCGACGATCAGCGGAAGCTCAAGGAAGAACTCGATCAGGCGCGGACGGAACTCGAGCGCGCGCAACGCCGCGGCGAACTGGCGAAGGCGAGCGAGTTGCAATACGGCCGCATTCCGGAGCTGGAGAAAAAGCTGCGCGGCGTCGAGGAGAAGATCAAGGAAGGCGGCAATCGATTGCTTCGCGAGGAAGTGACGGAAGAAGATATCGCCGAAGTCGTTTCAAGTTGGACGCACATTCCGGTGTCGCGATTGCAGGAAGGCGAGCGCCAGAAATTGATCCGGCTCGAGGAACATTTGCATCAGCGCGTCATTGGGCAGGACACGGCGATCAAAGCCGTGGCGAATGCGATTCGTCGGTCGCGAGCCGGATTACAGGACGAGAACCGGCCGATCGGTTCCTTCATTTTTCTCGGGCCGACGGGCGTTGGGAAAACGGAATTGTCGCGCGCGCTCGCGGAATTTTTGTTCGACGACGAGAACGCAATGGTGCGGATCGACATGAGCGAGTACATGGAGAAACACACCGTCTCGCGTTTGATCGGTGCGCCGCCGGGTTACGTCGGTTACGAGGAAGGCGGACAGCTCAGCGAAGCTGTTCGGCGCAAGCCCTATTCGGTGGTGCTCTTCGACGAAATCGAGAAAGCGCACCAGGACGTTTTCAACGTGTTGCTTCAGGTTCTGGACGACGGGCGGATCACGGACGGGCAGGGGAGAACGGTCGATTTCAAGAACACCGTCATCATCATGACGTCGAACATCGGCTCGCAATTTATCATGGAAGAATCGTCGCTGGTCGCGCGCGAACGGCTGGTGATGGACGCGCTTCGCCAGCATTTCCGCCCGGAGTTTCTGAACCGGATCGACGACATCATTATCTTTGACCGGCTGAGCGAGGAAGAGCTGAAGAAGATCGTCGAGATTCAATTGCGACGACTCGTTAGGCGGCTGGAGAACCAGAAGATCACGCTGGAGCTGTCCGATGCCGCGAAAGCATTCGTTGCCAGCCACGGTTACGATCCGGTTTATGGCGCGAGGCCATTGAAACGCGCAATTCAGAAATACATTCTCGATCCGCTCAGTCTCGAGATTCTAGAAGGCAAAGTTCGCGAAGGCCAGCAGATCAAAGTTGACGCAGATGACGGCAACCTCAGATTCACCGCCGCCTAAGGCTGCAACGGCGACTCAGGGTTTCTTTGCTTTGGCGTCACAATCGGCCTTGGCCTTATCGCAATCTTTTACGCACCGATTGTAGGCATTTTCGGCTTGAAGGCGCTCGACCCCGCGGCGCAGAGATTGTGATTGGACGGTAGCGCACGAGTCGGTGCAAGCCTTGTGTTTTTCGGTGCAAGGATCGGCCGTCGTGGCCGCAAATATCATCATAACACATCCGCTCATTATGAGCATCACCGCGGAGATTTTTGTTTTCACGTTCGGCATCCTTCACATTCCGCGCAGTTAGTCGAGAGAAAGGAGGAGGGTAGCGTGTCCCTGCGGCGGTTAATATTTTGAACGACAACGCTGACTCGCTGTCTTAACCTCGCGTCATGAAAAAATTTACTGCTTTGATGGCGGCAGCAGCGTTCGCGCTCGCTCCCGCGTTTGCCGGTGACAAGGATAAAGACAAGAGCGCTTGTTGCGCGGTGAAGGGAGACATGGATTGCGCGGCGACCTACGCGAAGCTCAACCTCACGGCTGATCAAAAGGCGAAGATGGATGGGCTTGTGGAAAAGTGTAAGGGCGCGGGCTGCACCAAAGAGAGCACCGAGGCCTTCATGAAGTCGGCTGAAAGCATCCTGTCGAAGGAGCAGATGGCGACGTTCAAGACGGAGTGCAAAAAAGCGCACGAGAAAAACGAGGCGAAGGCCTAGCAACTCGACGACACGATTTTCGAACGGCGATTCGGCGCAAACTGGATCGCCGTTTTGCTTTTAGGGCAACGCCTGCTTTAGCACGTCCGCCAGGCGCCAGCCGGCTTTCGCCATTTCCTGGCGCGCGATGCGAGCCGACCAGTCATAATAAGAAACGCCATCTGGCATTTTCTTTTCGTCAAGGAAGCCGGCCGCTGCCACCGTGCCGTCGTCCATTTGTTTCGCGGCTACTTCGCGGAACTGAAGGCGATCGTGCGCCTCGCGCGCGACCGGCATTATGTCGTTCGCCCACGCTTCAGCGTAATCCTTTAGCGCGGTGCCCTCCGGCAGCCGCCAATCCTTCGGTTCGTGTGAGACAAAATCTTGAACCAAATCCTTCTTGGCCGCCTCGATCTTCGCGTGCTTTTCCTCCTTCGACAGCGTGTCCGGCATCGGCGGCAGATTCGCCATCACGGTTTCACTGTCCCAAAAATAATGGAACTTAGCGTGGCGCGTCAGTTCGGTTCCGCCGCTCGTGAGATTCAGCGTCAAGGTATTGCCGCCCTGATCTTCCAACAGGCCGCTGGTCTTGTCGGGATTGGCTGCATGACCCGCCTTGTCGAAGAATTCCGCGCCCACGTGAAGAGGCTGATGGATATCGCCGGTAAAATGCGCCAGCAAGATCACGGCGATCGACTTCGTGATTTTCCGCGGGTTATCTTCGGGGACCTCACCTTTTAGAACGGCGATGCAGTAGGGAATCATGTGCACGATGTCCCATTTCGAACGGCCTGCCTGCCCATCGCCGTACTTTTCCGCGTCCGCGACCGGCACGTCCGTGTAGTGGAACCAATGATGCGAGGGCGTCGCTGACTTCAGGTCTTTGGTTGGCGGGTTCGCATGCCAAAAATCTCGCAGCTGGGCGTCGATTTTCGGATGCGAGGAAAAATGAAACGCATTCGGATCATCGGGGCCGTTCTTGTCCCAACCCCGAATCTCGTCTGGAATCGTAGACGCCTTCTCCAAAGTGAGTCCGTCCAGAAGCATATTGACCTTTTCGCCTGCCGCGGAGCGCGCCAATTTCTGGTCGGCTATCGCTCCAATGATTTCGTGACCGACAGGGCCATAACCGAAGGCGAACGGCGCTCCAAAAAGCGCCAGAAATAAAATACCGCGACAAACAAAAAAAGAAACACAAGTCATTGGATTCAAAATCATAATCTATTTCTCCTGCAGTAACGCGGTTCGATTCACGCGCTCGCCTTTCATGAACACTGTGGAGACCGCCGAAAGTGCGCGCACGTCCTGAAGCGGGTTCCCGTCCACGATCAACAGCGTCGCTTCCTTGCCTTTTTGAACCATTCCCACTCTCGAATCGGCGCGCAATAATTTCGCAGCATTCAAGGTTGCCGCTTGTAACGCCACCTCGATCGGAATTCCGGCCGCGACCCAAAGCTCGATCTCGTGCTGGACCGTGGGCCCATGAAGAACGAGGAAATTGCCGGCGTCTGTTCCGGTAACCAGGATCACGCCGGCACGCCACGCCTTGAGCAGGTTCTTGGTGCTGGCTTCCATCGACATTGGATAATGCTTCAGGCCTTCGCGGAGCCCGTCGAACTCCGGCTTCGAAGCCGCATGCTCGGTCCCTTCGAGTAAGTCCTTGCGTGTGACCTGTTGAACCAGCGAGCGCTTAAGCAGACTCGTGTCGCCCTTGGAAAAATTCGTGAAGCCTTCGACCACGCTCAGGGTCGGATCGTACGCGATCCCTTTCGCTCTCATCTCCGCGATCGTCGCGTCGGAAATCTCATCGGCAAACGAACCGTGTTCGATTGAATCGGCTGGGAGCGACACGGCATCGACCACATCCTCGGCCTTGCCGGTGTGAACGGCGACCGGCAAGCCTTTCGCGTGCGCTTCCTCGGTGACGGCGCGAAGGATGTTCACGTCCATCCGATTGAACGAATAGCCGGGCGCGCCGGATTCCAGGACGCCTTTGATCGCGTCGATTTTTTGGGCTGCGAGCGCGTCCACCTGCTTCCGTCCTTCTTCAGCGGATTTCGGAGTGCGAACGAATTGCGCGATGAAGCCGGCCCGCATCGCCTCCGGCAAAAATCTTCCGTATTCAGTTCCGTGTCCCCCTTCGGCGGTGAAGAGCGGCCCGCACAAGAACAATTCCGTGCCCAGTTTTTCCCCGCTGCCGAAAAGCTTTCGAGCTTTGAGCATGTCATCGACGGCGTCGCCTGCGCTCCGCACCGACGTGACTCCGCAAAACAAATATGATTGGAGCTCGCGCTCGACGGCTTTCTTCGGATCGAATTTCGAAAAGTCGTCGAGAAATCCGCCACTCGCCCCGAGGTGGACATGGACGTCGATGAGCCCTGGCAGCACCGTTTTTCCCGCAGCTTCGACGACGTCCGCCTTGAGTGTCTTCGGATCCGGCGCGTTGCCTTCGTAAATCTCAGCGATCTTTCCGCCCTTAATCAGGATCGAAGCCGATTCGATTACCTTCCCGTCGCCGACAATGACGCGCGCATTCCTGATTAGGCATGTTTTTCCGCGCTCCATGTCTCGAGCCAGAATTTTTGCCTTGGCCAGGTCCTGCCGGCTCCAGGCCTGATACATGCCGAGTAAGAGGAACGGCGCGAGCGCGGCCAGCACCCAGAGCTTCGCGGAATTGCGCAGCTTCTCTTCTTTTTCCCAGCGAAAGAGCTTAGTCGCGATGAACAGACCGACCAACGCTGTGATCAAGAGCGCAATAACAGCCTGCCAATTCTGCAGGACTGATTCGGCATGCTGCAGAATGCCGGCGATCCCGATCATCAAATAAGTCGCGGGAATGAACTGCGTCACGATTTGAAGCCAGTCGGGGAAGAAACTGAGCGGAAACGTCGCGCCGCTCAGGAAAAGCATCGCCATGTAGAGCGGCTGAATGAGGATGAGACTTTCCTGCGATGAATTTACGACCGCGGCGATGATCAGGCCCATCGCGCGAAAGGCGACGCAGGCGATAATGGCGAAAAGAAAGAGCGATCCGATATTCGGCGGGACCACCATTCCGAAAAGGCGGTTCGCCAGGATGAGCGTCACGATCAGGCCAGGCAGATAAAGGATCACACCGGTCACCATCGACGCCGCCAGCAACGGCACTGGCGTGATCGGCGTGACTTTGTAACGGCGCAGGACATCCGTCTCGCGATCCTGCACCGCGCGCATTCCCGCGCCGAATAATCCGTTTCCGAGAATGCCGATGACCGTGACCATCGTGATTACGTGGATGATTCGCGACCCCTGTTCGGCACTCATCGAATAGCCAAACACGAAAAAGAAAATGAGCGGGAAGAAGTAATTGAAGAACAAGACCGAACGGTTTCGCAGCGCGAGCTTCAGATCGATCCGAGCAAGAGCAAGAAAGGCTTTCATGGCGCTAGCGTCTTCTGTAGC
>DASQPH010000055.1:0-38842 GCA_035644055.1 Chthoniobacterales bacterium
GTTGTAGATCAGCATCGAGATCTGGAAGTTGACCGCTTCCTTGCCGTGGGCGTCGAGCTCGGGCGCGTCGTCGCGCTTGATCAGCCAGAGGATGAGTGGCGGGAGAAGGTGGCCGGGGAAATGCATCAGCACGCCGAGCAGAGCGCTGGCGTGGATGAACGCGCACCAGGTGCGCACGTTCGCGACGGCAGTAACGTTGACGGGGGTTGGCGGCGGTTGTGGGTATGAGGTTTCCATGGCGTTCTATAGAATAGACGGAGGAAGGCGGCGGTTTGGATTCAAGAAAAGTGACGGGTGAAAAGTGACATGTGACAAGTGGTAATGGCTGGGCGGGAAAACAGGCGACGAAAAGCTCCGGAGATCTGCCCGGTTTGTGGGGAGGATGTGCCAGGCGGCGCATTGGCCTGCCCGGAATGCGGCGCGGATCATAACTCCGGTTGGCGCGAGGACGCGGAAAGCTATGATGGCGTCGATCTGCCGGACGAATTCGATTACGAGGAATTCACGCGGAGGGAATTCGGAAGTTCCGCGAAGCCGCCTGGGATCAGCGCGGTCTGGTGGGTGACGGCGCTTGTGCTGCTCGTGCTGGCGCTGCTGTATTTTTTCCTGGGGCGATAGGCGGAACGGGTTCCCTTAGCGGGCCTGTTCTCCCCCGCAGAAATGGTCAGAGATGTTTCTCCCGCTCTGCGGGATCAACATGACGGTTTGAAGAGGCGTAAAACTATTCCGGCATCGTCGCGCCGGAACCCCCGATCTCGGCCGGGAAATCACGCAATTTCGGCAGGCCGTCTTTCATTGGCAGAACGGTTTCTTCGTAGTTGACGTGGACGCCGGACTTGAACGGCATCGTGGGGATGACACCGGCAAAAACGTCCACCAAACCGAGGCCCGGATGCTCGGTCATGACGTTGCCGCCGCACCTCGTGCAGAAACGCCGGATGCTCATCTCCGATGACTGGAAACGGCCTAACGAGTCCTCGCCTTTGGTGATCTTCACGTTCTCGGGTTTCCAGAGGGTGAAGGCGTTGATCGGCGCGCCGATGTAAGAGCGGCAGGCCGCGCAATGGCAATAGCCCATGGCTTCGGGCATGCCCGTCGCCTCAATCGTTACCGCGCCGCAAAAACATTTTCCAGGATATGTGTCCGCCATAAGGGTCTGGATCGTAGAAGGGAGCGCGATCGTTGGCAATAAGATCGCAGGACCAACAGCCGCAACGGCTATGAAAATCCAGATTTTTGAATCCAAAGGGGCGGGGAAGCGCATCTCACTTCCAAAGAGAGAATTTGTATGAACACGATCACGATCCGGCCCTTTTTGGCGGCTAAACTTTTGACCTTCGCGGCCCTCACCCTGGGCGGATGTCACCTGACAGGCATCAGGGGGAACGGCCACATTATTACAGAGAACCGGACGGTGGAGGAATTCAGCAGCGTCGAGGCGGAAGGCGCGTTCGATATCGAGTGGACGCCGGGGCCGCCGAGTTGCACGATCCGGACTGACGAAAACCTGCTCCGCCACGTGGAGACGAGCATGAGCGGTCGCAAGCTCCGGCTCGAATGGCACGGCCAACTTCATCCGACCCATGGGATGAAGGTGAGAATCTCGAGCGCGTCCATGACCGGGGCGCGGCTGACCGGCGCGGTGCGCTTGTCGGCAACGAGACTTTCCGGCAACGGATTTTATCTGGAGGGAACCGGCGCGACCCGGGTGACGGCGGATGGCACGGTGAACGAGTTGCTGGCTACGATGTCGGGCGCGAGCAAGCTCGACGCCGAATCGCTCCAGACGAGGATCGCCGAGCTGTCGATATCCGGCGCGGGGAAGGCGGAAGTGTCGGCGAGTGAAATCCTGAAGGTGGCAATTTCCGGCGCGGGCAAGGTGACCTATAGCGGCAATCCGACCGTAGAGAAACACATCAGCGGCGCGGGATCGATCCGGAAACGGGATTAAGTAGTTGAGAGTTTGTAGTTGAGAGTTGAGAGATTGCGGCAGCATGAGTGCTGCAGCTGAAGACAAGTCGCCCGGCGGGTTCTCTTACCACACGCGGCTGAACGTTCTGCACGGGCCGCTGGAAGTGATCGACGTGGCGGCCCTCGTCGATGCGTGCACCGATCAGTGGTACAACCAGACGCTTTGCAAAGTGGACGAGTCGGTGGTGCGGCTCGGCGTCGTCCACGGCGAATATCATTGGCATAAGCACGACAACGAAGATGAGTTTTTCTACGTCGTCAGCGGCCAGTTGCTGATCGATCTGGAAGGACGCACGATCGACCTGATGCCAGGGAATGCGGTGGTGATTCCGAAAGGCGTCATGCATCGGCCGCGCGCGCCGGACCGAACGGTCATCCTGATGGTTGAGCGGGCGGGCATCGTCCCGACCGGGACATGATGGTCCGTTTGCTGGTGGCCGCGCTCATCGCGTCCGAGCTCTGCGCGATTGCGCTCGCCGCTGAACCGGAAGCGAGCTCCGGCGAATGGAAATTCATTTCCGACAAGGACGGTGTGACGATTTATCGGCGCCAGCGAACACTTTCGAAAGAATCGAAAGCGATCGGCGAAATTGCGGCGAGCACGGACCTCGTGAACGCGGTGCTGGAGGACGTGGAATCCTACACGAGCTTCATGCCTTACACGGCGGAGTGCCGGGTGTTGAAGCGCGAAGGCGAAACGATCGTCGCCTATCAGCGGATTTCGGCGCCGATGGTGAGCGATCGCGATTACACAATTCGGGTTCGCACGAATGCGAAGAAAGTCGAAAGCGGCATGATTTACTCGAGTAGTTGGGTTACCGACAACGCGGCCGGTCCATCGGAGAAGCCTGGCGTGGTGCGAGTGAGCCTATGCGATGGCAGTTGGCTGCTTGAGCCCACCGGCCCGAATTCGACCCGCGCCACTTATCAGATTTACACCGACAGCGGCGGCCTGATTCCCTCGTTCATCAAAGAAAGGGCGGGCCCGGCGGGAATCCGGAAATTGTTCGACGCGATTCGCAAGCAATCGCGCGATCCGAAATACGCGAGCAAGAAAAAGGAAGCGAATTAGGAGCTTTTCAAATCTCCGGCTTCCAACATCCGCACGCGCTTATCGAGATACGGTAAACGAATTGTTAACGTCAGCCCTTTGCCTTCGTTGCTTTCGATGGCCATTTCGCCACCGTGTTCACGGACGATCCGGCGCACGATTAACAGGCCAAGACCTGAGCCGAAACTCTTCGTCGTGAAATACGGTTCGAAGACGCGGCTGAGACTTTCCGCGGACATGCCGCCGCCGGTATCGGTGAAAGTGATACTGACGTGCGTCGCATCCATGTCGGTTCGGATGCGGAGAATGCCGCGGCGCTTCATCGCTTCGAAGCTATTTTTGATGACGTTGTAAAACGCCTGCTTCATCTGGTCGCGGTCGAGCTCGAGCAGGGGAAGGTCGGGGCGCAGTTCCGCTTCCACGACGATGTCGCGGTCGGCGATTTCCGGGGCGAAGAAACGAAGCGCTTCCTCGACGAGCGAATTCAGATTTTCAGGATGCAGGACGGGCTTGGATGGACGGATCGCCTGAAGGAATTGGCTGACGATCGAATCGAGTCGCGTGATCTCAGCGCGACAAATGGCAATCGCTTCCTCGAGTTCCACGCGTTCCCGGCCCTCGAGCTTGCGCACGGTGCGCTCCATCAATTGCAAATGGATGTGAAGCGAGTTCAGCGGATTGCCGATTTCGTGCGCGACGCCGGCGGCCAGAAGGGTAAGCGCGTTGAACCGTTCGGATTCGATGGTCTTTTCGGTCGAGCGCCGGCTCTCGGTGATATCGCGCAAGATGATCGCGTGGCCCACGGGTTCGGCGTTGTGACCGGGATCGTCGCTCCCGGCTACAGATTCGCGGCGCTCGATGACCAGCGGGACGATGTAGAAATTCAGGAATCGATTCGCCGGATAAAAAATTTCCATGTCGCGGCTCACGGCGCCGGGCGATTGCGACAGAGATTTCCAATCGAGACCACGGACCCGTTCGTCGAGCCGTTTGCCGATCGCGTTTTCTCCTTCGAGCCCGAACAACTCGCAGGCCGCGTCGTTCACGTAGGTGATGCGGCCTTTGGCATCAGTCACGATGATTCCTTCCTGGATCGCGTTGAAGACGGTCTCGATGAGACCCTTCTCCTGCGCGAGCTGAAGCAGATAATTCTGGACGTCCTCCGGCCCGATCCGCCCGAGGCGTTCAATGAGCTTGTCGAGGAAACCGGACTTCATGGGATTGCAGAAGGCAGATTTACTGTAGCCGCTTCGCTGTGCGAAGCGCAGACGGTTTGTTATCCAGTCCGTTAACGTCGCCCACAGGGCGACGGCTACAGAAGATCAATCTGAAATCTGAAATTAACGTCGCGGCTGTTGTTCGACGCGATCTGGTTCCGCTGTCTGCCCGGCTTCGGCGGCGGCGCGTTCCTTGAGCGCGGCTTTGCGGCTCAATTTCACGCGGCCCTTGTCGTCGATGCCGATGCATTTCACCCAGATCATTTCGCCGATCTTGGCGACGTCTTCGACGCGATTGACGCGGAAGTCCGCCAGCTCGGAAATGTGAACGAGGCCGTCCTTGCCCGGGAACACTTCGACGAACGCGCCGAAATCTTTGATCGAGACAACACGGCCGTGATAGGTCGCGCCGACTTCGATTTCGCGCGACATGCCGCCGATGATTTCCTTCGCGCGGGCCATGCTTTCGGGGCTGGTCGCGTAAATGTGAACAGAACCGTCGTCGTCGATGTTAATCTCGGCGCCGGTCTCGGCCACGATGCCCTTGATCGTTTTGCCGCCGGGCCCGATGAGCGCGCCGATCTTCTCCGGATTAATTTTGATCGTCTCGATGCGGGGCGCGTACTTGCTGAGATCCGGGCGCGGTTTGTCGATCGCCTGCGCCATGATCCCGAGGATCCTGGTGCGCGCCTCTTTGGTGCGCATGGTCGCTTCCGCCATGATCTTGTGACTGACGCCGGGCAATTTCAGATCGAGTTGGAACCCGGTGATGCCCGCTTCCGTTCCGCAAACTTTATAGTCCATGTCCCCGAAGTGATCTTCGGAGCCGATGATATCGGTGAGCAGCTCGTAGCGTTTCAGATCGCCGCCCTCGCCAAACTCGGTCACGAGCCCGACAGAAATTCCCGCGACCGGAGTCTTCACGGGAACGCCCGCATCCATGAGGGCGAGCATTCCGCCGCACACGCTCGCCATCGAGCTGGAGCCGTTGGATTCCATGATCTCGCTGGTGATGCGGACCGCGTAACGAAAATCTTCCGTGCTGGGGACGATGGGTTCGAGCGAACGCTCGGCCAGCGCTCCGTGGCCAATTTCACGACGGCTGGCGCCGCCGGTCCGACCGGTCTCGCCCACGCTGAATGGCGGGAAGCTGTAATGAAGGAGAAAGCTCTTCGAAGTCTCGCCGCCGCCATAGGCGTCGATGTTCTGCGCTTCTTCGATCGGCGCCAGGGTAACGAGCGCCAGCGCCTGGGTTTCGCCGCGCTGAAAAATCGCCGAGCCATGGGCGCGCGGCAGGACGCCGACTTCGCACGTGATCGGACGCAAGTCCTGATAACCGCGACCGTCCATTCGCTTCTGCTTGTCGAGCACGCTGATGCGGAAGGCCTTCTTCTGCACGTAATCGAATGCCTGCGAGATCGCGAACTTGTCGGCCTCCGGAAATTTCTCCAGGACGGCCGTTTTTACTTCTTCCTTCAAAGCGTTCACCGCTTTGCTGCGATCGACTTTCTTCTCGTTGTAGAGCGCGCCTTCGATCCGGTCGCCGGCGACTTGATACGCCACCTCGAGGATGTCCTGGTTCACCGTCATCAATGGCATCTCGCGCTTCGGTTTGCCGACTTGGGCGGCGAGTTCTTTCTGAATTCGTATCATCTCCTTCGCGTGCCCGTGGGCGAACGCGAGGGCTTTGACGAAATCCTCTTCCGGAATCTCCAGGGCGGAGCCTTCGATCATGATGACATCGTTTTCGGTGCCTACGTAAACCAGGTCGAGATCGCTCGAGTTACGCTCGTCGTGGGTCGGGTTGGCGATGAACTGGCCATCGACGCGGCCCACGCGGACGGCGCCGATCGGGCCGGCGAAAGGAATGTCCGAAACGGTGAGCGCGGCGGAAGCGCCGTTGATCGCGAGAATGTCAGGATCGTTTTGACCATCGGCACTGAGCAGAATGGAAATGATCTGGGTGTCGTAAAGGTAACCCGCCGGGAAAAGCGGCCGCAGCGGCCGGTCCGTCATGCGCGATGTCAGCGTCTCTTTTTCCGAAGGCCGCCCTTCGCGTTTGAAATAGCCGCCGGGAAATTTCCCGACTGCCGCCGCTTTCTCGCGGTAATCGACCGTGAGCGGAAACCAGTCCTGGCCTTCCTTGATTTGCGTGGCCGAAACGGCACTGACCAGCACCATGGTGTCGCCGGTGGACACGACGACCGATCCGTCGGCGAGCTTGGCGATTTTGCCGGTTTCGATTGAAATTTGCGTGGACCCGATTTGGGCCGTGACCTTGTGTTGCATGACTGCGTTTCTCCTGGATTGGCTAATCCCAGGCCGGTCACCCTGATCGTAGGTTTTAATCCCGAAAGCTTTCGGGGCTAAAACCTCTAATCAAAGTGGAACATCGGCCTGAGCGCCGGTTTACTTATTGATTACCGAATTCGTTAGGCCGAAAGCCGGCCCGAGGGACAAGCGAAACCAGAGACGGACCCGCGGCGGTTACTTCCGCAGGTTGAGTTTCTCGAGCAGGTTTTTATACCGCTCGGACTCCGACTTGCTCAAATAATCGAGCAAGCTTCGGCGCATCGCCACCATCTTGAGGAGGCCGCGGCGCGACGAATGGTCTTTGGCATGGCTCTTGAGGTGTTCGGTCAGCTGCCCGATCCGGCGGGTGAGAAGTGCGATCTGCACGTCCGCGCTGCCGGTGTCTTTCTCGTGGAGCTGGAACTCCTTCATGTCCATCGTGTCACTGCTTTCTGCCATAAACGAGCCGGTATTGTAGGTGAAGAATCGGTCTTCGCAAGTGCGGCCGCGTCACTGGTGCTTTTTCATCTGCTCAATCAACTCGCTCGAGCCTTTAAGGGTAACATTGTGGGACTTCGCAATCTCGGCCCAGCTTTTTCCAGATTTATGGAGCTCAACGATCGCGTTGAATTTTTTCTTCGTGGCGAACCCCAGCGAATGCGCGACATAGACATCGCCGAAGGTCAACCCGGTGCGCGCCTTTTCCTGCTCGAGCTGCGACCCCGCCACGTCGGTGTTGATGGTGATGATGCTGAGCATGCGCTGCTTGTTCGATCGGACGGCGGCATTGATGTCGTCGATCAATTTTGCGATCGACACCGAATCGCGGGCGTTCTTTTTTCGTTGTTCTGCATTCTCCGCTCTGTGTTCTGAAGCGAACTTCTGGGTGACTGCGTTTGGGTTCTCTTCCGAGGCTTTGGCCCAGGCTGCGATCGTCGCGGTTAGGACCGAGCCGATCGCGATCATACGTGCAATCCGGTTGTTCATCGCTCGCGAATCCCGACGGAAATTTACATAAGGTTAGACCACGCGCGAGCCACGGCGCTCGAACATGGCGGGATGGGGATGCGGGATGCGGGATTAACGGGACGGCGGGTTAGCGCCTATCTCGCATCGCGGATCACGCATCTTTCTGTTTATCGAGCGCGATGTATTCGTCGCGCGGTGGGCTAAAAGTATCGAGCACACGCGTGTCTTCGAGGGTCTCGACGCCGTGCGCCACGTTGCTCGCGAGGTAATGCGAGTCGCCCGGACCGAGGACGCGCGAATCGTTGCCGACGTTCACCTTCATCCGACCGCTGAGGATGAAGATGATCTGTTCCTGCGGATGCTGATGCGGAGGCATCACGCTGCCGGCTTTCAGCTCCGCGATCATCTGGTACATCGTCGCGCCGTGCGTGACGGTGCGCCGCCTGATGCCGGGCGCGAGCTCGATCCACGGATTCTCGTTCATGATTCGTCTTTACCTCGCGGGCTCGATTCGTTCAACCGCAGGCTGTCCGGAATGCGGCACCGGCGATCCACAATCGATCTTCGACATTTCGACGCGCAAATAATTCAGGACCACAGGCGACAGAATCATGCCGGGAACACCCATCAATTTTTCGCCAATAATCAGCCCGATCAAAGTAAGCCAGATCGGGTTCCGGATTCGCGAGCCGATGATTTTGCTGTTCAGGAAATACTCGAGCTTGTGGATCACGATCAGGAAAATGAGCGCCATGATTGCCAGCTTGCCCGAGACCATGAAGCCGACAAAAACGATGACGGTATTGCTTATGACGTTGCCGACGATCGGAAAAAGCCCGCAGAGAAAGGTGAGGCCGATGACGAGCGGCGCGTAGGGCAGCCCAATCGTGAAAACAAAGATGGCGGTCAACCCCGTGTTGATGGCGGAGATCGTCATCTGCGCGCCGATGACCGTGGCAAAGCTGCGGTAAAATTCGCTGAAGCGGGCGGTGACTTCGTCGCTGTAAACCGAGTAAAGGTTGTTCCGGACCTTGTGCGATTCGCGGAACAGATCGAGCCGGCTGTTAAAGAAAATGCTCACCGCGCAAACGATCGCGATGATGATGAAGACAAACGTCGTGGAAGCGTGCCGCGCGAAATTGGCGAAGTCGCCGAGATATTTCGCCTGGTCCTTGAGCGTCGTCATCGCCGTGGCCTTGAGGCCCTCGAAATCTTCGAACGGCAGATTGAAGTTATGTTCCTCAGCCCAGGCGATGGCGGCAGGAACCGAGGTGTCGGCGATTTTCGGAAGGGCATTGATCGCGGCGCGAATGAAATGACCGGCGGTGAACCCGATCGCGACCCAGATGAGGATGAAGATCGCGAGGGTCACCCATTTATTGGGAATGTAGCGGCCGAGCTTGGACAAAACGAAATACGAGAAGAGCAGGGCGAGGAAAGGAACGCCGAGCTGGAGAAGGCCGATGAGAACCAGCGTGATCGCGAGCACGAAAAACGACCAGCGAGCCTGTTTCGTCATCGCGTTCAAAGTGGGTGCGGCGCGTTTGTTCGTCCAGTCTCAACTGGACTTGGCGAGCCGAAATTCCAGTAACGGAAGCGTGCGCGTTTCGCCTTCGACGTTGCTGACGCTCGCGCCGACGCCGATCGCGCCCATTCGTTTGTAGAATCCTTCGGCGTTCGGGTCGGCTTCAATCTTGATCGAATCGAAGCCAAGTTTTCGGGCTTCGGCGGTCGCGTGTTCGAACAAGGCTTTTCCGATTCCGCGTCGCATCGCGGCCGGAACAATCCAGAGATGATCGAGATGAATGCCGTCGTCTTGCCTCGTGAGAATATAAAATCCGACGGGCCGCGCATCATCATCGATCGCGATGAAGGCGACATTCGCGGCGACGAATTCGGGCCGCATCGTGAGGATGTCGCGCCAGGCCGCGATCCAGTTTTCCGGATAACCCCAGTGCCGTTTCGCGGCGTGCGCGATCTGGGTGAGCGCTTCAGCGTCCTCGGGTTTTGCGCGAACAATTATCATTCTCTGTTGGAGCGACGGCGCTCTGTCGCCGTTTCGACGCGCGTATTGGATCAGTGCTTCTTACGCCGACAGAGCGGCGTCGCTACAACAAAACCGCTGACATTTTTTTTACAATCTTCGCACGGCGCTCTGACACAGCGTTTCGTGGACTCGTGTCTAATTGGGCATGAAAAAACTAATGCTGTTCAGTTTCGCGGCAGCGCTCGCCATGAGGGCCGCCGCTTCACCCGCGCCTGAGGTGACCCTGCGGGTCACGCCGGAACGCGATTTTATTTACCGGCTTGGCCCGCGCGAAGTGATCGTGCAGGTCGAGATTGAAGCGCGCAAGAACGATGAAGCCCGGCGCTCGCCGATGAACCTCTGCATCGTGCTCGATCGCAGCGGCTCGATGGAAGGCGCCAAGCTCGAGAAAGCGCGCCAGGCCGCCGCGATGGCGGTCGATAAGCTGGGCGACGACGATATTTTTTCGCTCGTTACCTACGATAGCGAAACGAATTTGTTGATCGCGCCGGAGCGCGTCGGCAACACGGATCATCGCGAAGACCTGAAATCGCGGATCCATCGGATTCAGGCGGGCGGCAGCACCGCCCTCCATGCCGGCGTCGTTCTGGGCGCGAAACAAGTTCGCCAGCGTTTTGACAAGGAACGCGTTAACCGCGTCATCCTGCTCTCCGACGGACTGGCGAACGTCGGGCCGAGCAGCACGTCCGACCTGGCGCGACTGGGACGGGAATTGCGGAGCGAAGGCATCGCGGTGAGCACCGTCGGTCTCGGCGACGATTACAACGAGGACCTGATGACCGCGTTGGCCGAAGCGAGCAACGCTAACTATTATTATGTGAAGGACGCCGAGAAGCTCCCGGGCATTTTCGCGCAGGAACTCGGCATGGCCCGCTCGCTCATCGCGCGCAACGTCATCATCCGGATCGAAGCGCCCGACGGCGTGCATTTGAAGGAAATCATCGGGCAGCCCGAGATCGAGTGCCACGATCGCTCGGCGGAAATCAAAATGCCGGAGCTGTTCGGCGCGGAGAAGCGGAAGTTTCTCGTCCGTTGTCTGGCCGATGAGAAAACGGCGGCTGCGTTGGAAGCCACTGCCGAATTGAACTACGCGACCGTGAGCGGGACTCAGGCGCCCGCGCAACGCCAGGCGGCCAAGATCGCGTTTACCGAGGACCAAACGAAAGCCGAAGCGAGCGTGCGACCGGAAGTGGCGCGTGAGAACAACGTCGTCCAAAACCGGCTCGCGAAAGAACGCGCGGTGAAGCTGGCCGACGAAGGCAAGACCAAGGACGCGATTGCGCTGCTGCGCGACCAGGCTGCGAAAAATGCGGCGGCGCCGCCGCCCGTGCAGGTGCCCGGAGTTGCCGAGGAAAATCGCCGACTGGAAGACGCCGCGAAAGAGATGGATTCGCAAGGTCAACTGGCGAAAGCGCGGCGGAAGTCGATGCAGTTCGAGAATTACGCGGACAAGTACCAGAAGAGTCGCTGATCCGCCTTCGCCTGGCTACGGCGGGACAGGCTGGGGCGCGGGAGACCCGTGGGGCCGTGCGAGAACGAGCGTTTTTCTCGGCGACCTCGCGGGAACCGCGCCGCGGCTTGGTAGGGACGCCGCGCTGCGGCGTCCGGCGCGACTTCACTTCCTGGACGTCGAATCCCTGGGGACGGACGGCGCAGCGCACCGTCCCTACCAGTGCAAACGAGAACCTGATACGCTGCGCCTCATCCCGTGAAACGAAGCATCTGGATTTTCTTTCTCGCGATTCTTCTGCCGAGCATCGGCCTCGGCTGGCTCGCGTTGCGGGGCGCGAACGAGCAGCAAATCATTCTCGAACGCCGCACCGCTGAGCTTTACCAAAAGGAAACTGATGCCGTCGCCAGCGCGGCCCGCAGTTTGATCGAAGAAGAGCGGCGCGCCTTTGCCGATCGCGTCCGGCAATTGAAGGCTGACGCGTCGCCGTCCGAAATCAGCCGCGACTTTGCCACGAAGCTTTCCGGCGTTTGGACGCGCCGCGCGATCGGGTTCGCTTTGAGTTCCGAGGGGAATCTGATCTCGCCTTCCGCCCAGGAAGCGGAGAGCAACCCGGAGCGGCAGAAATTTCTGCAAAACAATGGCGCGTTTCTGTCGGGCACGACACCGGCGACCGTGTACTCGGTCCCGCAGGAAGAGTTGAACAGGCCGGAGCAACGACGCAAATCGCCCAAGGCCGAAGCCGACAATTATGCGGACTCGGTGGCGAAGAAGCAGGCGATTACGAAGCCATCTGGCGCCATTCCGCAGGACAAGGATGAAACGACGCAGTCGAATCAGCTTCGGAATGTCGCGCCGCAACGCGAGCAAAGCGCGAGCGCGCCGCCGGTCTCGCAGCTCGTCCCGGCGACGGCCGATTTCAGAGCGCTCACGTCGGATCATCCGGAAGGCGTCGTGACCCGCTTCATGCAGGACCGGCTCGAGATCGTCTTCTGGCTTCGGTTACCGGAAGCGCCGGGAATGATTTTCGGCTGCGTGATGAATGTGGACGAGCTTGGTGATCTTTGGCAGGACGCGTTCCCGGAAAACAGCGGCGCCGATTACGTGCTCGCGTTGTTGAATGACAAGGCCCGTCCAGTCGCGAGCCAGCCGCCGAATGAAAAGGCGCGCGATTGGCGGCGGCCATTTGTCGCTTCGGAAATCGGCGAAGCGCTTCCGCATTGGGAAGCGGCGCTTTATCTGGCGCGGCCGGAACAGTTACAGGAAAACGCTCGCAACGTCCGGCGGACGCTCATGCTTCTGATCGCGGCGGCCCTGGCTGCGATCGCCGCGGGCGGCTGGGCCGTCTTTGCCGATGCCCGCCGCCAGCTCGCGCTCGCCCAAAAGAAAACCGATTTCGTTTCCAACGTCTCGCATGAATTGAAGACGCCACTCACGTCGATCCGGATGTTCGCCGAGATGATGGAAGGCGGCGTTGTTGCCGACGACAAGCGGCCGCGCTATTTGCGGATCATCGTCGCGGAAGCGGAACGCCTGACGCGGCTGATCAACAACGTGCTCGATTTCGCGCGGCTGGAACGGAAACAGAAGCGCTACGATTTTCGGCCGCTCGATTTGCATGAAGTCCTGGCGCGAACGTGGGAAGGGCAGGAGCTGCATTTGCGCGAACAAGGATTCACGACCCGCTGGAAAGCCGCGCCGCCGCCATATCCGGTGCGCGGCGATGAGGACGCGCTCGCGCAGATCGTGGTGAATTTGTTGTCGAACGCCGAAAAGTACAGCGGCGATCGCAAAGAGATCGAGCTGCACAGTTATTTGAACGACGACTCGGTGAACGTCAGCGTGCTCGATCGCGGGACGGGCATTCCGGCCGGCGAGGAAACAAAAATCTTCGAGGCGTTTTATCGCGCGCACGACTCGCTCGCGAGCGGGATCCAGGGTTCCGGGCTCGGGCTAACCCTCGCGCAACGAATCGCGCGCGAGCATGGCGGCGACATTTCTTATCAGGCGCGCGACGGCGGCGGGAGCAACGTGACGTTGCGATTGCCGCTAAGCCGGGCCGGGATCACCGATCCCGGCTACAAAGAGGCATCGACATGAAGAAGCGCATCCTGGTTGTCGAAGACGACGCGCATATCCGGCTCGGCCTTTGCGACGCGCTTCGCGTCGAGGGTTACGACGTGACTGATTGCCGGAATGGCGCGCAAGCCGGGCCGCTGATCAAGCAACAGAAACCCGATCTGGTAATTCTCGACATCATGTTGCCCGGGAAAAGTGGGTTCGATTTGTGTCGCGAAATTCGTTCCGGAAAGAATCGCGTGCCGATTCTGATGCTCTCCGCGAAAGGCCAGGAGATCGACAAGGTGGTTGGGCTGGAATTGGGCGCCGACGATTACGTGACCAAACCGTTCAGTCTCCGCGAACTTTTGGCGCGAGTGCAGGCGCTCTTGCGCCGCGCCGAAGCCGGCGGCGCCGCGAGCGATCTGCCGATGGAGATTGCGTTCGGCAAAGTGCGGATCGATTGCAAAGCGTTGCGTGGGAAACGCGGCAAGGACCGAATCGATCTGAGCCCGCGCGAACTAAAAGTTCTGTCTGTTCTCTTCCGCGAGCGCGGCAACGCCGTTTCCCGCGAAGCGCTCCTCAACGAAGTCTGGGGCGTCGATTACTACGGCACGACGCGCACCCTCGATCAATTAATTGTGAAGCTGCGCCAGAAGATCGAAGACGTTCCCGCGGAGCCGCGACATTTGCTGACCGTGCATACGCTCGGATATCGGCTCGACGTTTGAGAGGACTCTCTTCTCTTGGTAGGGCGAGACTCTGTCGAGCCGCGCGTTTTTGCCGCCGCGATGCGGCTCGACAGAAGTCTCGCCCTACCAAACGCAAAGAAAACGTTTCGAAAATGGGACAGTGAAATCCCGGGCACGGGAAGAATGAATCGGCGTTCAATCAAGCGCACGCACATAAGTCGCTCTGAGGGAGGCGAAAAGAGAACGTCCTAAGCGATGGCACACGGCGTGCAAAGGGTGGCCGGTTGGAGTCGCTTTATGCACTTCTCAACCTCAACCGACCTCATCCCATGATTATCCGCGTCCTTTTTCTCCTCGCTCTCGCCGTCTCGACGGCTGCCGCCCTCACGGAAGAAAACGTCTCCCAAGCTCTCGACGGCGCGCCCGGCGGCCGGCTGGTCGTGGACGTCGATTTCGGCACGATCGACGTCGCCGCCGGACCGGACAATAAGATCTCGGTCCAGGCGCATCGCAAGATCGATTCGGACAACGACGCGCAGGAGAAGGAATACTTCGCTTCGACTCCGGTGACGGTGAGCAAGGACGGAAACACCATCACCATCCGCGCCCGCCGCCAAAACAAGGACAAAGAGAAGAACATGAACTGGAGCGGGCGTTGCAACATGGACGCGCGCTACACGGTCCGCGTCCCGAAGAGTTTTAACTCGGAGCTGCGAACCGGCGGCGGAACGATCATGGTCGCGGAAATCACCGGAACAATGAGCGCCGACACGAGCGGCGGAAAATTGAAGTTCACCCATTTGAAAGGAACGACCGGCGCGACGACGAGCGGCGGAAGCATCGAGCTGAACGGTTGTGAGGGACCGCTCAAGGTAGATACGAGCGGCGGCCGGATCGACGCGACCGACGGCAACGGTTCACTCGAGGCGCGCACTTCCGGCGGCGCGATCGTGGTCCGCAATTTTTCCGGCGACACGAAAGTGGAAACGAGCGGCGGCCGGCTGAGCTTCGAGAACATCAACGGCAAGATTTTCGGGCGCACCTCCGGCGGATCGATTAGCGCGAAACTGAAGTCGCCAGTGCCGGGCGACGTGAATTTGGAAACCTCGGCCGGGAGCATCGAGCTGATGGTTCCGGCCGATGCGGGGCTCGACATCGAAGCGGAAGCGAGTTCAGGGCGCGTGACGAGCGACCTGCCGTTTACCGGCACGCGAACGGACCGCGATTCAATGAAAGGAAAAATCAACGGCGGCGGGAAATCGGTGGTGCTGCGCTCAGGCGCGGGCAGCATCTCGATAAGACCGTCCACCGCGGAAGTCGCAGCAGCAAGATAAGCCGGAGCGCGCCATGAACGATTTGCGTTTCGCGCTCCGCCAGCTCCGGAAAACTCCGGGCTTCACTTTCATCGCGGTCCTTACTCTTGCGCTGGGCATCGGCGCGAACACCGCGATCTTCAGCGTTATCTACGCGGTCCTGCTCCAGCCGCTCCCGTATCCGCAGGGAGATCGCATCGTCATTCTGACCGAGACCGACACCAACCAGCCGCAGATCTCGGTGGCATATCCGGATTACGTCGATTGGAAACGGGACAACACGGTTTTCGAGAACATCGCGGTCTCGCGGCGGGAATCCTATAACCTCAGCGGACTGGAAGGCCGCGCTCCGGAACAGGTCTCGGGCGGACTTGTTACCGGAAACTTTTTCAAGGTCATCGGTCTCCAACCGCAAATCGGGCGCGTGTTCACCGAGGAAGAAGATCGTGTGGGCGGTCCGGCGCTCTGCGTGATCAGCGACAAGCTTTGGCAGCGAGTGTGGAACCGCGACCCGAGCGTGCTCGGCAAGTCGATCAATCTTGGCAATCAGCCATTCACAATTATCGGGGTGATGCCGCCGCAGATGTTTTCGCCGCGGACGGTGGAAGTCTGGTTCCCACTAACGCGCCGGACCGGCGACGCAATGTGGCAGTCGCGCGACAACCATCCCGGATTGTTCGGATGGGCACGATTGAAAGACGGCGTGACGATCGACAAAGCGCTGGCCCAGATGAAGGAAATCGCAGCGCGTCTTTCCACCCAATATCCGAAATCCAACACCGGCGT
Source organism: Chthoniobacterales bacterium (assembly GCA_035644055.1). Classification (GTDB taxonomy): domain Bacteria; phylum Verrucomicrobiota; class Verrucomicrobiia; order Chthoniobacterales; family UBA10450; genus AV80. The sequence continues at coordinate 15,847 of DASQPH010000055.1, forward strand.
AAGCGTGACGATCCAGACGCTGCTGGAAAACCAGGTGGGCGATTATCGCGATAGTCTCAGGCTCCTGCTCGGCGCGGTCGCGCTCGTCCTGGTAATTGCGTGCGCGAACCTCGCGAATCTCCTGGCTGCTCGCGGCGCGGCGCGCGCCCGAGAATTTGCCGTTCGCGCGGCTGTCGGCGCGTCACGTTGGCAAATTATTCGGCAACTTTTGATCGAGAGTTTAGTCCTGGCGCTGTTCGGCGGGTTGCTGGGTCTTTGTCTTGCGGCCTGGGGCCGGGATCTTCTGGTCGCATTGGCGCCGCCCGGCGTCCCGCGTTTTCAAGATATAGCGCTCAGCGGTTGGGTGCTTGTGTTCAGCGTCGGCCTCTCACTTGTCACGAGCATTTTGTTTGGGCTCTGGCCTGCGTGGCACAGCTCGCGGGCGGATATCCAGCTCGCTTTGAAATCGGGCGGACACGGCAGCTCGGAAGCGCCGGGCGCGCGCCGATCACGCGATCTCCTCGTGATCGCGGAAGTGGCGCTGACGCTGATCCTCTTGAGTTCCGCCGGGCTGATCCTGAAAAGTTTTGCGAATGCGCGGAACGTAGGGCTCGGATTCGATCCGCATCTGTTGCTTTCGGCCCGCGTCGATCTTCCGGAGCCGACCTATTCGGAGCCGAAGAAGCTGATGAATTTCCATCAAGGGTTGATCGAGAAATTAGCCGTGCTCCCTGGCGTGGAGAACGCCGCACTGGCTGCCAATCCGCCCCTGATGGCTGGCTGGCAAACCTCCTTCCTGCCGGAAGGCATGCCGGAACCCGAGCCCGGCAAAATGCCCTCGACCCAGATGACGGTAGTTACGGACGGTTATTTCCAGACGATGAAAACACCGCTCCTTCGCGGCCGTGCTTTTGATACCCGCGATACGAAAGAGGCGCCCCCGGTCATTATCATCGATCAATTGACTGCGGACCGTTATTTCCCCGGCGAGGAGGCAGTCGGGAAACGGATCGGTATGTACGTCGGCGGCGAACCCGACCAGCGCCTTTATCGCACGATCATCGGCGTCGTGCCGCATGTGAAGATTTACGGGTTCGAAGAAACGGTGGTGTTGCCGCAGGCCTATCTGTCGATGCGACAACAACCGCAGACCGGGCTGGTGGTGTTGCTGCGGACGACGTTGTCGCCGAAATCGCTCGAGAAACCGGTGCGCGAAATCGTCGCGTCGCTCGATCCGGCCCAGCCCGCCTTTGAGTTCAAGACGATGCAGGAACGGGTCGAAGAAACGTGGGCGACGCCGCGGTTGATGAGCTTTCTTCTCGTTTGTTTCGCGGTCCTTGCCCTGACGCTCGCGATCGTCGGGCTCTACGGCGTGATGGCCTATAACGGTTTGCGGCGGATGCGCGAGATCGGCGTGCGACTCGCCCTCGGCGCGATGCCGTCGCAGATCCGATTGATGATGCTCGGCCAGGGAATGCGGCTTCTGGTCGCCGGATTGATCATCGGGTTCGTCGGCGCGGTCGCGTCGTCACGCGTGATTCGCAGCGTGCTCTTCGGCGTGAGCGCGAACGATCCGATCATCTACGCAACGGTCACCCTGGTCCTGATCGCGGCCGCGATTGTCGCCTGCTGGCTGCCGGCGCGGAAAGCTTCTCGAGTTAATCCCATGGTCACTCTTCGCGCGGAATGAACAAAAGCGTTGATCAGTGACGAGTGACAAGAGACGCGCATGAATAATCTCCGCTTCGCTCTTCGCCAGCTTCGGAAATCGCCGGGATTCACTTTCGTCGCCGTGCTAACGCTCGCGCTCGGGATCGGGGCGAACACCGCGATCTTCACGGTCGTCAACGCCGTCCTGCTTTCGCCGCTTCCGTACCCAGACGCCGACCGGCTCGTCATGGTCAACTCGCGCAATTTTCAGGAGAACCTCAAAGGCCTCGGCTTCGCGCCCTCGGGTTTTCGCGAAGTGGAGAAACAGGTGACGTCGTTCGATGCCTTCGCCGCCACACGTTACAACTACGATAACCTGACCGCCGTCGAGAAGCCGACCTCGTTGACCGGCAGCGTCGTCACTCAGGATTACTTCCAGGTTCTCGGCGAACGACCGCTGATCGGCCGGACATTCACGAAAGAAGATGGCGCGGCGAACGCGAAAGCGACGGTCGTGTTGAGCTACGATCTTTGGCAGAAACAATTCGGCGGGCGACGCGAGCTCGTCGGCCAATCGGTGACGCTCAACGACGTGCCGACCGAGGTGATCGGCGTGATGCCGCGCACGTTCAAGGATCCGTTCAACGTCTCGTCGCTCTGGCGGATTTTGCCCAATGAAGGCGGCGAGAACGTGGTGCAGAACGCGCGCTTCTGGTCGGTGATCGGGAGATTGAAGCCGGGAATTTCCAGCGCGACGGCGCAGGCTGAAATGTCGACGATCGCCGCGCGGCTCGCGCAGAGCGATCCGAAGTTTTACAAAGGCTGGGACTTCACGATCAGTCCGCTGCGCGACATCGTCGTCGGCAATTATCGGGAAGGTTTGCTGCTGGTGGTCGGCGCGGCGTTGCTCGTTCTGCTCATCACGTGTGCCAACGTCGCCGGTCTCCAATTCGTTCGCGCCTCGACGCGGCAACGCGAAGTCGCCGTTCGCCTGGCGCTCGGCGCGAGCCGGGCCGCGATTGCACGCAGTCATCTCGTCGAATCGCTCCTGCTCGTCGCTCTTGGCGGAATTGGCGGCGTCCTGATCGGCAGTTGGGGTTTGGATTTGCTCCTCGCCAGTCTCGCGCGCGATTGGATTCCGCGCGGCGATGAGATTTCACTAAACACGACCGTGCTCGCGGTCACCGGACTGACTGCCTTCATCACCGGGATCGCGTTCGGACTTTTCCCGGCCTGGCACGCGACGCGAGTCGACGCCATCGATTCGTTGCGCGACGGGAGCAAAGGCTCGTCCGGTTTGCAATCCGTCCGGCTCCGCGGCGCGCTCGTTATCGCGCAGATCGCGCTCACGCTCGTGCTGCTGGTTTGCGCGGGACTCGTCTGGAAAAGCTTCGCTGCGATCACGCGCGTCAATCCCGGCATCCAGATCGACAACACCCTGAGCATGGTGCTCACCCTTTCGCCCACCCGTTACGACACGGGACCGAAGCGGACCGATTACTACCGGCAGGTGCTCGATCGCATCGGCGCGGTGCCCGGGGTGGAGTCGGTCGCGTTCACCCAAACGATGCCGTTCACCTGGGGAATTCCCGCGAACTTCTCAATTTACGGCGTGCCGGATGACGCGGCAAAACTGCCGCCCGCCTACTACGATTCCATAAGCCCGTCGTATTTCGCGACGATGCACATTCCGCTCATCGCCGGGCGGACCTTCGTGGAAAACGACAACGACGCAGCGCCGAAGGTCATTGTTCTGAGCCAGTCGGCGGCGAAGAAATTTTTCCCGACCGAAGATCCGATCGGCAAACGGCTCACGCTTCCACCGAGCCGGCAACAGCCGAATCCGGTCGCGCTTGAAGTGATCGGCGTCGTCGGTGACGTGCCGCGCGACGGCCTCAATTCGGTGACGCCTTATCAGGTTTACGCAACCCTGAACCAGCGCGGCTGGCCCTTCGCGACACTACTCGTTAGATCGCCGCTGCCGGTCGAGACGCTCTCGCAAACCATCCAGCGCGCGATCTGGGAATTTAATCCCGAGCAGACGATCTCGAATGTTTCGCCGGTGCGGACTCTGGTGAAATCGAGCCTCACCCAGCCGCAACTTTATCTGACCTTGTTTGGTTTGTTCGCGCTGCTCGCGCTCCTCCTGGCCGCGATCGGGCTCTACGGCCTCATCGCTTACAGCGTTACCCAGCGCACCCGCGAATTCGGCATTCGTTTCGCGCTCGGCGCGCAAGTCCGCGACGTTTTGCGGCTCGTCATCGGGCAGGGCGCGCGTCTCACTGCGCTCGGCCTTGTCCTTGGCTTGCTCGCCGCGGCCGGGGTTGCGCGCCTGATGGAAACGTTGCTCTTCCGGACGAAAGCGTACGATCCATTTGTCTTTATCGGCGTTGCGCTTGTCCTCGCGATCATCGGCCTGCTTGCCGCGCTCCTCCCGGCGTTGCGCGCTACCAAAGCTGATCCCGTCGCTGCTCTTCGCGCTGAATAGGAACAATGACGAATGACGAATGACGAATGACGAATGACGAAACAATGACGAAGCCCGAATTCAAAGAAGTGGTGCGATGCCATTCGAGCTTCGGCATTTGGCCATTCCTTCGTCATTCGACATTCGACATTCGGCATTTTGACTCATGATTACGCGTCGCGAATTTACGAAATCACTGGGCGGCGCCGTGGCGATCGCCGCGCTCAACCCGATTTTTAGTTGGGCCGTCGACGAGCCCAAAGTTTCGGCTGAAGCAGCGAAGCTCTATCGCGAGGCATTCATTCTCGATTGCAACGTCCTCGCCTCGATTGGCCAGCTCAGAGCGCAAAGCCAGCAGAGCGAAATTGCGGCCGGCATTCGCGAATCGGGATTGATCGCGGTAAAGGCAACCCTCGGCGGAGCGACCGGCGATTTTGCGATGGCCGTGGCCGATATTGCTTCAGCCGATCAGTTGATCGAGAAAAAGCCGGATCTGTTTCTCAATGTTCGCACGTCCGCTGATTTCGATCGGGCGCGGAACGAAAAGAAGCTCGGCGTCATTTATTCCTTCGAGTCGGCCAGCATGTTCGAAGACAAAATCGAGCGCGTGGAAACATTCCGCGGGCTGGGCGTGCGGGTCATGCAGCTGACCTATAATCGTCGAACCCCGCTCGGCGTCGGCTGCCTCGACGGTGAAACCGATGGACTGACCGATCTCGGCCGGCAGGCGATCGCGAAGATGAACGAGCTCGGGGTCGCCCTCGACCTGAGCCATTCCAACACCCAGACCACGGCGGATGGGATCGCCACCTCGACGAAGCCGCCACTGATTACGCACGCCGGTTGCCGCGCCGTTTATCAGCACCCGCGGAACAAAGAGGATCGCGAACTGAAAGCACTCGCTGACAAGGGCGGCGTGATCGGCATTTACATGCTGCCGTATCTCACAGCCTCGCCGAAGCAGCCGATGCTCGACGATTACCTGCAACACCTCGAACACGCGTTGAAGGTGTGCGGCGAAGACCATGTCGGAGTCGGAAGCGACGTTCCATTTTTCCGCGTCGACGACGCCGACCTCGCGGGTATGAAACAGGCCGCCGAAAAGCGGAAGGCGGATGGGATCGCCGCGCCCGGTGAAGATCGGCCGACCTACATTCCGGACCTCAACACGCCGCGCAAAATGGAGCTGGTCGCGGACGCCCTTTTAAAACGCGGCCACAAAGCCGCTGCCGTTGAAAAAATCCTCGGCGCCAATTTCCGCCGGGTCTTTGGAGAAATATGGTCATGAACGATCTTCGCTTTGCTTTTCGCCAACTTCGAAAATCGCCCGGCTTCACCGTCATCGCGGTCCTGACGCTCGCGCTCGGCATCGGCGCGAACTCCGCGATCTTCAGCGTCGTCAACCACGTGCTCCTCCGGCCGCTGCCCTATCCGAATCCGGAGCGGCTGGTTTATCTCAATGAAATCACCGGCGGCACCAGCACTTCCATCGCGCTGCCTGATTACATCGATTGGCGAAAGGACAGCAAGTCGTTCGAGAATCTCGCGATCAGCCGGCTGGAATCGCGCAACCTGAGCGGCATTCCCGGCCGCGAACCCGAACGCATCTCCGTCGCGTACGTGACCGCGAATTTTTTCAACGTGATTGGTCTGCCACCGCAGATTGGCCGGACCTTTTCTGAAGATGAAGACAAACCGGGCGCGCCATCGCTGGCGGTAATCAGCGACCGACTCTGGGACCGTCTCTTTCAGCGCGACCCGAAAATCGTCGGGCAGCCGATGAATTTTCACGGGACGCCGATCACGGTCATCGGCGTGATGCCGCGCGAAATGGATTCGCCGCACGGCGTAGACGCGTGGTTCGCCGTGATGCGCCGCGCCAACATCCCCGGATGGCAGAACCGGGCGAATCATCCCATGTTCTTCGGCTGGGGCCGGCTCAAGGACGGCGTCACGGTCGAGCAGGCGCGCGGCGAGATAAAGGCAATCGCGGCGCGACTTGAGAAACTTTATCCGGCAACGAATGCCGGCGTCGGCGCCGAGGTCCGGCCGCTTCTCGAAAATATTCTTGGCAACTATCGCACCAGCCTGGCGTTGCTGCTCGGCGCGGTCGCGCTCGTTTTGCTCATCGCCTGCGCGAACTTAGCGAATCTCCTGGCCGTGCGTGGGGCCGCACGCGCCCGGGAGTTTGCGGTTCGCGCAGCGATGGGTGCCGGGCGCGGGCAGATCGTCCGCCAACTTTTGCTCGAGAGCTTTGTCATTGCTGCAATCGGCGGCGCGCTCGGTTTAGTTTTCGCCACCTGGGGACGCGACGCGCTCGTCGCATTCGCTCCGGCTGGCGCGCCACGCTTCGAAGGCATCGGGTTCGACTGGCGCGTGCTCGCGTTCACGTTTCTGTTGGCGACGTTCACAACGGTTTTGTTCGGGCTCTGGCCCGCGTGGCAGGCGGCACGGACGGACATCAACGCGGCGCTTCAGGCTGGTTCCTTCGGAAGTTCGGAAACGAAAACTGCGCGTCGCAGTCGCGAGTGGCTCGTCATCGTCGAGGTCGCCTTGACGCTTTTGCTCCTGAGCGCAGCCGGACTCGTTCTGAAGAGTTTCGCGAAGATGCAGTCAGCCCAGCTCGGCTTCAATCCGCAGCAGCTCCTCACCGTCCACATCGAGCTTCCCTTCACGAAATATAATGAGCTCAACAAGATCCTGAATTTCACCACGCCCATGCTCGACGAAGTCCGCAAACTGCCGGGTGTGCAATCTGCCGCGGTTTCATCGAACCCGCCGATGCTGAGCGGCTGGCAGTTAAATTTCATGCCGGAAGGCGCGCCGCCGACCGATCCAAGCCAGCAACCCGCGGCCGACAATGAAGTGGTGCAAGGCGATTATTTCCTGGCGCTCGGGATCAATCTCATCCGCGGCCGGACCTTCAACGAACACGACACCGCCGCTTCCCCGAAAGTGGTGATCGTCGATCAAACCCTGGCCGACATGACGTTCAAGGGACAGGACCCAATCGAGAAACGGATCATGATCGATAGCGAATCGGATTCCTCCGACGGTCCGCAGCTCCACGAAATCATTGGCGTCGTGCCGCACATAAAAATGCGCGGGTACGACGATGCGATGCCGACACCGTCCGTATTCTTCCCGGAGGCACAGGTCGGGCGCAGCAGTTTTGTTCTGCACCTCCGTGCCTCGGGGAACGTGAAGCGCCTCGAGAAACCAGTGCGTGACATCATCGCGCGGCTCGATCCAGCGCAGCCTGTGTTCGACGTGCGGCCAATGGAGGAACGCGTCGCCGAAACGTGGGCGACGCAACGGTTGCTCACGTTCTTGCTCACGATCTTTGCCGGACTGGCGTTGCTTCTTGCGGCGGTGGGTTTGTATGGCGTCCTCGCTTACAGCGCGATGCGCCGGCTGCGCGAAATCGCCGTGCGCCTCGCGCTCGGTGCGCGTCCCGCGCACATTCGCGGGCTGGTCATGGGCCACGGGCTGCGGCTCTTCGGTATTGGAATCGTCGTCGGCGCGCTTGCCGTCGCCGGTTCCGCCAGCGTGATTCGCAGTTTCCTTTTCGGCGTCTCGCCGCTCGACGCGCAGACCTATCTGATCGTCGGCCTCATTCTTTCCATCGTCACGATTCTGGCGGCGTGGTTGCCCGCGCGCCGCGCTTGTCGCGTGAATCCCATCGTCGCGTTGCGCGCTGAATGAAACCGTCGAATTCAGAACTCCGGGGAGCGCACGCGCCATCGCGTGCTGGTTTCGGCGCCTTCGCCGAAACAATCTTTTATGCTGCGGGAGAAAAAGTTCGCGATGGCGAGGGCGCCATCGCCAGCACGCGAGGCGCGTGCGCTCCCCGGAGGTCCCCTTCACACCGCCAAGTATGAACACGCTTCTTTACGACCTGCGTTACGGAATCCGGATGCTGCTGAAGAATCCGGGATTCACTTTTGCGGCGCTCATCACGCTCGCGCTCGGCATCGCCAGCTCCACCGCGATCTTTAGTGTGATCGATGGCGTTCTGCTCCATCCGCTCCAGTATCCCGATTCGAAAAAAATCATGATGGTGTTGCCAACGATGCGCACCACCGGGGCAGCCGGAGGCGCGGTGGCGCCGGCAAACTACATCGATTGGGCGGCGCAGAACGATGTCTTCACCGCGATGTCGGCGTCACGTGGCGGGCAATTCAGTTTGAGCGACAGCGACCGGCCCGAGCGCGTCCGCGGCACGATGACGACCTCCAACATGTTCCCGCTTTTCGGCGTCGCGCCGATGATCGGCCGGACGTTGCTTCCGTCGGACGAACAACCCGGACATAATCATGTCGTCGTTCTCAGCTCGGAATTATGGGCGCGCCGATACGGTTCCGACCGCAATATTATCGGACGCGAAATCTCGTTGAATGACGAGCCGCACACCGTTGTCGGCATTATGCCGCCAAATTATGAACCGGACGGCTACGGCGAGCTCTGGGTTCCGTCTGCTTTCGGCATCCCGACGAATTCGATCCGCCCCAACGTCGATCCACACCCGATCCGCGGCAGCAATTACCTCGATGTTTACGCCCGCCTGAAACCGGGCGTCACGCTCGAGAAAGCGCGCGCCGAGATGGACGCGATCGGTCGCCGGCTCGAGCAGCAATACTCCGACGACAACAAGGACGTCGGCATCCGCGTCACGCCGCTGCATGAAACTTTGGTGGGCGGAGTCAGGCCGGTTCTCCTCCTGCTTTTCGCTGCCGTCGGTTTCCTTCTTTTCATTGGCTGCGCGAACGTCGCAAATCTTCTCCTCGCCCGCGCCGCCACCCGCTCGCGAGAAATTTCGATCCGGGCCGCAATGGGCGCGAGCCGGACCCGGCTCATTCGGCAATTACTCACCGAGAGCGTGTTGCTGGCTCTAATCGGCGGTGCGATCGGCGCGCTACTCGCGGCGTGGGCGATTCCGCTGCTCATGGCGATGGCACCGCCGGCGCTCCGGAGTTTCAAGGAGGTCGGCCTCAACGGCCAGGTCCTCGAGTTCAGTCTTGGGGTTTCGGTCGTCACTGGAATTCTGTTCGGGCTGGTCCCGGCAATTTCTTCTTCCTCCGCGAATCCGGCGGAATCGTTGAAGCAAGGCGAACGCGGCAGCACGGGGGGCGGCAGCCGTCGGCGCGCGTTTCTCATTGCGACCGAAGTCGGCCTGTCGTTGATCCTGCTTATCGGTGCCGGCCTTATGATCAAGAGCTTCGCCAACGTGACGAAGGTCGATCCCGGTTTCAATCACGACCGGCTGCTCATATTTAATGTAGGTGCGTCCGCGAAGGCCGACGAAGCGCAGCAGCTCCAGTTTTACCAGCAGATCGTGCAACAGGTCGCGACCGTTCCCGGCGTCCAGGATGTGGCCGCGATCAGCCGGCTGCCATTTTCAGGCGGGAACAGCTCGCGCACTTTCAATCGGCCCGGCCGCACGAAAATTGACCAGGCCGATATCCGGATCGCGACCTCGGATTACTTCCAGACGATGGGAATGCCGTTCGTGCGCGGCCGCAACTTCAATCAGTCCGACACGAAAGACTCAACCCGCGTTACGATCATCAACGAGGAATGCGCGAAACAAGTTTTTCCCGGCGAAGATCCGATCGGCCAGTTTGTAGAAAATTTCGGACCGAAAGACGAAAAGCTTCAGGTCGTGGGCGTGGTGGGCAATGTCCGCCATCTTGCCCTCGAAACCGCGCCCCGGCCTGAACTTTACCAACCGCTTGGCCAGGGAATGTGGCCGTCTCTCTTCGTCGCCGTCCGGACCGCGCCGGAAAATCCGCTGACGCTTTTGCCAGCGGTGCAACAGGCCGTCTGGAATGTAAATAAATCGGTTCCGCTCGGAAACCCGCGGACGATGAACGAAATCATCGCGCGCACGCTGCTCCAGAAAAAATTCACGATGCTGTTGCTCAGCATTTTTGCCGGCGCGGCATTGTTGCTCGCGGCGATCGGACTCTACGGCGTGATTTCCTATTCGGTCGCGCAACGGACGCGCGAGCTCGGAATCCGGATCGCGCTCGGCGCGCAACGGAGCGACGTCCTGCATCTGATCCTGCGCCAGGGCATGACGCTCGTCGCCGCCGGCGTGATCTTCGGCATCGCCGCGTCGCTCGGCCTAACGAGACTGATCGCCTCGCTCCTCTACGGGATCAGCGCGAGCGATCCGATCACGTTTTTCCTCCTCTCGACGGCGCTCGTGCTCGTCGCCTTTGTTGCCTGCTGGTTGCCCGCCCGTCGGGCCAGCGCCGTCGATCCCATCGTCGCCCTCCACGCCGAATGAATTTTCTCAATCGAAAATCGAAATTCGAAATTCGCCGTAACGCAGCTCGCGCAGCGAGCGCGGCCGGGCTTTCCAAATTGCCATGATCGATCTCCGATTCGCTATCCGCCAACTCCTCAAGTCGCCCGCCTTCACCGTTCTCGCCGTGCTCACCCTCGCGCTCGGCATCGGGATGAACACTGCGATCTTCAGTTTGATCAACGACCTCTTTCTGAAAGGGCTTCCATTCCAGGACCCGGATCGGCTCGTTATTCTCCAAGCCGAAGCGAAAGAGCGGAATCTCTCGCAATTGCCAATGAGCGTCCCGCGCTTCTGGCACTTTCGCGATGGCCAAACCGTCTTCTCGAGTTTCGCCGCGGACACGGGAACGGGCTACATCCTCACGGGCCTGGGTGATCCAATTCAGTTGTTTGGCGCCAATACGACCGCGAACTATTTCGACACGCTCGGCATCCATCCGATCCTCGGCCGAACTTTTCTCTCCGAGGAAGAAATGAAAGCTGACGTCGCGCTCGTCAGCCAAAATTTCTGGCGGAAATATCTGAATGCCGATCCGCAGGCGGTCGGGCGCAACATCAATCTGAACGGCGTCGCGACTACCGTGGTCGGCGTGCTCCCGAATCTGCCCGTCGCATGGTTCGGGCGGGATGCCGACATCTTCACTGTAAAACCGTTTCAATTGCCGGGGCTGACCCAGGAACGGCTGATGCGCGGCGTAAGTTTTCTGCGCGTCGTCGGCCGGCTCAAGCCCGGCGTGACCGCCGATCAGGCCCGCTCGGCGCTGCAAATTCTCCAGAAGAGCTACAAGGAAGCGCGACCGGAAGCCGCCGACAATAGCTGGTCGCCCGTGGTGATTTCCGCGGCCGAAGACGCGACCGGCAATTTGCGGCCGGCGTTCTTCACTCTGCTCGCGGCCGTCAGCTTCGTGTTGCTCATCGCCTGTAGCAACGTCGCGAATCTACTACTCGTTAGGTTCACCGGCCGCCGGCGCGAGATCGCGCTGCGAATGGCGCTGGGCGCGTCACGCAGCAGCGTGGTCCGCCTGTTCGTTTTCGAAAGCGTGCTGGTTAGTCTCATCGCCGGCGTCGTCGGTACCTGTCTCGCGCTTTGGGTTGTTTCTGTAATTCCAAAACTCGCCGGCCGCAATTTCCCGCTCGAGAGCGGTCTTGCGTTGAATACGCCGGTGCTGCTCTTCACGCTCGGCCTCTCGCTCCTCACGGGGTTTGCGATGGGTCTGTATCCAGCCTGGCAAAGTTCCCGCGCCGATTTGGTGGATGGCTTGAAGGACGGCGGTCGCGCCATGACCGGTAGTCTGGGCCAACAACGTTTTCGTCGCGGGCTCGTCGCGGCGCAGGTGGGTTTGTCCGTTGTTCTGCTCGCCGGCGCGTCGTTGCTGATTGCGAGTTTCGTCCGGCTTAGCCAGCAACCGTCAGGATTTAATCCTGAGCGTCTTTGGGTCGGCTTCATCGGTCTTCCGCCTGGCCAATATCCCGATCCGGCCGCCAAGGCTCTCTTTGTCGATCGCCTCGTCGGCGAACTGAAAAATTCGCCTGGAATCGAGTCGGCCTCGGCCGGGGACGGCGTGCCGCTTGCCGGCGGCCAGTCCCGTTCGCCCTACGCGCGGGTGGACGGCAATCCGGTGGCCGTCAATCAACGTCCGCTTGGCCTCACCCGCAGCGTGTCACCGGGGTTCATGAAAACTTACGGCATCCCCTTGCTGGCCGGCCGCGATTTCGACGAGCGCGATGGCTTCGATAAACTAAACGTCGTCATCCTGAGCAAATCGACTGTGCAGAAATTGTATCCGGGCGGCGAAGACCCGATCGGGAAACAGATTTTCTTTGGCACCGACAACAACACCGGTCTGCCGTGTGAAGTGATCGGCATTGTAGGCGACGTGCGTTCGATTCGTTTGGAGCAGGCGAACGACATCGAGTTTTATCGACCATGGTCGCAACGCTCGAATCAATTCCTGGCGGTCACGGTTAAGACCGCGTTCAAGCCTGAGGCCGCCACGAGCACGGTCCGGAACGCCCTGGCGAAAATCGATCCGGCATTGCCGATCATTCAACCTCAGACGATGAATCAAATCATCGACCAGTCGTTAGGCCAACGGCGTCTGACGATGACGCTCCTCGGCGTTTTCGCTGGAATAGCATTGGTCCTGGCGATGGTTGGGATTTACGGCGCCGTCGCTTACACGGTCGAGCAACGCACGGGCGAGATCGGCGTTCGCATGGCGCTCGGAGCGCAGACGGCGGATGTTTTGCGGCTGGTCGTTAGGCAAGGGATGAGCCCGGTCGTGATTGGGCTCGTCCTTGGCGTCGCCGCCTCTCTTGGCCTGGGCCGATTGATCACCGCGCAGCTCTACGAAGTTTCCGCGCACAACCCGGCGTTGCTCGGCGCCACCTCTGCGATTTTGGCGACCGTCGCGCTCCTCGCCTGTCTGATTCCCGCCCGCCGCGCCAGTCTCGTTAATCCAATCGAAGCGCTCCGAACGGAGTGAGTTTCAACTAGTCCAACCGCTCAACCCATATGAAAGAATTCCGTTACGCATTTCGGCAGCTGCTTCGCCAGCCCGGGTTCACCATCATCGCCGTCGTCGCGCTCGCGCTCGGCATCGGTGCGAACACGGTCCTCTTTTCCGCGGTCAACACGCTCTTTCTCCGGCCGCTCTCCTATCCGAATCCGGAACAGCTTGTCCGCGTCTGGGGTTCGTTCCCGGAACGCGGCCTCGATCGCGCGAACGTTTCCTGGCCGCGCTTTCAAGCCTGGCGAGATCAACAGCAAAGCTTCACTGAATTTTCCGCGCAATCGTTTACCGGCTTCACCATGACGGGCCGGGGCGAGCCGCAGAACATCAACGGCGTTCGCGTTACCGAAAACTTTTTCCGCGCTCTCGGCTTGCAGCCGCTCTTCGGGCGCGTCTTCACTCCCGAAGAAGACAAACCGGGCGGCGCCAATGTCGCGGTGCTTACGCACACGTTTTGGCAGAAGCAATTCGGCGGCGACCAGAACATCCTCGGCCAATCGATCACGCTCAATGGCGCGCCGTTCACCGTCGTCGGCATCATGCCGTCGTCGCTGAAGTTTCCGTTTATTCAGACCCACATTTTTATTCCGCGCGTGTTCGAACAGGAAGGCCTGCCGCCGGACATCGTCGAGCGCGGGACCGGATTCCTGACCATTCTTGGCCGGATGAAGCCGGGCGTGACCTTGCCGCAGGCGCAACAACAAATGCAGGTGGTCGATCGCCGTTACCAGACGGCGAATCCCGAGAAGGTGGACGCAAAAGCAGGCATCGGCGTCTACTCGTTTCATGATGATCTCGTCGGCCAGCAGCGGCCAATGCTCTTGACGCTTTTCGCCGCGGTCGGCTGCGTCCTGCTCGTCGGTTGCGCCAACGTCGCGAATCTTTTGCTGGCGCGCTTTACCGGGCGCCGAAAGGAAATTGCGATCCGCACCGCGCTCGGCGCCACCCGGGCCCGGATCATTTTCCAATTCATGGTGGAGAGCGTGCTGACGGCGGCGCTCGCCGGCTTGCTCGGCGTGTTGCTGTCGATCTGGGGTCTCGATCTTCTTAAAAAGCTCGTGGAGAATTTCCTGCCGCGCAGCCGCGAGATCTCGCTCGACGTGAACGTGCTTCTTTTCGCCGTTGGCCTTTCGCTCGTCACCGGCATCATTCTCGGGCTTGTTCCCGCGTTGCACGCTTCCCGGAGCGATCCGATCGATTCGCTGAAAGATTCTTCGCGCGGCAGCACAGGCCGGCAGGCAGGTCGATTGCGCGCGGGATTACTCGTCGCCGAAGTGGCGCTTTCGCTCGTGCTTGTCGTCGGCGCGGTCTTGTTGGTCGACAGCTTCCGGCGTTTGCAAAACGTCGATCCAGGTTTCCGCTCCGAAGGCATAACGACATTTTTCGTCGGTCTGCCACCCGGTTCGTATCCGGATGTCGAGCGCCAGGCCTTGTTCTTCCAAAACGGGATCGAGAAAATCAAAGCGCTTCCGGGAATAACGAACGCCGCGGCCGCATCGAACCTGCCCGCCTCGGACAACGGCAACACCCGTTCGCCCGCCGCGGTTGAAGGCCGGCCCTTGCCGGCGGTGAGCGATCGCACCATCGCGGTCCGCTCGACGATTTCGCCCGGCTTCCTCGAAACGCTCGGCATCCCCATCAAACAGGGCCGCGACTTCACCTGGCGCGATCGGCCCGGCGCTCCAAACGTCGTGATTATCAATGAGACGATGGCGAAAAAGCTGTTTCCCGGTGAGAACCCGGTCGGCCGTCGATTGATCACCGGGATTCAATCGATCCCGCGTGAGATCGTAGGTGTGTCCGGCGATGTCCGTGCCGAAAATCTCTCGCTGCCGCCCGGCATCGAAATGTATTATCCGTCGGCGCAAATCGACGGCGCGTTTCAAAGTATCGTGGTGCGAAGCGAGCGGCCCGCCGCGAGTCTGAGGACGGAATTGATCGGCGCGATTCACTCCCTCGATCCTGGCCTGCCGATCGACCAGGTGCAGTCCTACAACGAAGTTCTCTCAGCAGCCACGGCGGATCGCAAACTGTCCATGTATTTGCTCGGCGGTTTCGCCGGCCTCGCGCTCGCTCTGGCCGGAATGGGAATTTATTCCGTCATTGCTTACGGCGTCGCTCAACGAACGAACGAATTCGGCATCCGTTTCGCTCTCGGCGCCGCAGCGCGCGATGTGATCGGGCTCGTGATGAAAGAAGGGTTGCGCCTTTCGATCGCGGGGCTCGTGGTCGGCCTCGGCGTTTCCTTCGCCGTCACGCGTTTGATGCAACGGCTCCTCTTCGAAGTGAGTCCGCGCGATCCATGGCTTTACGGCGGGGTCGCGTTGTTCATCTGCGCGGTGGCCGCGCTCGCCTGTTTCGTCCCGGCGAGGCGCGCCACGCGCATCGATCCGATGCAGGCGTTGAGAACGGAATGATCTCTCGATGCCACGCTTGCAGTTTCTGGGGAGCGCACGCGCCTCGCGTGCTGGCGACGGCGCCATCGCCGTCGCGGACTTTATTTTTTCCTGAACCTGGACCCTGTACTCGGCAAGGTCGTTTCGGCGATGGCGCCGAAACCAGCACGCGAGGCGCGTACGCTCCCCGGAACGGAGGAGTCGCGCTTCTATGATTAACGATTTTCGGTTCGCGTTTCGGCAGCTTTGGAAATCGCCCGGCTTCACCGCCGCAGCGGTGGTCGTTCTCGCCCTCGGTATCGGCGTAAACACCGCGATTTTCAGTCTGGTCAACGTGATGTTGTTCCAACCGCCGAACTATGCCCGGCCCTCGGAAATCGTTCAGCTTTTTTCCCAGGACAAAAAAGACCCGAAAAGCTTCCGGGCGTTTTCCTATCCAACCTTTCGCGACGTCCGGGATCAGAACACGGTCTTCTCCGGCCTTTTCGCTCACGAAGATTTGATCGTTGGCCTCGGTGAAAAAGGAAATACGCGCCGCGCTGTCACGGACATGGTGAGCGCCGACTTTTTTTCAGTCCTCGGAGTCGCACCCATCTACGGCCGGGCGTTTCTCCCTGAAGAAGAAATTCCCGGGCGCAATCTGCGAGTGGCAGTGGTGACTTATCAGTTTTGGGAGAAACATTCGCGCGATCCGTCGTTAGTCGGCCAATCGCTTCAAATTAACGGACGCCCGTTCACGATTATCGGGGTGATGCCGAAAGGATTCACCGGCCTAACGAGTGTCTTCTCGCCGGAGCTCTGGCTGCCGCTCGGAGTTTATGACGAGATCGCCAACGACTCCACGGGCGTCCGCACCGACACGCTGGCGGATCGGCGCCTGGAGAAATTGATGGTCGTTGGCCGGCTCAAACCTGGGCTCTCGGGTGCGGCGGCGGATCCCGCGCTCAAAGGCCTTGCCGCCAATCTCGAAGCGGCCTTTCCGGTTGAACAAAAAAACCAAACCTTCATGACGGCGCCGCTCCTGGCGTTCGATTCGAGCACCAGTCCTGGAGATAGCGGGCCAATCGTCACCATCGGAGCGCTCCTGACCGGGATGGCCGGCGTGGTGTTGCTCGTCGCTTGTTTGAACCTGGCGAACATGCTCCTCGCGCGCGGCACCTCGCGACGGAAAGAGATCGCGATTCGCCTTGCGCTCGGCGGCAGTCGCGGCCGGATCGTGCGGCAGCTTCTCATTGAAGGATTTGTTCTCGCGCTTCTCGGAGGCGCATGCGGGCTTCTCCTCGGTATTTGGTCCTCGGACCTTTTGGTCGCGTCACTTCGCGCGGTGCTTCCTTTCGATTTCGTTTGGCTGAGCGGTCCGAACCCGACGATCCTCGGTGCGACTCTTCTCTTCTGCGTTCTCGGGACGATTTGCTTCGCCCTCGGTCCGGCGCTCAAACTCTCGCGGCTTTCAGTGATTGGAGATTTGAAACAACAAGCCGGCGAAGATGCGCGCCGGCTGCGTTGGAAATTCCTTCCGCGCAATCCGCTTGTGGTCGCGCAAATCGCGTTTTCGCTCGCGCTCGTCACCGCCGCGGCCCTGTTCATTCGCGGCGCTTCGAAAGCGGCTTCTGTCGATTCGGGATTGCATACCGACACGACGTTCCTTGTTGAAATCGACGCAAGCCTCGGCGGCTTCGACGAAAAACGCGCGCAGGATCTGTATCGAACGCTTGCTGAGAAATTCTCGGCGCTCCCGGGAGTGGAGCACGCGGGGCTCTCGGCGATGGTTCCATTCGGGCTCAATTTTGTGAAACGCGAAGTGCAACGCGCCGGCGTTCATCCTGGGCCCGATAGCAAGCCGGCGACGGCGGCGGACGGGCGCGCGTTCGCACCGTGGTGGAACAGCGTTGGCGCCGATTATTTTGCCGCGGTCGGCTTGCCTTTGTTACGAGGCCGTTCCTTCACGGCGAGGGAGGCAACCCAATCGGGCGGACCGGCGGTCGCCGTCATCGACGAAGTGCTGGCCAAAAAACTCTGGCCGGAAGGCGATGCGCTCGGCCAGCGGATTCAATTTCCAGTCCGACTTGAGAGCACGCCGGAAAATGCCGCCGCCGATAGCAATGAGATCAAACGCGGCGAATCGATCGAGATCATTGGGATTGTGCCCAGCACGAAGGTTCGATTGTTTGAGAAGGAGCCGGCCGGCGCGCTTTACCTTCCGTTCGCGCGCGCCTTCCATAGTGACGCGTTCTTTTACGTGCGGTTCGCGTCGCTTCGCGCGGAGAACGAAGCCGCCACCGCCGATCTGCTTCGCAGAACCGTTCAGAACGTCGATCCGGGTCTGCCCGTTCTCGAGCTGAGGACATTCGCAAAACACATGGACGGAAATCCGCAGTTGTGGATCGTCCGGGCCGGCGCGTCGTTGTTTTCAATTTTTGGCGCGCTCGCGCTCGGCCTGGCGGTCGTCGGCGTTTATGGCGTGAAAGCGTATTCGGTGGCGCGGCGCACGCGCGAGATCGGGATCCGGATGGCTCTTGGTGCGCAAGGCAAAACAGTTCTCTGGATGATTCTGCGCGAAGGCTTCGTGATGGTCGCCGCCGGAGTTGTCGTCGGTTTTCTCCTCGCGCTCGGAACTGGAAAAGTTGTGAGCGCGATTCTCTTCCAGGTCAGCTCGACCGATCCTTTCGCTTTCACAATCGCCCCCGTGGTTTTAATGACCGCGGCATTGCTCGCAACGTGGCTGCCCGCGCGGCGCGCCACCAAAATCAGCCCCATGACAGCACTGAGAACGGAATAAGAAAGTGACCTGTGACAAGTGACAAGTAACAAGCAAATGAAAAAGAGAAACCAAATATTGCTAATGACGGTGCTCTCCGCATTCGCGGTAGCCATCGCTCACGCTGGCTCCGGACTGCGTGATGAAATCGTCGACTCGTTTGCGGTGAAACCGGGCGGCACGCTGAACTTCGATTCCGACCTGGCCAGCGTCGAAATCACCACCAGCGAGACCAACACGTTGCGCGCCGAGTTCGTTCGTGAATTCAAAGTCAGTAGCGCGCAGGAAGCCGATGCGCTCCGCCAAAAACTCGATGTCCAAATGACCAAGACCGACGACAACAACGTGAAGGTCACCGTTCGTTGGGCCGGGGATCGGAACGACCGGGAGCTGCGAAAAGTTCACCTCAGTTTCCGGATCGCGATGCCGCGCAAATTCGATCTCGATCTCCGCACCGTCGGTAGCGCGCGGATCGGCGACGTCGACGGGACCGTGAAGGCGGTGATGAGAGGCGGCAGTATTCAGTTGCACAATGTGACTGGTCCGGTGACGGCGAGAACAGACGGCGGCAGCATCGGTGTGCGCGATGTCGGCGGCGATCTCGAGGCGACCAGCAACGGCGGCTCGGTCGCGGCGGGCCGGGTAAACGGAAAAGTGATGGCACGCGCCAACGGCGGGAGCGTGGCTATTGACGAAGCGACGGACGCGATTGACGCGCGCGCAGCCGGCGGATCGGTGGCGGCTTACATTTCCAAACAGCCGCGCGGCGATTCGAAATTGATCGCCGAGGCGGGCAACGTGGAGCTGCGATTGCCGGAATCGATTGCGATCAACATTGATGCCGCCTGCAGCGCCGGACGACTGAGCAGCGATTTCAGTCTCTATGGTCATCAGGAGGACGACCGATTGAAGGGAACCATCAACGGCGGCGGCCCGCTGGTTATGGTGCGGGCTTCGGCCGGAAACATTGTCATTCGCAAATGAGGGGAAGGTCGGCATCTTCATTTCCGGGGAGCGCACGCGCCTCGCGTGCTGGCGATGGCGCCTCCGCCATCGCGAACTTTTCCCCCGGCCGAAGAAAAGATTGTTTCGGCGAGGCGCCGAAACCAGCACGCGTGGCGCGTGCGCTCCCCAGAACCACCTGCATCGCATCTTATGTTTAACGACCCGCGCGTCGCGCTGCGAAGATCAATCCCATGGTCTCGTTGCGAGCCGAGTGAAATGCAAATGACGAAGCACGAATGACGAATGACGAAGGAATGACGAATGACGAAGCCCGAATGAGCCGCCGCCTTCGCTTAGAGCTTGGTGCTTGGAGCTTCTCTGGAGCTTGGTGCTTGGATTTTGGAGCTTCCCTATGATCTCCGACCTGCGCTACGCCTTTCGCCAACTGCGGAAAGCTCCCGGGTTCACCGCAACGGCGCTGGCGACGATCGCGATCTGCCTCGGCGCGAACCTGGCCATCTTCGGGATCATCAATTCCATCCTCCTTCGGCCGCTCCCGTTTCCAGATGCGGACCGGCTGGTCACGATTTACAACACCTATCCGAACGCCGGGGTGGAAAATGACGGCTCGTCGATCACGAATTACTACGAGCGACGCGGCAACATCCCGGCCCTTTCGAGCCTGTCGATTTGGATGGAGCGCAGCGAAGTCGTCGGTGAACCAGGTTCGACCGAGCAGACCGAAGTCATCCGCGTCTCCCCGGAATTTTTCACGACACTTGGTGTTAGCCCAGCGATCGGTCGCAACTTCACCGACGAAGAAATGGAGGGTCAGACGAACGTCGTTATCCTGACGGACGCGTTCTGGCGCCAACGTTTCGGTTCCGATCCAAACGTTCTGGATCGTGAAACCCGCATTAATGGTATCCCAAGAAAGATCGTTGGCGTCCTGCCTGGCGCTTTTCGCTTTCTCTCGTCCGAAGCGCGCGTTTTTCTCCCGATAAAATTTCAGGTGGAACAACGTGGACCGAAAGCGCGCCACTCTGGCGGCGGCGGCACGCACATGATCGCGCGTTTGAAACCGGGCGCGACCATCGCGGAAGCGCAAGCGCAGATCGACGCGCACAACGCGGAGATGGAGAAGGACGACCCGGAAGCGAAGATGATGGCTGAGGCCGGCTTTCGTTCGCCCGTGTTCTCACTTCACGCGGATCATGTTCACTCGATTCGTCCGACGCTTCTGCTGCTCCAGGCCGGCGTATTTTTTCTCCTGCTCATTGGCGCGGTCAATTTGGTGAACCTGCTGCTGATCCGCGCGAGCGGACGCGCGAAAGAAATGGCGATCCGTCAATCAATGGGCGCCGGCCGGCGGCATGTCGTGACTCAGGTGATGACGGAAACGGTGTCGCTCACGTTCGCGGGCGGCGTGCTCGGCGTGATCGTGGGCGCGTGGGGAATTCGTCTCCTCGAAATTCTCGGCGCCAATCGTTTGCCGCTTGGCGCGCACGTCTCGTTTGATGGCTGGCTCGCGTCGCTTGGTCTCATTGGCGCGGTATTCCTTGGAATTGTTATCGCCGCGCCGATCGCGTGGTTTAATCTGCGCAGCCATTTGGCGAATGCGCTCCAATCCGAATCGCGCACCGGTACGGTCGGCCGCGCCGCTCAAAATCTGCGCCACGGGTTCATCATCGCGCAGATCGCGCTCGCGTTCGTTCTCCTGGCCGGCGCTGCCTTGCTCGGGCTGAGCCTAAAGAAAGTCATGGCCGTGTCTCCGGGCTTTCAGTCCGATCACGTTCTGACCGGTGAGTTCACAATCCCGTGGCAACCTGTTCCGGAGCACCGCGTCGAAGTCGTCGATCGCTTGCTGGAATTGATCGGCCAGCAGCCGGGCGTGAACGCAGCCGGAATAATCACTCACATCCCGCTTGGTGGCGCCGAGGGCAAAACCGCAATTGCACCGAAGAACTATGTGCCGCCGTCCGGCCAATCGCTGCAAGGTCATTATTCCTATGGCGTGAGTGGCGATTACTTCGCGGCGTTCGGCATTCCGTTACGCGAAGGGCGATTTCTGACTTCCGCGGACTCTCATCGTCCGGAAAGAGTCTGTGTCGTCGATGAAGATTTTGCTCGGCGCTATTGGCCCAGCGGCGGCGCGCTCGGTCAAAGGATCGCGCACGGCGACGAACGAGACGACGCCAAGCTGTTCACGATTGTCGGAGTCGTCGGCGCCGTGAAACAGGCGGCGCTGACTGAAGCGCAAGGTCAGGGGGCGGCTTACCTGCCGTTGGCCTATCGAGAGAACTCCTATTATTTCGTCATCACACGCACCAGCCAGCGTCCGGAAGCGTTTGCTGAGACGCTGCGGAAACTCGTCCGCGCGGCCGATCCGGAGTTAGCGATCGATAACATCCGCTCGATGGAAACACGCGTGGCGGACAGTCTCATCGCGCGGCGCTCGCCCGCGCTGCTCGCGGGCATTTTTGCCGGCGTCGCGCTCCTCCTCGCGAGTATCGGAACGTACGGCGTGCTGAGTTATGCAGTGGCGCAACGGACGCGTGAGATCGGCATTCGGATGGCAGTCGGTGCGCAACGCGAACAAATCGGCGCGCAATTTTTAAAGATCGGTCTGCGTTTGTTGATCACCGGAACTGTAATCGGGCTCATTGGCGCGGCGCTTGCCGGTCGCGCCCTGCAAAGTCTGCTCTTCGATGTTCCGCCGCTCCATCCGGCGACGTTCGCCGCCACGGCCGCAATCATGACGATTGTTTGCCTGGTCGCGTGCTGGCTGCCCGCGCGGCGCGCCAGCCGCACCGATCCGATCGAAGCGCTAAGAACGGAATGAAGACAATGACGAATGACGGAATGACGAATGACGAATCAATGACGAATGACGAAATCCGAAGGGGGACGCCTTCGTCATTCTGGCTTCGACATTCCTTCGTCATTCGTCATTCGGATTTCGTCATTTTTTTGTGACCCTGCTCGCAACCACGATCCACGACTGACCATGCTCACCGATCTTCGCTCCGCTTTTCGCCAGCTTATTAAATCCCCGGGATTTGCCGGCGTGGCGATCGCCACGCTCGCCATCGCGATCGGGCTCAACACCGCGATCTTCACCGTCGCCCACGCCCTCCTGCTTGATCCATTTCCATACCCGAACGCGACTCGTCTCGTGCAGTTGCGGCAGCAGAAGCCGCACGTTGAGCCGGAGCCGCGCACGAACTACACCGGACGTGAGTTCGGTGCTTTCCACGAGCAGGCGCGGAGTTTCTCGGGGTTGGCCGCGATGGAACCGGTGTCGCGCAATATCACCGTCAACAATCAGCAACCGGAACGCGCCGGCGGCGCGAAGGTAACGGCGGATTTTTTCACGCTGCTCGGAGTCGCCCCGCAGCTCGGGCGTCCGCTGTTGGCGGAGGAGCAGGGGACCGGCGGACCGCGCGTCGTCGTGATCGGCCAGCAGTTGTGGAAGAACCGGTTCGGCGGCGATCCGAATGTGATCGGTCGCACGCTCGAGCTGGACGCGGAGCCGTTCACCATCGTGGGCGTGATGCCAGCCCGCTTTCAATACGCCGCGACGGCCTTCTGGTTCCCGTTCCCGTTTGAAATGCAAAACGCGCCGCAGCGTTGGTACACCGTGATTGGCCGGCTCGCCTCTGGCGCGACGATCGCTTCCGCGAACGCGGAGTTGAAAACGATCGCGGCGCGCTTCGTCCAGACGCAGCCGGGCGTGGCCGATTGTTCCGGGTGGACCGTCTTCGCGCTTCCGTTGCGGGACGCGCTTCTTGGAAATGTTCGAACCGCTATCATCGTCCTGACTGCGGCCGTGGGGCTCGTGTTGCTGATCGCTTGCGCCAATGTCGCCGGGCTTTTACTCGTGCGCGCGAGCACGCGCCAGCGTGAGATCGCCATTCGCGCGGCCATTGGCGCGAGCAGGGCCCATCTCCTTCGGCAATTCCTTTTTGAAAGCGGC
>DASQPH010000056.1:0-18528 GCA_035644055.1 Chthoniobacterales bacterium
GCGGAAGCGTTCGGCGCGCCGGTGGGCGAGCTTCGGTTCCCATTGCCAAGCGGCGATCCTTTACCGCGCTTCGATCCGTTCCCGCCCTTCGTCCTGCTCCATCCCTTCGCGCGCGGGAATCGCAAGTCGTTGCGGCCTTCCATCGTGGAGAAATTCTGCGAAGCGTTCGATCCCATCCGGGTCGTCATCGTCGGCAAGTCTTCGCGCAAAATCGCGGTGCCGGAGAACTGCGTGAACCTGTTGAACCAGACCACCCTGCTCCAACTCATCTGGCTCATTCGCGCGGCGCGTTTCGTCATCAGCGTCGACAGCGGCCCGATGCACATTGCCGCCGCCGTGACCTCACAATTGGTTTCCATTCACACCTGGAGCGATCCTCGCCGGGTCGGTCCCTACAACTCGGAAGCCTGGATCTGGAAAAACGGCCAGCTCCTTCGCGCCGGCGAAATCACCCCCGCGACCAAACTGAAACGCGGCCGCGCCTTTCGCGCGGACGATATCAAGGCGGTCGTCGATCTCGTCGGCGAGATCCCGGAAGCGACGAAAGTCTAGCCGCGACGCGCGAGGACTGCCTGGGCAAGGAGCAGATCGCGCGGGTAAGTGATCTTCACGTTCCACTCCTCGTTAGGCAGGAGGACGACTTTCGCGCCGAGCTGTTCGACGGCGGAAACCTCATCGGTAACAACGGCATTGTTCGCCGCCACAGCTGCGTAGCCTTTCTCGATCAGGTCGCGCGCAAAAATTTGCGGGGTCTGCATTGCAAAAAGATTTTCCCGGGTGACACCGCCGGTGACGACGCGCTCTTTGTCCGCGCGCTTGAGCGTATTCGTGATCGGCTCCGCCAGCGCCGCACCGCCATGGATGCGGGCTAATTCAAAGACGCGTTCGATCTGCTCGGGCCTGACTAACGGCCGCGCCGCATCGTGCACCGCGACAAAGGTCGCATCCTTACTTAGCCGGGATAATCCGGCGCGAACGGAATCGTGTCGTTGTTCTCCGCCCGGAATAACGCAGCGGATTTTCTTAAAAAAATGTTGCCTAACGAGTTCTTCGAATTCCGCCACTCGTTCGTTGCGCGCCACCAGGATAATTTGCTCAACCGACGGCGTCCGTTCGAACGCGTCGATCGCGTGCGCGAGAACCGGTCGATCCCCGAGCAGCGCCAGCAACTTGTCGAACCCCATCCGCTGACTGCTGCCCGCAGCGACAATGATGGCGCTTAACATCTCATCCCAACTGTCTTTGCACTTCGGCGCTGAGCGTTTTTCCATCCGCGCGACCGGCAACCTTCGCTTGCAGCGCTTTCATCACCGCGCCCATTTGCGCTTTCGATGTGGCACCCACTTCGGCGATCGTTTCGCGGACCAGCGCGGAAAGTTCTTCGGCGCTCAATCCCTTCGGCAAATAAGCATTAAGGATTTCCAGCTCTTCCTTTTCTTTCGCCGCCAGCTCGGGCCGTCCACCCTTTTCGAAACTCTCGATCGAATCCTGACGCTGCTTCACCTGTTTGCGAATCACCTGCACAGCGGCGGCATCGTCCAAAGCCGCATCCGCTTTCTCGATGGCCGCGTACTTCAATGCCGACTTCACCCCGCGAAGAACAGAAAGCTTTCCCGCTTCTTTCGCGCGCATCGCATCCTTCAGGTCCGCATCGATCCGTTCTGGCAATGTCATCAGTTAACCCTCGCGCAACTTTTCCACACAGGCATGGACGGACGGCGGATCACTCACGCTGACAACCGGCGCGTCCTTCTGAATCCGTCGCAACAAACCGGCGAGCACTTCGCCGGGCCCGAGCTCGATGAAGAAATCGCAATCGCGATCGAGTAGGCCCTGGATGCAATCGGTCCAGCGGACGGTGCTCGTGACCTGGTCCTGCAACGCCGTCCGGATCTCCGGCAAAGTTTCGACAGCCGCGCCGGTCACGTTGCTCATGACCGGAAAACGCGGAGCCTGCAGGGTCGCTTCAAGCAATGGTTCCTCGAGCTGTTCGTAGGCGCTGTTCATCAGCCGTGAATGATAGGCGCCGGCGACGTTGAGGAGCGTGGCGCGCCGAATGCCGTGTTCTTTCGCAAGGCTGATAGCTAGCTCGACTTTCGCGCTTTCGCCGGAGATTACGATTTGACCAGGCGCATTGAGATTCGCGATGTCGACGTCCGTATCGGCAGCGAGCTGGCGCACAGCATTCTCATCTGCGCCGATCATTGCCGCCATCGCGCCTGCGGTCGCGGCGCAGGCTGCGTCCATTAACTGACCGCGCGTTTCCACGAGCTTCAACCCGGTCGCGAAATCGAACGTTCCCGCCGCCGCGTGCGCAGTCCATTCGCCTAACGACAAGCCGGCCGCCGCTTCAATTGGAAGATCTCCGGCGGCATTTTGCAACGCTGCCAGGCACGCAAGCCCATGCACATACAGAGCCGGTTGGCAGTTCGACGTTTTCGTCAATTCCTCGAGCGGACCGTTCCACGCAATTCCACTCAACGATCGACCGAGAATCTGATCGGCCTCTTGGAATAATTCGCCCGCGGCCGGATGATGCGCGGCCAGCTCGCGTCCCATCCCGACGCTTTGTGCTCCCTGGCCCGCAAATAGTAGCGCGATCTTTTTTGCCATGCTAAGTTAGTAGTTTCCCCCCGCGCTTTGCGCAACTCGCGTGATTAAACTTGCATTTTCGTAATGTAGTTAAAATACTTGTGTATGCAGAAATACGCACGCAAAGCAGCGCTTGCGATAGTTGCGCTGCTCGTCGCATTGCCGTTGGCAACGGCCAATGCCAGATGGCTTGAAAAGAAAGAACCGAACCTCCCATTCGGTGTCTACATTCAAGGTCTCAATGGTTCAGTCGTGTTGTCTCTGACGATGGACAAAAGTGGCCACGTCACGAGCACGAACGTGCTGCGAAGCAGTGGCCATCCCGCGTTGGATGAGCTCGCCCGCAACGCTGCCATGACTTGGCGCCTGAGCCCTGATTCGGTCCTGCCTACGGACATCTCCAAAGGCCGGGTCGAGTTAGTCTCATTCAAAACCCAAAATCGGGTGAAGAGTCTCCTTCCCGGAGATCGTCCGTATTGGGTGCAGTTGAAGTAGGTTAGTTAACCGCGGGTCGTCCGCCAAACGATCTCGCGTGTTCTGGCGGCGGAAGCCCCATCCGCCGCCCGGGACTGGTGGTCGCGCAATTCGGCCCGACTAGTTTTGCGCTTGCGCGGCGCGCGCCTCTCGCCAGCATAAACCGAGGCTGCCATGGCATTTTCCACGCGCGAAATCGAATCTCCAGATCCGGTGACACGTGTCGCCGCGGCCGATGCGAAGATACGCGAGAATCTCGGCGACATCGGCGAAAAGATGGTCCTCAACATGGGGCCATCGCATCCGGCCACGCACGGCGTGTTGCGGCTGGTCCTCGAACTCGACGGCGAGATCATCACCAAGGCGATTCCGGACGTCGGCTATCTCCATCGCGGCGATGAAAAGATCGCGGAGAACATGCAATACAATCAATTCATTCCCTACACCGACCGGCTCGATTATCTGGCGCCGCTCGCGAACAACGTCGCCTACGCGCTCGCGGTCGAAAAACTGATGGGCTGGGAATTGCCGCCCCGCGGCAAAGCGATCCGCGTTATTTGTTGCGAGACCGCCCGGATTTCTTCGCACCTGCTTGCCCTGGGCGCGATGGCGCTCGATCTCGGAGCGATGACGGCGTTTCTCTACACGTTCACCGAGCGGGAAAAACTCTACAATCTGTTTGAGCTTTTGACGGGGGCGCGATTCACCACGTCCTATACGCGCGTCGGCGGCCAAATTCGTGATCTGCCCGAGACTTTCATCCCGGCGCTCGAGAAATTTCTCGACGATTTCATTCCGCAGCTGGACGAGGTCGACAAACTGTTGACGCGGAACCGCATTTTCGTGGATCGCACTCGGGACATCGGCGTGATCCCGCGCGATCGCGCGATTGCTTACGCGCTGTCAGGTCCGAACCTGCGCGGGAGCGGCGTCGAACACGATCTGCGTCGCAAACATCCGTATCTCGACTACGAGAAATACGATTTCGATGTCGTGGTCGGCAGCGCGGGCGATTGTTACGATCGCTACCTCGTTCGCGTGGAGGAGATGCGGCAAAGCGCGCGCATTTTGCGACAGGTCATCGAGAAATTGCCAGAAGGTCCGATCAACGTGGCCGATTGGAAGAATATGCTGCCGCCAAAATCGCGCGTGATGACGAAAATGGAGGAGCTGATCCATCATTTCATCGTCGTGACCGAAGGCCTCGACGCGCCTCCAGGAGAAATTTATTTCGGCGCCGAGAATCCGAAAGGCGAGCTCGGGTTTTACATCAACAGCAAAGGCGGCGGGGTGCCCCACCGGCTAAAAATTCGCGCGCCCTCGTTTGTGAATCTCAGCATCCTGCCCGAACTTTTGCCCGGCTGTTCCCTCAGCGACGTCGTCGCCATTCTCGGCAGTCTGGACTTCGTGATGGGCGAGTGCGACAGATGAAATGCAATGACGAATGACGAATGACGAATGACGAATGACGAAACAATGAAAACGATGAACTCGGAAGGACAAATTCCGTCATTCGGACTTCGTCATTCCTTCGTCCTTCGTCATTCGTCATTCGTCATTGTGCTCTTTGCGGTCGCGTTCGGATTCGCCGCCTGCAATTCTTCGAAGACCATCACGAAGGCGAACGTGGACGAAGTCGCTGAAGGAATGGCCAGGAAGCAGGTCGAATCGATCCTCGGCCCGCCGACCACCATCGACACCAAGGATTTCGTCCTGCTGAAAAAGACAACTTACGTTTACGTGCAGGGCAAGGAATCCGTCACCATAGTTTTCAAAGACGACAAAGTGCAGTCGAAGGCGAGCACGTTGTCCGAATAACTGAGCGCGTTGTTTGCCGTGGAACCGACGAACAAACGCATTTCCGCCGAGCTCGAGCGAAAAATGGATGACGCCATCGCGCGTTACCCGGCCGATCGCAAACGCAGCGCCGCGATGCCGCTGCTCCATTTGTGGCAGGAAGAATTCGGCTTCATCAGCGACGAGGGCGTCCGCTGGATCGCGGCGAAACTGGAGCTGCAACCGATCAACATTCTCGAGCTGGTCACGTTCTATCCGATGTTTCGGCAGGCGCCGGCCGGGAAAACCCACATCCGCGTTTGCCGGACGTTGAGCTGCGCGATGGCCGGCAGTTATCAGGTCATGGAGCGCGCCTCTGCCGCCGCCGGCATTGTTCGCCACGACGACAATGGAATGCACACACCGGTTTCGGTGAGCAAGGACGGCAAGTACAGCATCGAGTTCGTCGAATGCCTCGCCAGTTGCGGCACGGCACCCGTTTGCATGGTCCAGGACGAATTGATCGAGAACGTGCGACCGGACCTAGCCGCTGAACTACTGACCAAGGAAGGGCGCTTTCCAAACCGCCCATCTTCAACCGGCGGCTTGGAAGGCGCCGCTCCTTGGAAATCCCCTCACCCGCTTGAGCATCGCCTCATTTTCAAAAACATCGGCCGCGCCGACTACACGACCGACATCGACTGCTATCTGCGCCACGGCGGTTACGACCAGTTAAAGAAAGCGATCACGATGTCGCGCACGGAAATCGTGAACGAAGTGAAGACTTCCGGTTTGCGCGGCCGCGGCGGCGCCGGTTTTCCCTGCGGCGTGAAATGGAGCTTCATCAAGCCGGACGAAAAGAAACCCGTCTACCTGATCTGCAACGCGGACGAATCGGAACCGGGCACGTTCAAGGATCGCTCCATCATTCACCAGGACCCGCATCAGTTGATCGAGGGAATCCTCATCTCCTGTTTCGCGCTGAGCGCCAGGATCGCCTACATCTACATCCGCGGCGAGTTCCCGGAAGGAGCAAAGATCCTCGAACGCGCGATCGAAGAGGCGCGCGAGAAAAATTTTCTCGGGCGCAACCTGCTCGGCACCGGATTCGACGTCGAGATTTACGTTCATCGCGGCGCGGGCGCTTACATTTGCGGCGAGGAAACCGGGCTGATCGAATCGCTCGAAGGCAAGCGGGCGTATCCGCGGATCAAACCACCGTATTTCCCCGCGGTGCTCGGCCTCTACATGTGCCCGACAATCGTGAACAACGTCGAGACGCTCTGCCACGTGAAGCACATCATCGAGATGGGCGGCGGCCAATACGCCAGCCTCGGCCGGCCGAACAACACCGGCACTCGCATCGTTTGCCTGAGCGGCGACGTCCAACGTCCGGGTTACTTCGAAATCGAAGTCGGCGCCGTGACGATGGGCCAGCTTATTTACGACATGGCGGGTGGTCCGCGTTACGGACGGCAAATCAAAGCCGTCATTCCCGGCGGCAGTTCCGCAAAAGTCCTGCGCGCTGACGAACATTTCAAACTCAAACTGAAACAGCCCGACGGATCGATGGCCGAGCAGGAAGTTTCGCTCTACGACATTCCGATGGATTTCGATTCGCTCGCCGCGGCTGGCTCAATGGCCGGTTCCGGCGGCGTCATCGTCCTCGACGATTCGCGCGACATGGTCTGGACGCTCAACAACATCAACCAATTTTACGCGCACGAGAGCTGCGGCCAGTGCACTCCCTGTCGCGAAGGCTCGCTCTGGATGCAGAAAATTACCGACCGCATGTTGCTCGGCGGTGGCGTGACGCAGGATCCCGACACATTAAAGACCGTCGCCGATAACATTGCCGGCCGAACCATCTGCGCTTTCGGCGAAGCGTGCGCGTGGCCCACACAAAGTTTCGTCGACAAATTCCGCGACGAATTTGCCGCGCGCGCGCAGAAACCGGTTCCGCCGCCGATGCCGCCAGAATACACACCGGAAGAATTGATCGAAGAACCGACCATCCCAACTACTCCATTGCCGCGTGATCCCGGATGGGAAAAGGCCGGCGTGGCGGGAAGAATTTGATGAACGCGGACCTTCGTAATCGTGCTCATGCTCGATCTGGTTCGATTTCGATCACGAGCAGGAGCACAAGCACGAGCACGAGCACGAGCACGAGCACGAAAAGATAATGGCGGAAACAGCTACAGCGCCGCAGATGGTCAACGTCCAGATCGACGGCGTCTGGCATGAGTTTCCCAAAGGGACGCGAATGATTGAGGCGTGCGAGCAGGCCGGCAGTTACGTGCCTCGGTATTGTTATCACAAGAAGCTGAGCTCCCCGGGCAATTGCCGGATGTGCCTGATCGAAATGGGGCTGCCGAAAATGGGGCCGGATCGCAAGCCGGAGCTCGGCGGCGATGGCAAACCGATCATCAACTGGATGCCGCGCCCGCAGATTTCCTGCGCGCAGGACGTGAGCGAAGGAATGGGCATTCGCACCGATTCGCCGCTGGCGCAGGAATGCCGGAAAGGCGTGATGGAATTTCTTCTCATCAATCATCCGCTCGATTGTCCGATCTGTGATCAGGCGGGCGAATGCCGATTGCAGGAGTTCAGCGTCGAATACGGGCGCGCGGATTCGCGGTTCCTCGAGAACAAGGTGAAGAAACCGAAGAACGTCGAGCTGGGTCCGCGCGTGACGCTCGACGACGAGCGCTGCATTCTTTGTTCGCGCTGCATCCGCTTCTGTCAGGAGATCGCGCAGGACGACGTCCTTGGGTTTGTCGATCGCGGCAGCCACAGCATCCTCACGGCGCATCCGGGCAAACGACTCGAAAATAATTACTCACTCAACACCGTCGATATTTGCCCAGTCGGGGCGCTCACCTCCTCCGACTTCCGTTTCCAAATGCGCGTCTGGTTCCTGAAGGAAACGAAAAGCTTTTGCACGAGTTGCGCGACCGGTTGCAATACCGTCATCGGCACCCGGGAAGACGTGATTTATCGCCAAACACCGCGGGAAAACGACGCGGTGAACTCGTCCTGGATGTGCGACTACGGCCGACTCAACTTCGATTATCTCCAATCGGAGAAACGCCTGCTCCAGCCGGAAATTCTTTCGGACGACAAACTGATTCCGGCTGATTGGAACACGGCGATCGCGCACGCCGCGGCGCAATTGAAGCATTTCACCGGCTGGGAAATTGCGATCATCGCCTCCGGCCGGATGACGAACGAAGAACTGTGGCTCACCCGGCGACTAGCGACGATCCTCGGCACCGATCTGATCGACATCGTGCCGCGCACCGGCCCGTCGGATGACATTCTCCTGAGCGCTGATCGCAATCCAAACACAAATGGCGCGCGGCTCCTTGGCGTAACGAATTATCCCGGCGCGCGACTGCGCGACATCGTGGAAGGCGTTGCTTCGGGGCGCGTCCGCGCGCTGATCGCGCTCGGCGAAGATGCGCTCGAGATCGGACTGACGCCGCAGCAATTGAATGCGCTGCCGGCGTTCGTCGTGATGAATCTGCTCCAAAACGAATCCACTAAAGCGGCCACCGCGCTCCTGCCGTCCTTTGGTTTCGCCGAGAAACGCGGATCGATGATCAACGGCAAGGGCCGGCTCCAGCGATTGAATCGAGCCATCCGCGGGCCGGGCCAGGCGCGAGATGACTGGGAGATTCTGCGCGATTTGATCCAGGCCTATTCGGGCGGCAACGGCATCTACACGATTGAAGATGTTTTCAAGCAGATGAGCGAGTCGGTGCAGCCGCTTGCCGGATTAAGTCTGAGCAAGATCGGCGATCGCGGCGTGCAGGTTTTGGAACCGAGCTAAATGGATTACGCGTTTCTCTTTTCATCGCTAATCAAAATCGCGGCGCTACTCGCCGTCGTCCTCGGCATGATGAACTACGCGGTCTACGCGGAACGCCGCATCAGCGCGCTGATCCAGGATCGTCTCGGACCGAATCGCGTCGGGCCCGCCGGGTTATTCCAGCCGATCGCGGACGCCGGGAAGTTTCTCCTGAAAGAGGATTTCACCCCGGCACACGTAAATACGTTTTATTACTGGCTCGCGCCCTGTCTCGCGATGATCCCGGCAATTACAACGCTCGCGGTCGTTCCATTCGGGAGCACGCTCTTCGGCGTTCCGATGGTCATCGCTGACATCAACGTCGGCGTCCTCTTCGTTTTCGCGATCGCGTCGTTAGGCGTTTACGGCATCGTCATCGCCGGCTGGTCGTCGAATTCAAAATATTCGTTTCTCGGCGGCGTGCGCTCGAGCTCGCAGATGATTTCCTACGAGCTGTCGTTAGGCCTGGCCGTTGTTCCAGTCTTCATGCTCATCGGGCAACTCCGGCTGACTGAAATCGTCCGCTACCAGATCGAGCATGGCTGGCTCATCGCGCCGTTCGTCGGCGACTGGGGCAATCTCCACAAATGGTTCCTCGCCATTCCGATGTTTATCTCGTTCGTCGTTTTTATGATCGCTATGTTCGCCGAGACGAACCGGTTGCCCTTCGATTTACCCGAAGCGGAAACCGAGCTGGTCGGTGGCTATCACACCGAATACGGCTCGATGAAGTTCGGTTTGTTTTTCCTGGGCGAATACATCGCCATGATCACAGGCAGCGCGATTATCGTGACGCTCTTCCTTGGCGGCTGGCATTTTCCCTGGGTCCCCGACGGTTCCCACGGCTGGAGTTGGGGATTGCTGAACATCTTTATCTTTTTCTCCAAGGTCGCCCTGCTGCTTTTCTTTTTTATCTGGGTGCGCTGGACCTTGCCGCGTTTCCGCTATGACCAATTGATGCGCCTCGGCTGGGTTTTCTTTTTCGAAATCGCGCTGGTGAACATTTTTGTCATGGCGATTCTGCTCGCTTACTTCCCACTCAAATGACGAATCCCCGAATGACGAAATCCGAAGTGCACGTCCGGATCTTACTTCGTCATTCGTGCTTCGGCATTGATTCGTCATTCGTCATTCGTCATTCGTCATTTTGACCCATGCCCATCACCGTCCGACGTCCAAATCTCAACCTGCGCGAGCGACTCTATCTGCCGGCGATCCTCAGCGGGATGGCAATCACGCTCCGCCATTTCAAGAACATGCTCTTCGGCCGGACGAAGGTGACGATGCAATACCCGGAACAGAAGTGGGACAGTAATCTGCCGGAGCATTATCGCGGCGCGCCCGCTTTGGTGAAGGACGAGACCGGGCGTGTCCGCTGTGTCGCCTGCCAGCTTTGCGAATTCATCTGTCCGCCGCGGGCGATCAAGATTATTCCGGGCGAATTCTCACCTAACGACAAGTTCGCGAAGGTCGAGAAATTTCCGCGCGAGTTCGACATCGACATGATTCGCTGCATCTACTGCGGCATGTGCGAGGAAGTCTGTCCCGAACAGGCCATCTACTTGCGAAAAGATTACGCGATCACCGGCTTCACCCGCGCCGACATGGTCCATAACAAGGAGAAGCTGCTCGAGATCGGCGGCGTCATGCACGGCGTCGTGCTGAAGTGGAACGAAAAGAAATGAATCCGTTCCTGTTTTGGTTTTTCGCTTTCCTGATGCTCGTCTTCGGCGCAGCCGTCGTCCTCAATCGCAATCCGATCGCGA
Organism: Chthoniobacterales bacterium; assembly: GCA_035644055.1. Taxonomy (GTDB): domain Bacteria; phylum Verrucomicrobiota; class Verrucomicrobiia; order Chthoniobacterales; family UBA10450; genus AV80. The sequence goes on from DASQPH010000056.1 coordinate 10,462, forward strand.
GCGCGTTGAGCCTGGTGATTTGTTTCATGGGATTGTCGGCACTCTTCATGTCGCTCGACGCATTTTTCATCGGGATCATCCAGGTCCTTGTTTATGCGGGCGCGGTGATGGTGCTCTTCCTCTTCATTATCATGCTGCTGGATCTGCGCGCCGAACAATTACGGAAGATTAACTACGTGGCGGTCGCCGGCGGAAGCGCAGTTGCGATTGTTTTCTTCCTCCAAATCTATTTCGTGGTGCGGCAACTGAACGCCGCGCAACAGCCCTTCCCCGCCTTGGCTGCAAAGACTGACGACGTCCACAACATCGGCGCGCTGCTCTTCACCAATTTCAATCTGCCGTTCCAAATCATCGGCGTGCTCGTCCTGGTGGCGACGATCGGCGTCGTCGTCCTGAGTAAAAGGGAGCTTCGTTAGGCAATGGTTACGCTCGGCCATTATCTCATCGTCAGCGGAATGCTTTTCACGATCGGGTTCGCCGGCGTGCTTCTGCGCCGGAACATCATCATCATTTTCATGTCGCTCGAACTGATGCTGAACGCGGCGAACCTCTCACTCGTTGCGTTCTCGCGCTTTCGCGTCACCGATGGATTGCCGAACTACAACGTGCAGGTTTTCGTTTTCTTCATCATCACCGTCGCCGCGGCGGAAGTAGCCGTCGGACTCGCGATCATCGTCGCTCTCTATCGCGCACGCCAGACCACTCACGTGGAAGACATCAACACGTTGAAATTCTGAGCCATGATGTCGAGCGCATTGCTGCCCTGGTATATTTTGCTTCTGCCCTTGTTCGCCGCGGCGGTGATCGTTCTGCTCACGAAATCGCGGCCCGGCTTGAGCAGCTTCATTTCCGTCGTGGCGGTGCTGGCGAGCTTCGCGATGAGCTGCGTGGTTTTTGCGACGCCAAACATTCAGCCAGTCGAGCTGACCTGGATCGATCTCAAACCGACGTTCTACGTGCCATTCGGCTTCGTTCTCGACGACCTGGCGAAAACGATGCTGCTTCTCGTCACCGGCGTCGGCGCCGTGATCCACGTTTATTCGCTCGGCTACATGCGAGACGATCCCGGCAAATCGCGCTACTTCGCGTCGCTCTCCTTCTTCATGTTCTCGATGCTCGGCATCGTCGTGGCGAACAATTTCGTGATGATGTTCATCTTTTGGGAACTGGTGGGCGTCAGCAGTTATTTGCTCATCGGCCACTGGTTCGAGCGGGATTCCGCGGCGGAGGCGGCGAAGAAAGCGTTCCTGACAAATCGCATCGGCGATTTCGGATTCATGCTCGGGATTCTGATGGCGTGGGTCGCGACCGGCTCGGTCGTTTTCACCGAGATCAACCACGACCTGGCGCGGATCACGAGTTATCCGGGGTTTTTGACGATTTCAGCGCTGTTAATTTTCTGCGGCGCGGTCGGCAAATCCGCGCAGTTCCCGCTCCACGTCTGGTTACCGGACGCGATGGAGGGTCCGACGCCGATCTCGGCCTTGATCCACGCCGCGACCATGGTCGCGGCGGGCGTTTACATGCTCGTGCGGATTGGTTTTCTCATCGAAGCATCGGCGGAAGCGCTCTGGGTCATTGCGTGGATCGGCACGATCACCGCGGTGATGGCCGCGCTCATTGCGACGCAACAAAACGACATTAAGCGTATCCTCGCCTACTCGACGCTTTCCCAGCTTGGTTACATGATCATGGCGGTCGGCCTCGCCTCGGGACAGGCGGCGATGTTCCACCTTTTCACTCACGCTTTTTTCAAGGCGCTTCTCTTCCTCGGCGCCGGATCGATCATCGTGATGCTTCATCACGAGCAAAACATCTGGAAAATGGGCGGACTCGCCGGCCGGCTTGGGATCACGTTCCTGACCTTTCTCGTGGGAACATTCGCGCTTATCGGCCTGTGGCCGTTCAGCGGGTTCTTCAGCAAGGACGCGATCCTTGCGCTCGCCTACGAAAAAGATCGCGCGATTTTTTGGCTGGCGCTTTCGACCGCGTTCCTGACCGCGTTCTACATGCTGCGTCTCGTCGTCGTGGTTTTCTTTGGCAAACCGCGGAGCGATCGCGCGCGCGCCGGCTTCGAAGCGCCGTGGGTAATGATCGGGCCGCTCATTCTGCTCGCGATCCCCGCCTTCGCTGCCGGATTCAGTTTCATCGCGCGAATGTTTGTCCAATTGCCCGCTGAAAAAGAAGCGGGCTGGCTCGTCCCCGCGCTGGCACTTGGCGCGGCGCTCTCTGGGGCGATTCTGGCAATTTTCGTGTATCGCCAACGTGAGTCCGATCCAATTAATCTCGCGCCGCTCCGAAAACGCTTTTATTTCGACGAACTTTATTCGTTCCTAATCCGCGCAAGTCAGGAATTGCTCGCAAAACTGAGCGCGTTTCTCGATCGCTGGATCCTCGACGGCGCCGCCATCCGCGGAGCGAGCACAACGACGTGGGGGATCGGCTCGCTCCTCCGGTTGTTCCAGGTCGGCAACCTTCAGGCGTACGCGTTTCTCTTTGGGCTCGGCATCGTTGGTCTCATCTACTTCACCGTTTTCCGATGATTCTGCTCTTCGTAGTTCTGTTTCCGATAGCGGCCGCCCTGGCGATTCTCCTCGGCGCGCCGGCGCGGCGCACCGCGTTGTGGTCGGCCGGAATTACACTCGGCGCGACCTTGCTGTTGTGCCTCGGGTTCGAAGGCAACGCGCACGGCGCTTACGAAATGGTGACGTCGTTTTCCGTGAATGATGACTGGAACATCAATTTCGCTCTCGGCATCGATGGATTGAGCCTGATGATGCTGCTCCTCACCGCGCTCGTTACTTTCGCCGCCGTCTGGTTCACCGGCGAGATCGCGCAACATCGAAACGCATTTTACGCGTGCCTCCTTTTCATCGCGGCCGGAGCGATGGGCGCATTCGCGTCGCTCGATCTGTTTTTCTTCTACGCGTTTCACGAGCTCGCGCTCATCCCGACCTTCCTCCTCATCGGAATCTGGGGCAGCGGCAATCGCGTAGTCGCCGCCTGGAAGATCACGATCTATCTCGCGACCGGCAGTTTCATTTTGTTGCTCGGCCTGATCATGCTTTATCGCGCCGTCCCGGAAACCGCGCGCAGCTTTGATTTTCGTGTCCTGCAAAAATCCGCGATCCTGATTCCGGCCAAAGCGCAGGGAAATATTTTTCTGCTGCTGTTGTTCGGGTTCGGAATCCTGGTTTCGCTTTTCCCGTTTCACACCTGGGCGCCGGAAGCGTACGCCTCCGCGCCGGCGCCCGCCGCGATGCTGCATGCGGGCGTCCTGAAAAAATTTGGGCTCTACGGTTTGTTGCGGCTGGCGTTGCCGCTTCTCCCGGCCGGCGCGCAGGAATACAACACGCTCCTGATTTACCTGCTGCTCGGAAACATTATCTACGTCGGTCTCGTGACGATCGCGCAGAAGCGCCTCGATTGGATGCTCGGTTACTCGAGCGTCATGCACATGGGCTACATATTTCTCGGCATCGCCAGCGGCACGCTGGTCGGAACAACCGGCGCGGCTGTCCTGATTTTCGCGCACGGAATTTCGATCGCGTTGCTCTTCGCGCTCGCCGGGGAAGTTCGGCAACGGACCGGCACCCTGGTCCTCGAAGATCTGGGCGGGCTCGGCAAACTGATGCCGCTGGCCGGATTCGCTTTTGGCCTGGCCGCATTCGCCTCGATCGGTCTGCCCGGCTTCTCGAATTTCTCCGGTGAAGTGATGGTGCTCTTCGGCACATTCCGGAACGGCGCGAATCCGGAGCGGTTCACCATTTACCAGGTTGCGACACTCCTCGGGCTCTGGGGCGTGGTCATGTCCGCCGTCTACATGCTCCGCGCTTATCGCGCCGTTTTCATGGGATCGCAGGGCGAATCGCTCAGCGCAGTGACCGATCTCCGCCAGGGTCTCCGCGTCCCGATCGGGCTGCTCGTCGCGATCACGATCTGGTTCGGGTTCTTCCCGCAAACCTTCGTGAAGCTGGTGACGCCGACCTTCAAAACCTATTTCGCTGCGAAGCAATGACGATTGTCGCGCCCAGTCTCGAAATCGCGGTGCTCGTCCTGGGAGTGCTCGTGCTTCTTTTTGAAACGTTCGCCGACCAGATCGACAAGCGGACATTTGCCTACACGGCGATGCTTGGTCTCGCGACCGTCTTCGTCGCCAGTTTTTTCCTGGCGCCTCAGGCGACCGAAGTGGCCGGCGCCGGCTTCTGGAGTTTTTACACCGCCGATCCGCTTGCGATTTTTTTCAAACGTTTCTCGCTCGTCACCACGATCCTCGTTCTCGCGATGATGATCGATTACGCACCGGTCGTGCGCGATTCCATTCCCGGCGCTTCACCCCAGGCCGGGCTCGGGGAATTCTTCGCGCTGCCGGTCTTCACCTGCGCCGGATTAATGTGGATGGCTTCCGCGATCGATTTCGTGATGATCTTCGTCTCGCTCGAATTGGTCACGATGTCGTTCTACGTCCTGGTCGCGTTCATGCGGCGGAACGCGTTTAGTCTCGAAGCGGGCGTCAAATATCTAATCCTCAGTGCGCTCTCGACTGGTTTTCTTGTTTACGGCATCACCTGGATCTTTGGCGTGACCGGTGAAACAAATCTCGCTCGCGTTTCAGCGGCGCTGGCGAGTCCCGGGGTCGAAAGCGCGCCGGCGCTTTTCGCGATGTTGCTGGTGCTGATCGCGCTTGGTTTCAAGATCGCGGCGGTCCCGTTTCAAATCTGGGTCCCGGATGTTTACCAGGGCGCGCCGACTCCGGTAACGGCGTTTCTTTCCGTCGGCTCAAAGGCCGCCGGCTTCGTCGTCTTGATCCGCGTTCTCCAGCCGTTTCTCGTCATGCCGCAGATGGAGCGGCTTTTGATTCTGGTAGCCGCGGGAACTCTCATCTACGGAAATCTCGCAGCGCTGCCGCAGACAAACCTCAAGCGCCTTCTCGCCTACTCGAGTATCGCGCACGCCGGTTACCTGCTGATCGGCGTGGTCTGTCTCGCCGGTGAAGCGGTCGTCTATTACCTGGTCGCTTATCTGCTCATGACCGTGCTCAGCTTTGCCGTCCTCGTCGTCGTCTCCAAACAAACCGGAGACAACATCGAAGACTTCAACGGCCTCGCGCAGCGGTCGCCGTTTCTCGCCTTCGCGATGTTGATGGCCATGGCGTCGCTCGCCGGCATTCCTTTCACCGCCGGTTTCCTCGGCAAATTCTATATCTTCAACGCCGCCGTCGCGCACCATCAGATCACGCTGATCGTCATTGGCATTGTCACCGTGGCGTGCGGCTTTTATTATTACTTCAAAGTCGTCCGCGCAATGTACTGGGAAGCGCCAAGCGCGGATGGAGCTGTTCCGGTTAGCGGCGTATCGCGGCTGGCCATGGTGGCCATGATCGGCGCGATAGTCTTCTTCGGAATTTTTCCGGGGCCGATTGTGAATGCCTTGCGGCCTTAACTAATCGCTGAGCTCGACGTTCCAATAGGCCAGGTCGACGAAGTGCCGCCAGCTCTCATGATGTTGCGAGCTGAAGGTCACGTGCACGAACGGCCGCCACTTCGGCCGCTTCGGTTTGCGGATCAAAGTCATGTGCGCCTCATGCGGCAGACGATTTCCCTTTCGCGTATTACAGGGAATGCAGGAGCAGACGACATTTTCCCAGGTCGTTAGGCCGCCGCGATCCCGCGGCAGGACGTGATCGAGATTCAGGTCCGTTCGTTCGAAAACGTTGCCGCAATACTGGCAGGTGTTTTTGTCGCGTTCGAAAACGTTATGTCGGGTAAATTTCACTTCCTTCTTCGGCAGCCGATCGAAGAGCAGGAGCACGATCACGCGCGGCACCCGAATCTTCCACGAGATCGTCGTGACCACTTCATGGGCCGGCGCCGTTGCTGAAACGTCACGCCAACTGTCGAAATCGTGCGTGAGAAAATTGTTCGCCGGATCGGATGAAACGACCTGGGCGTGACCCTGGTAAAGCAGCGTGAAAGCGCGCCGGGCCGAGCAAATATTCACCGCCTGCCAAAGGCGATTCAGGACGAGCACCTGGCTATTTAGGAGCGTATGCACCTTGGGATAAATTGCGGCGACGGTATCACCCGCACTTTTTCCTGTCAACGCGGGCCGCTGTAGCTGCAGCACGGTCAATGCCCTGGCTCTTCCCGATCACTTTCGCAGACGCAACAGCGCTTTGATCATTTCCGGGCTGCGAACACGCATTTCCCGCCGATGAAGGACGGCGACTTTCGACAGAACCCGCGAGCCCGACGCCGTAAGGCTCACATAGACATGCCGTCGATCAGCCACGCCATGGGTCCGGTGAACGAATTCAAGCTTCTCCAGCTTATCGACGAGACTGACCGCGCTGTGGTGTCTAACCTGGAGGCGTTCGCTGAGCTCGGTTACGGTCAAGCCCGAAGGGTCGGAGTATGCCTTGAGGGCGAGGAGCGCTTCGTATTGTTCGGGAGTCAGCTCGGCTTCGGCCGCGAGCGCGCGTTTGCTGAAGTTGAGAAACTTCCGCATGGCGTAGCGGAAACTGGCCAGCGCCTCATAATCTTCGGGAAGCAATTGGGTTGTCGTCACAGCAGCACAACTACCCAAATGTAATTTTCCTGCCCAGCCAAAAAAAGTACCGCCGGCGCATTTGGAAAATAACTTATCGACGATCGATATGTCTGGCACGGCCACTGCTTTATTTGCGGCACAATGAAAATGAATCTTAAATCGCGTCGAACCGGCTTCACCCTGGTCGAAATTATGATCGTCGTGGCCATCATCGCCTTGCTGGCCGCCATCGCCGTGCCCGGCTTCCTCCGCGCCCGCAAACGCTCGCAGGCCAGCCGCATCATCAACGACCTTCGCCTGATTGACTCGGCCGTTGACCAATACGCGATCGAAACCAGCAAGAAGAGCGGCGACTTGGTTGCCGTCGTGGACTGGACCAATTACCTGAAGAAAGACACGAACCTGTATACAACCGGTGCGGACATTCTCGGTAATTCGTATGGTCCGCAAACCGTCGACATGCTTCCGCAGGTCCCGGCTACCAGCAAAGCGGCGCTTTCCGACGTGACCGACGCGACGTTCTGGTCTCCGTATAACTAACCGCAACGCTCCATAATTTACGCGAATTCACGAAGGCAGGCGCAAGCCTGCCTTCGGTGTTTTCAGGGGGCTATCGCCGCCGGTCCTTTGGTTTTACGAAATCCCCGGGCGCCCGTTTCACGTCTTCCGGCGCCGCGCCGGCGGAATTGCCGAGGCCTTCTTCGTCAGCCGCCAGAAACGGTTTGAACCGGTTCTTGTCGATCGCCTTCATGAACGCTTCGTGCGGCGAGACCGCACCTTTCTCCAGCAGCGCGTAGATCGCGTCGTCCATGAACTGCATCCCCTGCCCTTTCCCAGCGGACAAAATGATGGATCGACCTGTCAGCGACTTTTCTTTGGGCTTGCTGTGGGGGACGCTTTCTCCGAAACAGTCTCCAATGCGTCAAGTCGGGCCTTGAGAACATCTCGCTCTTTTTCCGTCGCCGAGAGCTGTATCTCCAGCTTGTCACGCTGTTTAACCAGATCAAGAAGCTGAGTTTCCGTCTGAACACGTTGTTGATCAAGCTTGGCGACATAGGCCTTGGTCCTGTCCTGCTCCATCGCCAGGGTTCGATCAGCCTCAGATTTCTGCGCATACAGGAAAAACATCGCCATCACACACCCCAATGCTACAAACGCGACCATTACCCATTGGATTGTGCGTTTCGCTCTCTGGACGGCCATTACCCGCTCTATATCGCGTTTTGCATTTGACTCTGTTAGTTCTTGCTCGCGCATAAGCTGGGCCTCATGCGCCCGCACGGCCGAAAGCGCACGATCAAGTTCGCCCGTTTGATCCCTGGCGGCGGTGAGCTTCGCCTCAAAATCCGTGAGGCGTTCTTGCATGCTTTGGAGCGACCGCTCCTTCTCCTCAAGCGCCTTCGACGCCCGCGCCTCCTCGCGCACACGCTCGTCGATCAACCGCTGTTGCTGCTGTTCCGCCTGCGCCCTTAGTTCTGCCAAGACAATGTCTTGTCGCTTCTTTTCTTGCTCAAGATG
>DASQPH010000057.1:0-2392 GCA_035644055.1 Chthoniobacterales bacterium
GGATCGACCTTCATGGCGCGGCGAGCCGGCAGATAACTCGCCACCAAAGCGGCGACACTGAGGACAAACAGCACGAACGCGTAAATGGAAAAATCATGTGCGCTTACGCCGTAAAGCAGGCTCGCCATCAATCGGGTCAAGGCGAGCGCGGCGAGTAGGCCGATGGCCAAGCCGATCGCAACGACACTGAAACTTTGCCGCAAAATCATTTGCAACATGTCGCTTCGTTGCGCACCGAGGGCCATGCGAATGCCGAATTCTTTCGTGCGCTGCGTCACCGTGTAGGCGATCACGCCGTAAATTCCGATCGCGGCGAGTGTCATTGCGACTCCGGCGAAGACACCGAGCAGCATCATATTGAAACGGGGCTGGGCCAGAGTAATCCCGATCAGTTCTTCCAGCGATTTTAGATGGGGAACGTAAATGTCGCGGTCGATTTCGTGAATCGCGCCGCGGGCAGAGTTTTCAAGACCGGTCAACTTCTCGCTCGAAGTTCGCAACACCAGATACATCCGGCGATCGGGATCCTGTGCGAAGGGAATGTAAAACTCCGGAATCGGCTCGATCGCCAGCGATTCATGTCGGGTGTTGCCGACAACGCCAACGATTTCAAGCGGACGGTCTTTCGCCTTTTCCGCATGATCAACAATGATGTGCTGGCCGAGCGCGTCTCGTCCCTCGAAGAATTTCTTCACGAAGGCTTCGTTCACCATCACAACCGGCATCCCTTCCCTGCCGTCGCGAGAATCGAAAGCGCGTCCGGTCAGGAGCGGAATATGCATCGCGCGAAAGTAATCGCCCATGACGGTGAGATGCGACGCATTCGGATGGTTGCCGGAACCGGGATCGGGCCGGCCGGCGATCCAAAACGAGGAGGCTCGATCGTTACCCGAAAACGGCAATGGCGTCACTCCCCCGGCAGCTTCGATACCCGGAAGCGTACGCAACCGACCATCGAGCCGTTCGAAGAATTCCTGCTGCTTCAATGGTAAATCCGCATATTTCGCCCGCGGCAAAGCAAGATCGAGGGTCAGGACCTGCGATGGTTCGAATCCAGGATTTGTTGCCCGCAAATTACTGAAGCTCTTGATCAGCAATCCCGCGCCGGCGAGAAGCAACATCGACAAGGCTACTTGCGCGATGATCAGGAGAGAGCGCGCGCGATGCGATTCCGGACCGACTGCGCCACGGCTTCCCTCTTGCAGAGATTCGTTTACGTTCGGGCGCGACACTTGCAGAGCGGGAAAAACCGCGAAGAGCAAGGTGCTGGCAACAGCGGCGACCAAGGCGAAGACGATGACGACCGCGTTGATTTGGATGTCATCGAGCCGCGGCACATCGCGCGGACCGAATAGACGGAGCAAATCGATTCCCCACCAGGCGAGGAGAAGGCCGAAGCAGGCGCCGAGGATTGCAAGGACAACACCCTCAATCAATAACTGTGCGACAATGCGGAGACGACTGGCTCCGAGTGCGGTGCGAATCGCGATCTCGCGCCGCCGTTGGTTTGCGCGCGCGAGCAACAGATTTGCGACATTGGCGCAGGCAATGAGCAAAACGAGAACGACAGCAGAGACAATGGTCAGCAAAGCCGGTCGGACATCACCGACAAGGTCGTGGTGGAGTGAAATCGCGTAGTAAGTGCGGCCGGTGTTACTGTCGGGAAATTGTTTCTCCATCCGACCGCCGATGGCAGAGATCTCGGCACTGGCTTGTTTGAGGCTAGCGCCCGGTTTTAAACGACCGACCAAGCGCAAAAAATGTGAACTGCGATTCTTCACTGAATCCGGAACGAGCTGCTGCAACGGCATGAAATACTCGCAGCGCGGACCGATGGGATAGCGATAGCCCGGCGGCATTACGCCGATCACGGTGTAGGGCCGCAACGAGCAAAGAACTTCGCGGCCGATAATACTCGGATCCTTATTAAAGTAGCGTTGCCACGCGTCGTAGGTCAGAACAATCACACGCGCACTGGTTCTGTCCTCGTCCTGGGTAAACGTTCGACCGAGAAGCGGCGGTATCCCAAGCACGCGAAAAATATCGGAGGTCACGGCGGTTCCAAAGAGTTCCTTGGCGTCACTGCCGGTACCGAGCACGGTGCCGGCGCGTGTGAAAGCGAACAAACTCTCAACCGTCTGCGACTGGTCGCGAATATCGGTATAATCGGGAAACGAACCGGTTTCGCGCTCGGTATCTCCCTGCACCTTGCTCCACACCGCGATCAACTCATTCGGCTTTGGAAAGGGCAAAGGCCGAAGCAGCACAGCATCGATCACGCTGAAAATTGCGCTGTTTGCGCCGATGCCAAGAGCAAGGGTGAGCACAGCAATGATGGCAAACCCGGGCGCTTTCGCCAACATTCGCAAAGCAAAACGAAGGTCACCCGTCA
>DASQPH010000058.1:0-15895 GCA_035644055.1 Chthoniobacterales bacterium
GCGGAGGAATAACAGCGCGCGATCGGCGAGCAGGCCGGGATCGTTCGGCGAAATGGCGAGCGCGGAATCGAGCTCGCGAATGGCGTTTAACGATTTCTCGAGGCGCGCGAACAACTTCGCACCGCGCATGACTTCAGGATCGTCCGGTCCAAGCGCTTTCGCTTTCTCGAGATCTTCGAACGCGTCATGCCAGCGATGAAGCCGGCGACGGCAGAGCGCGCGATTGATTCGGGCGATGGCATTTTCCTGTAACTCAAGCAACGCACTCCAGGCCGCGTCTTCTTTCGCCCAGAAATGGTGACGCTTCTCGAGCCGCGCGATCTTCTCCCAGATCCGCGCATCTTTCGGGTCGGCTTCGGCTACTTTTTTCCAGGCTGCCACGGCCCAGGCATCGTCGTTTTTCGCGGCCGCGTAATCTCCAGCGTACTCATCGAGCTTCAGAGACGGTTCGGGAACCGCGTTCCGCCAATCATCCAGGCTCTGGCTCACCGCCGCGAAATCCTGCAAGCCAAATTGCGCGCGAACGAGCCGGTCCCAGGTGCCGTTGTCCTGCGGTCGCATTTTCAGGTGCCGCCGCGCCAATTCGACGGCGCGCTCGTAAGCCTGTTCGTCGATCGCTTTCTGCAGCTCGGCCCGCAGCGCCTTTTCTTCCTTCGAGTTCGCTCGATGACAGGCGGGCAACAGGAGGAAGCTCGCGGTAATCAAAACGAATCCAAGCGTGCGAGCTTGACGCCGTGATCTAAACCAATCGAAAATCGCCGTAACGCAGCTCGCAGAGCGAGCGCGGCCGGGCTTTCTAAATCTAAAATCGAAAATCACCCGATCATGCCTTCGTTCGATATCGTCTCAGAAGTGGATGCGCAGGAAATCGATAATGCGCTCAATCAAGCTCGCAAGGAACTCGCGACGCGCTTCGATTTCAAGGGAAGCGTGGCCGAAATCGTGGCCGAGAAAGACAAGATCACGCTCACGGCCGAGGACGCGTCGCGTTTGCGTGGTCTGCGCGAGATCGTGATCGGAAAGTTGAGCAAGCGTGGCGTGGATCTGCGGAATGTTGAGCAGGTCGACCCCTCGATTTCGCCGCTCGGTCACGCACGGCAGGAACTGAAAATTCAGCAGGGGCTTGAAGGAGACAAGGCGAAGGAAATCATCCACGCGATCAAGGGACAGAACTTCAAAGTGCAAAGCCAGCTCCAGGATCGGCAGATCCGCGTCACTGGAAAAAAGAAGGATGATCTTCAGGCCGTGATCGCCTTTGTGCGCAGCCGCGATTTTGGTGTGGCGACCAACTTTAAGAACTTCCGCGACTAAGGGAAACAAGGAGGGGCGCTTTCCAAACCGCCCTTCTTTCGTTCGGCGGTTTGTAAACCGCCGCTCCTTGATGCTTCCAGGCTCATCCCCCTTGCACCGGCGGCATGATTGAAATCTCGTCGTCCGGTTTGATCACGTAATCGCGCTCAACGAAGTCCAAGCCGCTCGCGACCAGAATGCTCTTGTCCCAATAGCGCAGCGCCGGCGTTTGGGCGTAAATGAACTCGAGCAGTTCTGCAGCCGTTGATCGCTCGGGAACTTCGAAATCCATTTCCGGCGCTCCGACCAAATCGCGCAGGCGCGAGAAGAATTGCACGCGAACCTTCACGCCGTCGCCGCGATCAAGTCTTTCCGAAGGACGCCGATGCACGGCAGATTGCGATAGCGCTCCATGTAATCGAGCCCGTAACCGACGACGAACTCGTCCCCGATCTGGAAGCCGACGTATTCGGCGTCCACATGACGCAGGCGCGTTTTCTTTTTTTCCAGGAGCACGCAAATGCGCACGCTCTGCGGGCCGATACCTTCGATCTTTTCGCGAATCGTTGCGAGCGTGACGCCGCTGTCGAGAATATCGTCGAGCAGCAGGACGTGCCGCCCCGCAATGTCGGGCATCCAAAGCTGGCGGAAGACGAGCTCGCCTGTCGTCTTGGTCCCGCCGTGATAACTCGCGACGCTGAGGCAATCCAATTTTAACGGCATCGGAAGCCGGCGAAGCAAATCCGCCATCAAAATGACGCTGCCGTTGAGGATCGCGATTACGGTGAGCTCGCGTCCGCGATAATCGTTGGCAATTTGAGCCGCCAGCTCATCGAGCCGGTGATGGATCGTAGCTTCGTCGAAAAGAATCCGCTCCAGGTCCGCTTCCATTCTTGAGAGGAGACTATCCAGTCTTCGGTGCGTTCTGCGAAGCGAAAACTTGCCGCTCGTAGCGCCGCCGCTAGCGTGCCGCGATGGCCGTTCACACGGAAACATTCGAGGTCCGGACGAAAGGCAAGGGGACTTACGAAATTACCGGCGAAGTCGAGAAGATCGTGACGCGGAGCAAAATCGCGACCGGGACCGTAACCGTCTTCGTTCGCCACACGAGTTGCAGTCTCGTGATCATGGAGAACGCCGCGCCGGCCGCGCGACGCGATTTGGAGAAGTTCTTCGAGCGACTCGTCCCGGAGGACGCCGATTACGAGCACGACGATGAAGGGCCGGACGACAGCACTTCGCACATTCGCATGGCCCTGACGCGCACGAGTGAAGTAATCCCGATCGCCGACGGCAAGCTACAGCTCGGGACCTGGCAGGGAGTTTTTCTCTTCGAACACCGGCGCGCCGCTCATCACCGCAGGATCGTCGTCACGGTCATGGGCGAATAGCGTAAATCGCATCTACCAGCCGGCGCGACTTCTCGTTAGGCAAGAGCGATTGCTCCATCTGGTTCATGACATAAGCGAAGGAAATGCCGTTTTCCGGATCGGCGAAAGCGTTGCTCCCGCCAGCGCCGGGATGGCCGAAAGCGGATGGTGACGGACCGAAAATGCGTGGCTCCGTGCCAGGAGGATCTTTCATGAACCCGGCGGAGAACGAGGTCGGGATTTGCAGGATGCAATCGGTGCCGGAGACAAGCGGCGTGGTCATCTGCGCGATCGTCTTCATGTTGAAGTAACGGCGGCCTTCCATTTCGCCGCTATTCGCGAGCACTCCGTAGAACTTCGCAAGCGACGACGCGCTGCCAATCCCGCTGAAGGAAACGATGCTCGAGGCGCGATTCTCCCGGTTGTTCATCGCGGCGATGGAATGCAGGCCGGGCGGTGAGGTAAACGTTTTCTGGACGAGCGTTCCCGGCGTAGCGAGCTCGCGATAAAATTCAGCGGGCTTTTGTTCGCCGCCGGCTTTCGCGGCATACATAGTCGCCGTGCGATAGTCCTCGGATTCCGGCAGACCGATCCAAATGTCGAGTCCGAGCGGTTCGGCCAATTTCTCGCGCCAGTATTCTGCAATGCGCTTTCCGGTTAATCTCCGAACGCATTCATCGACGAGGAATCCGAAGGTTCGGGCGTGATAGCCGTGCGCTGTTCCCGGCGGCCAAAGCGGTTTTTGTTTTTCCAAGGCGGCAATAACCGCGTCGTAATTTAGAACGTCGGCCGGCTGCTCGACCGCGCTCAGGCCGGCTTGATGGGACAGCAATTGCTCGAAGCTTATTTCGCTTTTTTCCCCCTGAGCAAATTCCGGCCAGAATTCCGCGACCCGTCGTTCGAGCCCGATCTCGCGCTCCTGCAGAGCGTGAAGCAGACACGCGCTTCCAAGACCTTTCGTCGCCGACCAGAAGAGAACGACGGTGTCCGCCGTCCACGGCTGCTCGCGCTTCGCGTCCCGGAATCCGCCGTGCAATTCGAGAATCTCTTCGCCGTGCCGCCAAATGGAAATAGCTGCGCCGAGTTCGCCGTAACGCGAGAAATTTTCGTCGAATAATCGCGCGACGCGCTTGTGATTCACCGCCGAGCGTAGACCAAGGAGGGGCGCTTTCCAAACCGCCCCATGGCTTCCTCGGCGGTTTGTAAACCGCCGCTCCTTGGGGCTTGCTTGGACGGCCGCGAGATAAGTAGACTCGGCGCGTTCCCCAATGAACGAGCTGCGATTCTTCAATCCGTACGCGGAGATTCGACACACGGAAAATCGTTTGCCGCATTGGCAACAAAACGGCGCGACTTATTTCGTCACCTTCCGGCTCGCGGATTCAATTCCTGCAAATGTTCTCGGTCGATGGCGGGATGAACGCGAAGCGTGGCTCCGCCTGCATCCCGAGCCATGGAATTTCGAAATCGAACTCGAATACCATCAGCGCTTTTCAGGCGCATTGGAACACTGGCTCGACCAAGGTTATGGCGCTGCCTCCTCCGACGCCATGATTGTGCAGAAATCGTCGCGGAGACATTGCGCCATTTTGAAGGGGAACGCCTTGTGATGATTTCATTCGCGGTGATGCCGAATCACGTGCACGCGTTGTTTGTTCAAAATTCCGAATGGCCTCTGGAAAAATTGATCCGCAGTTGGAAAGGATTCACTGCGCGTCAGGTAAACAAGCTTCTTGGCCGATCTGGCAGTTTCTGGCAACGCGATTACTTCGATCGGCTTGTTCGCGACCAGGAACATTTTGCGAACTGCGTCCGTTACATTCGCCGTAATCCAGAGAAAGCGACGCTGACGCCGACCGAATTTATCCTATGGGAAAGTGAGCTGGCGCGCGGAATCGCGTGAAGCTTCAAGGAACGGCGGTTTATAAACCGCCGAGCGAACGACGGAGGGGGCGCCTTCAAATCACTGCGTGAAGCGCCTTCAAATCCGGGTCCTTCCTGGCGAGATCGCGGAAGGAGCTGTCCATCTTGAAGCTGATCTGGAGGTTCGCTTCGGCATCGTGGACATTGCCGAGCAGGGCTTCGTAGCAACCCATGTTGTAATAATAGATCGGCTCTTTTAACAAGGCGACGGGGCCCCTGATCAGAAGCTTTTTCGCCTCGGCCGTTTTGCCGAGCTGGTGAAGGCAAAAACCGGCGTGGAGAAAACCAGCTCCGGCATCGGGCGCGACGCGGCAAAGTTTCTGGCTGACGCGGAGGGCGAGCGCCCATTTCTTTTTCCGCATCAGATGATGGAGACGAAGTTGAAGGACTTCGGGGCGGCTCTGATGGCGTTTGTCGATCGCGTCGAGTTCAGCAAGCGACTCGCGTGTCATGCCTAGCTCTGCGTAGCCGCAGGCGGCCTGCAACTGCCATTCGAACTGCACGGTTCCCTCTTTAGCAAATCGCTTGCCATGGGGTCCGCGGCGCTACTCTACTTGCCGGCTACAGGAGGAGCGTTTCCAACTCGTTCAGCCGCCGGTCGAAAAGACGCAGCGTGCTCTCGATCGGCGCGGGCGTTTTCATGTCGACCCCGGCGTCTTGCAGCGTCTCCAGCGGAAACTTTGAGCCGCCGGATTTCAGGAAATTCAGGTAGGCCTCAACGGCGCCGGATTGCTTCTCGAGAACACGCTCGGATAGCGCGACCGCGGCGGAAATTCCGGTGGCGTATTTGTAGACATAAAACGCGTTGTAGAAATGAGGGATACGCAGGCATTCAAGATCAAGCTGCGGATCGAGCACGACGCCGGATCCGAAGTACGCTTCGAGGAGCGCGTGATATTGCGATTTGAAAACGTCGAGCGTCAGCGCGTCGCCGCGCTCTTCGATGCCGTGAATGATTTTCTCGAACTCGGCGAACATGGTTTGCCGGAAAAGCGTGCCGCGAATGTCGTCGATCTGGCGATTGATGATGTAGGCGCGCATTTTTTTGTCGGCGGTCTTTTCGAGGAGGTGATGGGTAAGCAGTTCCTCATTAAACGTCGACGCGACTTCAGCGAGGAAGATTGGGTAGTTGTAATCCTGGTAGCGCTGCGATCGCTGCGACAACCAGGTGTGCATCGAATGACCGGCTTCGTGTGCCAATGTGTAGACATCGGAGAAGACGTCGCTCTTGTAATTCATCAGAATGTAGGGTGGCGCGCCGAAGCTGCCGGACGAAAACGCTCCGCTCCGCTTACCCTTCGTCTCGTATCGGTCGCACCAGCGGCCGCGCACACCTTCGGCTAACGCGGCGGTGTATTGGGGACCGAGTGGTGCGAAGGCGGAGAGGATTGTCTCGGTCGCTTCGTCAAAAGAAACGTGCGACTCGATTTCCGGGACCAAGGGAACATAGGTGTCATAGTGGTGAAGTTCGGCGAGACCGAGGACGCGGCGTCGCAATTCGTAGTAGCGAAAGAGGGGCGCAAAATTATTTCGCACGGCCCCAATAAGCCCATCGTAAACGGCGACCGGAATGTCGTCGCGGAAAAGTGAGGCTTCGAGCGCGGAAGGATAATTTCGGGCACGGGCGCGGAAGACATCGGCTTTGACCGAGTAGGCAAGCGAGGCCGCGAGCGTAAACTGGTGGTCCTGAAATTCGTCGTAGAACTGGTCAAACGCCCGCTTGCGCAGCTCGTGATCACGTTTCACCAGGAACGAGCTGAACGAACTTTGGGTGAGCGGTTTTTCTTCGCCCTTCGCGTCAATCAGGACGCCGAACTTCATGTCGACGTCGGTTAATTGGGAAAACGTCTCGTCGTAACCATCGAGCGCTGCGCTGCCGAGGGCGAGCAGGCGTTCTTCGCGCTCGGATAAAACGTGTGGCTTCATTCGGCGGATTTTTTTCAACGCGATTCTCCATTCGGCCAGCGCCGGGTCTTCGAGGAACTGCGTGAACTTGTCGTCGGGGATTGCCTGGATTTCCGGACCCATGAAGGAAGCGGCTTCACTGATCTTCGTGAGGAGGTTCTGAAGCTGGCCCATCCGCGCGAGGTAATCCGGATTCGCGCTATCCTCGGCGAGCTGGAGCGAGGCGAAATGATAGAGTCGTTCGATTTTCAGATCGAGGGACTTCTCAAACTCGAGGCAGGCGGCGAGCGTTACAGTGGATTCGCCGAGGCGGCCCCTCCACTCGACGATCCCTGGGTAGGTCTTCTGGAGCCAGGCGAAATCTTCCGACCATTTATCTGCGCTGACGAAGAGGTGGGTGAGATCCCATTTGTCGGACTCGGGAAGATCGGCGCGCGTGAGAACTTTGGCGGTCATTTGTTTTTCAATTTCCGCATTGCCGGATGGCGTGCAACGAGACGCATCGCTTTTCGAAGCAATCCGAGACCGGGCGGAATGCGATGCCACGGCGACGCGCCCGACGGGTGCGGCAGCGGAATTAAATCGAACGCCCGGCGCTTGTCGCGAATGCGGAACGATCGGCCCACGACTTCATCCAGTTTTTCGAAAGGAATGAATTGCGCGATCGCCAGTTTGCCGACGGGAATGATCAGGTCGGGCCGAAGCAGATCGATCTCGTCGTTCATCCAGCTCGAGCAATTTCGAATTTCGTCCGGCGCGGGAACGCGATCGCCGCCGGCCGCAGTTTTCCCCGGGAAACACCGGCAGACAGCCGCGAAATAAATTTTCGCGCGGACCCGATCTTCGCTCATCGCGCAAAATTCCCGAAACCAGCGGAAAAGAGTTCGGCCGGCCGTCCAGGCGAACGGTCTGGCGAGAACAGGTTCCTTCACACCGGGAGCCTGACCGATCAGCACGACGTTGCTCAAAACCGGACCGCCAGAGACGGGTGGCGGCAACATGCGCGGGCAACGCCGGCATTGGCGCAGGCGCGCGACATGTTCATCCAGAAGCTGTTGTCGGCGCGGCGCGCGTGGCATTGGTGCGCGTCAGCGGCGGAAGAGCGACATGAGCAGCGTAAGCACAATGCTTATGATGATGCAGGTGACGATGGGAAAATAAAACGCACTGTTGGCGCGCTCGATTCGGATGTCGCCGGGCAAACGGCCGAGCCAGCCCGCGCCAAGGCCCGCCCATAATGCGATCCCGACGATCATGATGACGCCGCCGAGAACGGCCAACATCCTGCCCAGATCACGCATGCTCGACGATACTGCGGTTGCACGGCGGCGCTACCCATCGAAACTTTGCCGGAAACAATGGCCGTTCAATTCCGAGATTATTACGACACCCTTGGCGTTTCGAAAACGGCGAGCGACGACGAGATCCGCAAGGCGTTCCGCAAACTCGCGCGCAAGTACCATCCCGACGTCAACAAGGACAAGGCGACCGCGGAAGAAAAATTCAAGCAGCTCAACGAAGCCTACGAAGTTCTTGGTGATCCGGATAAGCGGAAGAAATACGACGAGCTGGGGGCGAATTGGAACCAGCCGGGCGGCGGCTTTCAACCGCCTCCGGGTTGGGGCGCGCAGCCGGGCGGCGGGTTTCAGCGCTATTCCACCGGCGATGGCGGCGTCGAATTCGAATTCGGCGGGACTGGCTTCAGCGATTTCTTCGAGGCGTTTTTCGGCGGCGGGCGGCAGGCAGGTTTCGGCGGCGGAAGTCCTTTTGGCCAACGCCCGCCTGGAGCCGAACGCGGAAGCGATGTCGAAGCGGACATCATGGTTACGCTCGAGGAAGCGCTTCACGGATCGAAGCGTCCGATTTCATTGCGGCGCGGAAATTCCAACAAGGTGGAAAGTTATCAGGTCAAGATTCCGAAAGGCGTGCACGAGGGACAACGCATTCGCCTCGCCGGCCAGGGAGAAGCCGGCGCCGGGGGCGGGAAAAGCGGCGATCTTTTTTTACGCGTGCGCCTGGCGCGTCATCCGGATTTCACAGTCGAAGGGAATGATTTGATCCACGAGGTTAAGTTGCCGGCCTGGCAAGCCGCGCTGGGCGGTGAGCTGGGCGTGCCCACGCTCGAAGGTCAGGCGCGCTTAAAAATTCCGCCGGGCACGCAAGGTGGCCAACGTTTCCGGTTGCGCGGACATGGAATGCCGACAGCGAGCGGAACGCGGGGCGATTTATTTGTCGAAGTGGAGGTCCAAATTCCAAAAAAGCTGACGGAACGGGAGCGCGAAATCTGGAGTGAACTCGCAAAACTTCACGGCACCGCCTGACGGCTTTCGCTCGACACTCGCCTCGCCGCGGGATTAGAAACGCGCGACATGAAAATCTCGCTCGGCACGGACCACGCCGGTTTCCGTTACAAAGAAAAAGTGAAGGCGCTCCTGGTGGAGCTGGGACACGAGGTGAAGGATTTCGGCACGTTCAGTGAAGAACCGGTCGATTATCCGCTCTTTATCCGACCGGCGGCGGAAGCGGTGGTCAAAGGCGAATGCGATCGCGGGATTGTTTTCGGCGGTTCGGGCAACGGCGAAGCGATTGCCGCGAACAAAGTGCGTGGCGTTCGTTGTGCGCTTTGCTGGAACGAAGAGACGGCGCGGTTATCGCGTCAGCATAACGACGCGAACGTTCTCTCAATGGGCGAGCGAGTGATCGCCGAAGAAACCGCCCTGGCGATCGTGCGGGTCTGGCTCACAACGGATTTTGAAGGCGGCCGGCACGCGCAACGGATCGCGCAGCTCGAGCCGAATTAGATCCAGCGATCGATCGCGACCGCGACGACAAAGAGGGCGCTGACGAACGCGTTGCTCTGGAAGAAGGCGCGGTTCATCCCGGCGAGGTCGAGGCTGCCCGCACTGTGATGTTCGTAGACCAGCGCCAGGGCGATGAGCGGCATGGCGGCGTAATAAGCGGCCCCGAGGTTCGCCGTTAACCCGAAACCGATCAGCGCCAAAAGCATGAACCCGTGGAGCCATTGCGCGAGTCGCAGGCTCCCGGCGACCCCGAGCTGCACGACTAACGAACGCAGACCTTCGCGCCGGTCGAAGTCCACGTCTTGCGTCGCATAAATCAAATCGAACCCGGCCACCCAGCAGATCACGCCGGTTCCGAGGATTAACGGTGGCAAATCAAGGCGGCCCTTTTCGGCGATCCACGCCCCAGCCGGCGCGATGGCGAGCGCGAGCCCGAGAAAAAAATGGGTCGCGCTGGTGAAGCGTTTTGTGAGCGAGTAAAAGAAAATGATTGCGAGAGCAACCGGTGCCAGCAAGCCCGTCAGCTGATTTATTGCGGCACTGGCGAAGACGAAACCCGCCGCAGTCACCAGCAGCATGATCCACGCGGCGGGTTTGTTAACGAGCAGGTGCCGCGCAGCCGTTCGAGGATTTCGTTGGTCGATGGACCAGTCGATCAACCGATTGAACAACATCGCAGCAGTGCGTGCCAGGACCATGCAGATCACCACCAGAATCAAAAGCCGTGCTGTCGGCCGGCCGTTCGCTGCCACAAGCAACGCGCCCAGGGCGAACGGAAGCGCGAAGATCGTGTGAGAAAAACGGATCAACCGCAGGAAACGCGAGACGAAGTTTTCTGCGGGTCTGTCCATTCGACTTCAGCGTTGAAGTAAGAGCTGCTCCAGGCGTTGCCGCGCGGCGGTCAAAATCGGTGTGCCGTGGGCGAAAAGCATTCGTTCAAACTGATAATCCAGGAGCTTCGGCAATGATTTGCGCATGAGTTTCGCGTTCGAACAGTATTTCGATGGAAGTAGCGTGAAGCCGTGCGGTTCGAAGTTAATCAGGGCATCTCCGATGATCAGCGTCCCGTGATCGGCATCACAATAGACCGCGATCTCGCCAGCGGGACCGCCCTCGATTGAAATCGCGCCCAGTCCCGATCCGATACTTCCGCGGTCGTAAACCTCGACTTGGAATCGCCGAGCGAAGTCATCCGCGGCGCGCCCGTGGTTCTCGTTCGTAACCACGATTCCGGCTATGGCCCCCTGTTCACTGAGCTCGGAAGTCGCATCGGGCGCCAGGGGAACTGGATCAACGAGATAGATGCCGTGGCTGGTTTTGATCGCCGTGGAAAAGAGGTCGGCCTTGATAGCTGGATCGTAGAAGCGCCAAATCCAGATCCCCAAGGTGATCGGCTCAAGTTCGGCAGCGACAGGCATAGTCGGGCGATGATCGACCCGGAGGAAGCCTCTCTCAAGACCGGCTTTAGGAAGGGGAGAGCGAAAGGGGTGGCACCGTAGCTGCTATACGGAATATAATTACCATAACATGATCACCTTCTCCTACCAAGCCCGAGATATGTCCGGGAAGATCGTTTCCGGGATTCAAGATGCGCTGAACGAAGACAACGCCGTCACCAGCCTGATGAGCCGTGGCCTGATGGTTTTGTCGCTTCAGCAGAAAGCCACTGCGACCAAATCGCGAAAGAAAACCTGGTCGGTCAAAGAGACCGATCTTGTTCTTTTTACCCGACAGCTTTCCACGATGATCGAGGCCGGCATTTCGCTGGTCCAGGCCCTGACTGCTCTTTATGACCAGTGCGATCCAAAACGCCAAAAGAGCCTGCGCCATATCATCAGTGACGTAACCACCCGCGTGCAGGGTGGTGAAACTTTTAACGAATCGATCGCGAAACATCCCCGGGTGTTCGATCGGCTTTTCGTAAGCATGGTGAAGGCCGGTGAGCACGGCGGTTTGCTCGCGGAGATTCTCGACCGTCTCGCCGGCTTCCTCGAAGCCAGCGCGCGGTTGCGCAAGAAGATCAAGTCGGCCATGACCTACCCGGTCATCGTCATTTGCATCGCGATGGCGATTACAACCTTCCTGATTGTGAAGGTGGTCCCGATCTTTGGCGAAATCTTCCAGGACTTCGGCTCGAAGCTTCCGGCGCCGACGCAGTTCCTCATCGATGTCAGCGATTTCATGCGTGGCGAATGGTATTTCCTGCTTGGCGGAATCGGGGCCATCTTCTTCGGCATCCGAACCTTCCTCCGCTCGACGCGCGGCAAACAGCTCTGGGATCGTTGGAAACTGAAACTGCCGGTGTTCGGCCCGTTGATTCACAAGATTTGCATGTCCCGGTTCGCGCGCACGTTTGCGCAGCTCATCCGGAGCGGTGTTCCAATCCTCGAAGTGCTCGACATTGTGGGCGGCGCGTCGGGTAACCACGTCGTCGAGATGAGCATTAAGGGCGTGAGTGCCGACGTGGAGAAAGGCGATAACCTTTCCGTGGCACTGTCGAAGAAAACGATCTTCCCGCCGATGATGCTGCGAATGGTCGCTGCGGGCGAAGCCACCGGCAAAATCGATACGATGCTCGAGAAGATGGCTGATTTCTGGGACGAAGAAATCGAAGCGATGCTGGACGCGTTGACCTCGTTGATCGAGCCCCTGCTGATCGTTTTTCTCGGTGTGATCGTCGGCGGCATCGTGATCGCGATGTTCCTGCCAATCTTCAAACTCAACGAAGTGGTTTCGCAGGCCAAAACGTAAATTTCGCAGAGCAAAGCTAAGGAGAAGCCTCGCTCATGTGTGGGAGGAGTGGGATCGAAAGGTCCCACTCCTTTCGCGTTTCAGCTCATTCGACTACGATCGCGAGGACGCCGTCACGCTTTCAACTTTTGCGTACATCTCGCGATAAATCCGCTCAATCGCCGCCGTCGGATCCTCCAGCATCATGTTCTCCTTGATCACGCTGGCATAGATCGCGAACGAAAACGGAGACACGGTCGGCAGCTCGAGCAGCTTCCAGTCGAAGTCCCGAACCTCGTCGAGAAATCGATAGGCGGCCTCTGCGTCCAGAAAGGTATGCGTCGCCTGGCGGTACGCTTCGATCAAGAGCGGATGATCCGATGGCGTTCCAAAACACGGAACAACACCTCGGCGCTCCAGCTTAGTTGTTTCTGTTTGCGTTTCTTCCCCGGCAAATTGCGCGGCACCATCAATCCGGTTTGGGCCACGCCGCGGAACTGCCACTTCACCAATTCCGATCCGCGCAGGGCGGCGGCGAGATCTCTCTCCGCATTCGTGCGCGCGAAACAGGACTGCAAATCGACAAGCGGCAGTTCCTGGAAACGACGCAAGGTGAGGAGGAACCCATAGTCGTCGATCGTGACGAGCGCGTTTCCACCAATCCGATCCTTCACGCGCAAGGCCACGATTCTGGACAAGGCATCGTTGGCACTCCGCCCGATAAGCGAATGGAAAAAGTAATGAGTGTGCTGGCCTTCGCGATAAAGCTCGATCAACATTTTTCGGCCGACCGGAACGTCGGAAATGCTCAGCTGCGCGCGAAACAATTCGATGATCGCCTGGGCATTCGCGGTCGAGATTTCGTAATGTTCGACAAGCCAATCGGCGATCGCGTCGTCATCGGAACTGTTTCGAACTTGCGCGTCCAATTCGGTGCGCAATTGGCGGACTGCCCGGGCGAGACCGGAAGTGAGCGGCATCTTCGCCGCATTCCAGCGGGGCACCGTCGGTAACTGGCCGTCGGCCCGTTCGACGTACGCTTCCTGCACGCCGGTATCGATCAATCGTACGATTCGTCCGCCGAGCACGAACAGATCGCCGATCCGCAGCTGCTTGATGAAATTTTCCTCGACCGATCCGAGCCGTCGCCGGCGCAGGAGCACGTGAACGAATCCTTCCGAATGGATCGTGCCGATGTTGACCAGGAATTCGCGCGCGATCCGCGGATGCGCCAAAGAAATCAGGCCGTCATCGATTCGGATTTTGCCGAAGACGCCACTGTATTGCTGCTGGAGCGCGGCGCCTCCGCCCTCCAGATATTCCAGAATGCGATGGAATTCTTGGCGCGTCAGTTCGCGAAATGGATAGGCGCGCCGAAGCAATTCGAAAACATCCTCGGCTTTGATTGATGCCACCGCTGCCAAACCGACGACATGCTGAGCGACAACATCGTACGGCTTCTCCTGAATCCTGATCGGATCGAGGGCGCGTTCGCGGACCAGCTTTGCCGTCACGGTCGCTTCCACGAGATCGTTAATGTTGGTGGCAACCAGGACGCCGTGACTGTTGCGATCGAGCGAATGACCTGAGCGACCAATTCGCTGAATGGCGCGAGACACGCCTTTTGGCGTTGCCACCATCACCACGAGATCGACGGCGCCGATGTCGATCCCCATCTCCAGGCTCGTCGAGCAAACGACCGCGCGCAGCTCGCCGTTTTTCAAACGGTCTTCCACTTCCAGGCGCACGCTCCGATCGAGCGACGCGTGATGAATCTCGATCTGCGCCGCGAGCTCAGGCAGTAATTCCTTCAGTCGCAAACCCACTTGTTCCGCCGCCGATCGGACATTTGTGAAAACGAGAACTGATTGCCGGCGGCGAATCAATTCCGCCAGCTCCGCGTAGAGTCGCACCCCGGTATAGCCCGCGGGCGGATACGGTTTCCGGCGAATCGGCGAGAATACTTCGACCAGTGATTCCTTTTCCGTCTGCGCTTCCGCGATCCGGCATTGGCGATTTTCGCCGACGAGAAAACGCGCCAGCACGTCAAGCGGCGCGGCCGTTGCCGAAAGTCCGATGCGGCATAGCGCGCTGCGGTATCTTCTGTAGCCGCTTCCCTGCGGGAAGCGCGAGACCGGCGTCGCAACATTTTCTCCAGCGTCGCCCACAGGGCGACGGCTACAGAGTCGCTCGAGCCGCTCGAGCGACAATGTCAGATCGGCGCCGCGTTTGTTCCCCGCGAACGA
This sequence comes from Chthoniobacterales bacterium, assembly GCA_035644055.1. Taxonomy (GTDB): domain Bacteria; phylum Verrucomicrobiota; class Verrucomicrobiia; order Chthoniobacterales; family UBA10450; genus AV80. The sequence continues at coordinate 14,266 of DASQPH010000058.1, forward strand.
ATGCAGTTCATCGACCACGACGAACTCGCACTCCGCGAGATGGCGCGCGTAACTTTCCTGCGCCAGCATCACGGCCAAACTTTCCGGCGTCGTGATGAGAATGTGCGCGCCGCGTTCGCGGAGCTTCACGCGCTCGGCACTCGACGTATCGCCAGTTCGCAAAGCGATCCGTAATTTTTTCTCGAGCCCCATCCCGACGATCGGGGCCCGGACATTTTTTCCGATGTCGTAAGCGAGCGCGCGCAGCGGCGAAACGTAAATGCATCGGACGTTCGCGCTGAGTGGGCCGCGATCGAGTTGCCGGAGCAAAGCGTCAAAAATTCCGAGAAACGCCGCCAGCGTTTTGCCGCTCCCGGTTGGCGAAGTCAGAAGGATCGATTCGCGATCCAGAATGGCCGGCACGCAGAGCCGCTGGGCGTGCGTGAAATTCGGATACGCGCCGCGAAACCAACTCGCCAGTTGCGGATGCAAGCGCCCAAGCAGATCGTCGGCTGACGTGGAGGAGTTTTGGCCCACCCAATATCTTTGACTTGCTCGCGCGCGCCGTCATCTGCCGGCTTTTTCCCTGAATGAAACTTCGACGTCTCCTGACAATCATAATATTCGGCGCGGAGATCGCGTTCGCCGGACGGTTTGATCTTCCGAAAGAAAATCCCCAGTTCTCGATTCAAATGCCGGACAACTGGCAAACGGCTGTCGAAGGAGACAACGTGACGTCGCGCCCGGCGAAGGATGCGAAGGTAATCATTTCCGTATTCCCCATCCCGACGGCGAAGAACCTCCAGGACGCGTTTGCGATCGTTACCAAAAAAGTGAGCGCAGATTACAGCGACGTGAAGATCGGGAAAGTGGCCGAGCAAAAACAAGCCGGCTTAACTTTCTTTGGCGGCCAGGGCGAAGGGGAAAAGGACGGGTTCGAGCTGCGCCTCTCGGTGGCGGCGTTTACTGCCGACGGTCAACGGTACTTCGCGTTGGTCTGGGCGGCCGATGAAGTTTCCGGCGAGATCCACATCAAAGAGATCGACAAGACACTCGCGTCGCTCGAGGCGTTCAAGGAACCGCCGCCCAAAGCGGCAAAGTAACAGTCCTGTCGCTGACCGTCTGACCTCCGATTTCTGGCCTCCGCCCTCCGTCACTCTTCCGGCACTCCGTGCTGTTCTTCGAAGCACGATTGGAAACTCTTCAGGTCCACCGGTTCGCGCGGCTGCGCGCCTTTCGGAGCTGCGCGAAGGTATTGAACCGGCCACGCGATTGGCTGCCCCAGCTCATTCGCCGCGCGCAGCGGCCAATAGGGATCGCGCAAAAACTCGCGCGCCATGATCACTGCGTCGGCTTGTCCGGTTCGCACGATGTGTTCCGCTTGTTCCGGCGCCGTGATCATCCCAACCGCGCCTGTCATGATTCCGGCTTCGCGCCGTATCCGCTCGGCGAACGCCGTTTGGTAACCAGCGCCAACCGGGATCTTCGCGTGAAACGCATTGCCGCCGGACGAACAATCGATGAGATCGACTCCCAACTCCTTCAATTCGGTCGCGAGTTTCACCGACTCTTCGATCGTCCATCCGCCCTCGACCCAATCCGTCGCAGAGATGCGGATGAATAACGGCAATTCCTTCGGCCACGCCGATCG
>DASQPH010000059.1:0-23233 GCA_035644055.1 Chthoniobacterales bacterium
CGCTGGAGAAAAATCGATCCGAAGGCAGGGCCGATCGCGTGGAAGGTCGATTATCGGTTGATAGGTTCCGCGTTAGCGCGGGTGGAATGGGAGCTGGATCTCAACCCGCGCTGGAAACGCGACCCGACCTTTTATATTGAACAGACGCTCACCCCGGTCGTCGAAGCGCTCACCGTGCCCGGGCCTTACGACGCGGAGGACAGCCGGGGACTCCTCATCCGGATCGAAAATATTCCCGCGATCCTGCAGCAGGGAGAAGCGAATCTGGCCAAGCCGCCGGCCCCGTTCGCAACCGTCGCCATTCAGGCGCTCGAAGGCGTGCGGGAACGCTTGCGCACGATGGCTGTTTCCCTGCGGCCGGCGACCACGCTTAGTGAAAAGGAGTTAAACGAGGCGACTGGCCGAGCCGCGGATGCGCTCGAACATTTTCGAGCGCGGCTGAAGGAACGTTTGCCTTCCCTCCCGAAGGAAACCGCGCTTGGTCGCGATGCCTATGTTTTCTTCCTCCAGAATATCGCGCTGGCTCCCTACGTGCCCGAAGAGCTGCTCGCCATGGGCCGCCAGGAATGGAATCGCGCCGTCGCCTTCGAAGGATACGAACAGGAACGCAACCGCAACGTCCCGCCATTGAAGCTACCGGCGGATACCGACAGCTGGATCAAGGACGCAGCCGCAAAAGAATTATCGATCCGCGAGTTCCTCGAGAAGCATGGGATTCTTAGCGTTCCCGATTGGGTGCAGCATTACACGCTGCGGCCGATGCCGGAATATTTGCACGCCCTCGAAGGATTCGGCGAAACCGACGACTTCACTTCCGCCTCGCGGCTGAAAGAAAGTTGCGTTCGCTACGTGGATCCGCCGACGGGGAATCTCGGTTACTTTTGGCGCGCGACCGCGCAAGATCCGCGCCCGATCACGGTCCACGAAGGAATCCCCGGACATTATTTCCAGCTTTGTCTTTCCTGGAAACACGAAGACCCGATCCGGCGGCATTATTACGACTCCGGCGCGAATGAAGGCATCGGGTTTTACGCGGAAGAAATGATGCTCCAGGCCGGTTTGTTCGACGACAGTCCGCATACCCGCGAGATCATTTACAATTTCATGCGGCTGCGCGCGCTTCGTGTCGAAGTCGACGTGAAACTAGCGCTCGGAGAGTTCACACTCGAACAAGCGGCCAAGTATCTGGAAGAAAAAGTTCCCATGGACGCGGGCACAGCTCGCCAGGAAGCGATCTCGTTTTCAACCGCTCCCGGTCAGGCGATCAGCTATCAGATCGGCAAACTTCAGATCACAAGATTTCTCGCCGAAGCGCGGATGCAGCAGGGCGAGAAATTCAATCTTCGCGCCTTCCACGATTTCGTCTGGAAAAACGGCAACGTCCCGATCGCGTTGCAACGCTGGGAATACCTCGGCGCGCCTGAGCAACCATAACCGATAATCTTGGGCGCCGCTCAAGAGTTCTCGGCGCGGGAAAATTCGGCCTGACCGGCCGGCGATTGCAGGAAGAGAAATGTTGAAACGCCCAGCAGGGTTCCCCAGGGCAGGAGAGCGCAATTCAAAGCCGCCATGACATAAATGAAAACGCGATGGGTGCGTTTCTGAACACAACGCCCGGCGTAAATGGTTAACGCGCCAAACGTCCAGCCCAGCAAAATGATTAGGCCGATCACGGCTGCAAAAATCCGAAGCACCATCGCGGGCGGCGCCTGATTAACCGGCGCGGGTGTTGGTGTTGGCGAAAGCGACGGCAACCTCGGGGGTGATTGGGCGGTTGTCGCAGCCTTGGCCGGCGGGTTCCACGCCGATTCCGGCATGAATGAAAAGCCCAGGAGAAAGAAGAAGTGAAAGAGAAGGAACGAAATGAAGACCGCGCCAATCGCGCCCTTGATGTAATAGCCCAGGGCGAGCAAACGTAATCGCTCGCGCGCAAGAATTTGCTGCTCCACTTCGGGAGCGAGCTCTGGAGGCATAAGTCCGGCGACCGAACTAATCGACGATCTCGAGGCCCATTTGGCGGGCGGTGCCGGCGATGACGCGGAAGCCGGCTTCGTCGCTGCGCGAATTCAGATCTTTGGCCTTCGTCTTCACGATCTCCATGACCTGTTTCCGGGTGACTTTGCCGACCTTCGTCTTGTTCGGCTCTTTCGAGCCGGCGGCGATGTTCGCGGCTTTCTTCAAGAGGACCGCGGCGGGCGGGCTCTTGGTGATGAAGGTAAACGACTTGTCTTTGAAGACCGTGATGACGACGGGGAGGATGTCGCCCGCCTGTTTCTGGGTGGCGGCGTTAAATTCTTTGCAGAACGCCATGATGTTAACGCCGCGCGGTCCGAGCGCGGTGCCGACGGGCGGCGCGGGATTCGCCTGTCCGGCGGGAATCTGCAACTTGATCTGAGCAACAACTTCTTTCATAAAGTTTTAAGTTTTAAGGGTTAAGTTTTAAGTGCTCTCGGATCGCTCCCTTAACACTTAAAACTTAATACTTAACACTCGCGGCGTTAGCCGCGTTCCACCTGCCAATACTCCAGTTCCACCGGCGTGGCGCGGCCGAAGATGGTGACGGAGACGCGGAGCTTGCCGCGGTCGGGATCAATTTCCTCGACGATGCCGTTCTGGTTCTGGAACGGGCCGTCGGCCACTTTCACGGTCTCGCCAACTTCGAAGCTGACCTTCGGCTTCACCTTTTCTTCACGCTCCCGCATTTGCGCCAGCATGTTGTCCACTTCGGCTTTCCGCATCGGGATCGGTTTGTCTTTCGTCCCGGCGAATCCGATCACGCCCGTCGTCTCGCGAATGAAATACCAGGTCTTGCCGACGAGCTGATTGTTCTCGTCGAGCAGGTGCATGTTCACAATGAGATAGCCGGGGAAAAATTTCCGGGTCGTCTCGCTTTTCTTGCCGCGCTTGATTTCAGACACGCGTTCAGTCGGAACGAGCACTTCGAAAATCACGTCGCCCATTTCCTCGGTCTTGACGCGCTTCTCGATATTGTCGCGGACCTTGTTCTCCTGGCCGGAGAGCACGTGGACGACGAACCACTGATCTTTGGGAGCGAGGACCGAAGGCATATCAATGAAAACGCGTGAAGTAGTGAATGAAGTTGATGATCACGAAATCGAAGGCGGCGACGAAGCCGCCGAGCAGCAGCATCGCGATGATCACGACCATCGTGGAATCAGTCAGCTCCTTGAACCGCCGAATGCCTTTGTCCTTCGATTCCCAAGGCCACGATGCTTTTCCCAGCTCGGCGCGAACTTCGCCGAAAAAATTTTTCGTTTTTGTGATCATTGGGTGGCGTTAAATCGTTTAAGCGATGAAGCGTTAAAGCGGTGGAAAGATTCTACGATGTAACGCTTCAACTTTTTTAACGCTTTAACCTTCTTCAAGCAACCAGGTCAGGAGGGACTCGAACCCCCAACCGACGGTTTTGGAGACCGCTACTCTACCAATTGAGCTACTGACCTATTTCTAATTTTGGATTTTCGATTTTCGATTCTCGATTGCCTTTCCGCAATTCGATTTCCGAAATCCGCAATCAATCTAGTCCAGAATCTCGGCAACGCGACCGGCGCCGACGGTCTTGCCGCCTTCGCGAATCGCGAACCGGATGGTCTTCTCCATCGCGATCGGCGTGATCAATTCCACTTCGACCGAGACGTTGTCCCCGGGCATGACCATCTCCACGCCCTCGGCGAGCTTGACGGTCCCGGTCACGTCGGTCGTGCGGAAATAAAATTGCGGCCGATAATTCGTGAAGAACGGCGTGTGACGGCCCCCTTCCTCCTTGCTCAGCACGTAGACTTCCGCCTTGAATTTCTTGTGCGGCGTAATGCTGCCGGGCTTGGCAATGACCTGCCCGCGCATGACATCTTCCTTCTTCACGCCCCGAAGCAATACGCCGACGTTGTCGCCCGCCCGGGCTTCGTCGAGAAGCTTGCGGAACATTTCGATGTCGGTCGCGGTCGTCTTCATTGTGTCCTTGAGGCCGACGATTTCGACTTCCTCCATCTTCTTGAGAATACCGCGCTCGGCCCGTCCAGTCGCGACGGTGCCGCGGCCTTCAATGTTGAACACGTCTTCGACCGGCATCAGGAACGGCTGATCGATCGGCCGGTCCGGGACGGGGATGTAATCATCCACCGCCGTGATGAGATCGAGAATGCATTTCGCATCGGGATGGGTGGGATCCCCAGCGGCCAGCGCCTTCGCCGCGCTGCCCTTCACGATCGGGATCTTGTCACCGGGAAATTCATATTTGTTAAGCAGATCGCGCACTTCCATTTCGACGAGGTCGAGAAGCTCGGGATCGTCCACCATGTCGGTCTTGTTTAGGAACACGACGATGGAGGGCACGCCGACCTGGCGCGCGAGCAGAATGTGCTCGGCGGTCTGCGGCATCGGGCCATCGGCCGCGGACACAACGAGAATGGCGCCGTCCATCTGCGCGGCGCCGGTGATCATGTTCTTGACGTAGTCAGCGTGGCCGGGGCAATCGACGTGGGCGTAGTGGCGCTTGTCGCTTTGGTATTCCACGTGGGCGGTGTTGATCGTGATGCCGCGCTCTTTTTCTTCCGGCGCGTTGTCGATCGAATCGTAGGCGCGCGCTTCGGCCTGGCCCTTTTTGGCGAGCACGGTTGTGATCGCGGCGGTGAGGGTGGTCTTGCCGTGGTCGACGTGACCGATTGTGCCGACGTTAACGTGCGGCTTGTCGCGTTTAAATGCTTCCTTAGCCATCTGATTTTCCTCTTTTAAAAACTAACTGCGTCTTTTTTGTTTTTTCTGTCCGGTCCCGAGCTCGTTTTCTGGAGCCCACGACCGGGATTGAACCGGTGACCTCGTCCTTACCAAGGACGTGCTCTACCAACTGAGCTACATGGGCCGCTCCCTCTCATTGCTCGCTCGCTCCGCTTGCGCGGCGCGAACCGGTTGCGCTTCCCGTAGAAGTAAAAGTCCCAGAGCCGTTAAACTTCCGTTCCGAACGACCTTGGGACTCCTCTCGTTCTCCGAAAAAGCGTCGGCAAGCTAGCAGCGCGGTCGGGGGTGTCAAAGAAATTTCTACGCTCTGGTTCGCTCAATACCCGCGGCTTTTTCGGCGCGACACCATCACGATGATGATGATCAACACGATAAGCGCTCCGGCACCGATGCCGATCTTTATCCGCGGATCCATCGGCGCCGGCGGGGGCTCCGGCGTTGACGGGGGTGGTGTGTTCTGCGCGACGGGTTTCGGCGTGGCGAGTTTCGCCCGGACGACGGCGAGCTTTTGCGTCGTATCGAAATCGTCCGGCTTCAATTTCAAAGCCGCTTCGATGTCGGCGAGCGCCGGCGCGAACTGGTTCATCGCGTAATAGGCGTCCGCGCGCCGGTTGAAGGTGAGCGGATTGTCGGGCTGTTTCTCGATGCTGGCGGTGTAATCTTTAACCGCGTCTTCGTAGCGATGGAGGTTGTAAAACGCGAAACCGCGGCGGTCGTAGCAAACGGGATTCGTCGGCGCCAGTTCGACTCCTTTGTTGTAATCGGGCAATGCCTCTTCGAATTTGTTCTGCATGACCTGGGTCTGGCCACGCTCGAGATAACCAGTCTCGCTCTTGGGCGCGAGGCCCACCGACTTGTCAAAATCGGCCATCGCTTCGGTGTATTTCGCCATCGCGCGATAGACGCGGCCGCGATCATTGTAGAGCCGGGGATCGCTCGGGCTCAGCTCGATCGCTTTCGTGAACTCGACGATCGCTTCGTCGTATTTCGCCGCCTGCGCGAGTTCATTCCCCTTGTTGCCATGGGCCGCGGCCGCTGCCGGGTCGGCGGCATATGCCCAGTGCGCCGTCGCGAAAAGCAGAACCGTGGCGGCCAGGGATGCGATCGAATTCTTTGGGTTGTTCATATTAGTCCTTCGGATGAGGTGGATTGCGGGGTCGCCTTTTTAGACCAGCCGACAACGCGCGGGAAGCTTATTCGGCTTAGCCGGGATCGTTGATCCCGGACCCGTGAATATCGAATCCTCGACCGCGATCACCGATCGCGGCTACAACTAATGCGGCGAAGCAGCCGGCGGCGCCATCGACGGCGCTTTGGCCGGCGAACTCGGCGGAGCGGTCGGCGCAGGCGATGCATTCGCGCGCGTTTGCAGCGCCTTCAACCGGCTCTGCGCATCCACATCGTCGGGCTTGATCTTGAGAATCGTTTGGTAATCGCTCGCCGCTTTCTGGCTGTCGCCCGCCTGAACGTAAGCGGTCGCACGCCGCCGATACGTTTCCAGATCCTTGGGAGTTTTCTCGATCACCTTGCTGTAATCGTCGATCGCTTCTTTGAATTTCTTCAGGCTCTTGTAAGCAAACGCGCGCCGTTCCAGGGCCGCCGCATCGTTGGGCGCTTTCTCCAGCACTTTTCCGTACGCTTCGACCGCCTTTCCGTATTCGCCTTTCGACATGAACACAAAAGCGCTGAAGCGCCGGGCCGAAATATCGTCCGGCGCAATTTGGAGCGCCTTCTCAAAATCGGCCTGTGCCGCGTCCCATTGCTTTTGCTGCAAAAGCACTTCACCGCGGCCCACGTAGGCTGAGGCGTTGTTCGGCGCCATCTCGATCGCTTTCGAGAAATCCGCGCGCGCTTCATCCATCTTGCCCGCGCCGCGATAGGCCGTCGCGCGATTGAAATAATTCATCGCGTCCTTCGGATCGGCATTGATGGCCTCAGTGAACTCGGCGATCGCCTTGTCGTATTCTTTTTTCTTGGCGAACTCGAAACCCTTGGCGGAATGGCCGCCGGGATCGTTCGGATTCGGCCGCGCATTGGTCTGCGATTGCTGCTGTTGCGCTGGCTGCCGCTTCCTGGCCGCGAAGGATTTCTGCCCCGGAATGATGACCAGGGCGATGGCAACGATAAGCACTGTCCCGATTCTGTAAGTCTTCATGTCTGTGATCTGCCTATTAGATGGAGACGTTTAACGATTGCAAGCAGGCGCTGCTCGGTTTCGAATCCGCTCGGGTCATCGGCCAAACCATGACGACGAAAAAAGCAGAAGGTTTTTCCAGCGGATATCTCGCCGTTTTCGCGACCGTCGTGATCTGGTCCACGCCGTCGCTCTTCCAGTTCTACCTGATCCGCTACTACGAGCCGTGGTCGCAAAACTTTTATCGTTACCTCGTCGCGTTCTTCGCGGTGCTGCCTTTTGTTTTCCTCCGCTTTCGGGCGAAAGGCGGTCGGCTGAATCGAGCCGCGTTTGTTGCCTGCCTGATCCCGTCGCTGCCCAATGTCGTTCACCAGATCACTCAAACCGTCGCGCTTTATCATATGGGCCCCGGCGTTTACGCGATCTTTGGCCGCTCCACGGTCATCTTCACGGCGGTGCTCGCGGTGATTTTTTTTCCGGAAGAACGTCACATCATTCGACAGTGGCAATTTCAGGTGGGAACCGCGCTCGGACTCATCGGCGCGATCGGCGTCGTTTATTTTCAGGAGGGTTGGCAGGCGGGCGCCATGCCGTTGCGCGGCTTCGCCATTGCTTTCGTCGCAAGTTTTTGCTGGGCGCTCTACAGCGTCTTGGTGAAACGGCCGTCCGCCATGCTCGGGCCAATCCGCAGTTTCGGCATCGTCAGTTTCATCACGTCGCTGCTTCTCCTGCCCCTCACGATTTGGTTTGGAAAAATCGAGACGCCGTTGCACGTCGATGCCGGCGTAAACCTCATCCTCATCGTTTCCGCCGTCACCTGTATCAGTCTCGCCCACGTTTTGTATTACGTGGCGATCAAGAAAGTCGGGGTCGCGCTCTCCCAAACCTTGCAGCTCATTTGCCCGGCCGGCGCTCTCGGATTGTCTGCGCTCTTTTTCGGCGAACGGCTCACTCCCGCCCAACTTTGGAGCGCGGGCCTTCTCCTTTTCGGCGCCTTCCTCGCGATGCGGGTCAAACCGGCCGCGGATCCAACCGCTTTGGAGGAAGTGTAGGCAGGCAAAATGTTCGCCGCGCCAAATCGGTGCCGAGCTGTTCGGCGCCGTACCATTTCTCAAGGCAACGTTTCTCGAAAAGATCCGCGTTATTCGCTCTGAAACCGGCCCAGGTTTGGTTGGCGCCGGCCGCCCGCCGTTCGTTGATCAGCGCAAGAAAAGCCACCGTGATGGTTTCATGATAAACCTGCGGCTTTCCCGCTTTCGCCGCCAACAACTTCAATCCGTGCGAAAATCGGGAGATCGCTTCGCCAAACGAAGAGCGGCCCAGCATTTCGTATCCGAGCCGGACGTGTTCTGAATGCGGAAACTCCGCTGGATCGAGCGCACCGGTTTCGAAGGCCACGATCTGTGCTTCCGCATCCTTCACTGCCGAACCTCGACAAGCCGGTGGCTGTCCTTCGCTGTTAACGTCAATCCGTGAACCGTCTTGAAGCGTTTCACGTGTGCGAGGGTCTCGGCTGAGAAGGGTGCTTTTCCTTCCAGCGCGTGAAGCGTAATCCCCTCGAGCAAATCGCCCAGAGAAAGATCGAGATAATCGGCGAGGCCGCGCAGCACTTTTACGAGCCGCTTCTCCATCCGCGCCCCGATCTGGACCCGCTCGACCCGCTTCGGCGCGTCCGTTCTTTTTCTTCTCATGTTACACTGTTACCAGTGTAACATCGAGAGGCAACTCAATTATCCCTCGCGCGGCTTCAACGATTGCGCCTTGTGCGCCATCTCGATGAACCCGGCCCGGTATCCTGCCGCGTCCCGCCCTTTTCCTTCCTGGGCCCACTCGATTACCGCGCCGAACGTCCCCTTCCCTTTGAATTGCGAATCGCGCAGCAGCATCCCGAACTCCGCCACCGCCGCGGCGAATTTCAAATCCGGCGCGGCGTTCTCGAATTTCGATCCATTATCGGTAAATGAACGTTCCGTCAGCTCACTCACATCGCCGTCCGGTTTCTTATGGCGCAACTTCACCGTCACCATTTCCGGCGAGCCATTCGCTTCGCTTTTCGCCGTCGTCGCCGGCGCGCTCGGCGATTGATACTTCAACGGATCGACCGGTGGAACGCTGGCCGCCGGATCCGTCGTCCCGGCGCCGGCCGGGACCACTTCGTAGAGAGCCGTCACCGTGTGGCCCGCGCCGATCTCGCCAGCGTCCACCTTGTCGTTGTTGAAATCTTCTTTCCGCAGCAGCCGTTTTTCGTAACCAATCAATCGATACGAAGCCACCCGGGCCGGATTGAATTCCACCTGGATCTTCACGTCCTTCGCGATCGTCATTAGCGTGCCGTTGATCTGGTGAACGAGGACCTTCCGCGCTTCCTCGACCGAATCGAGATACGCGTAATTGCCATTCCCCTTATCGGCGAGCTTCTGCATCGTCGAGTCCTTCAGGTTATCGGTGCCGACGCCGAGGACGCTGAGGAACACGCCGGTCTTCGCCTTCGTTTCGATCAACCGAATCAGGTCGCCCTGGTTCGTAACGCCGATATTAAAGTCTCCGTCGGTCGCGAGGATGACGCGGTTCACGCCGCCCTTAATGAAATTGTCGGCCGCAACTTTGTAAGCCAGCTCGATTCCTTCAGCGCCATTTGTCGAACCGCCCGCCTGCAATTCTTCCAGCGCCCGCAGGATTTTTTCTTTCTCGTTGCCCGGCGTCGATTTCAGCGCCAGACCGGAGCCGCCGGCATAAATCACGATGGCCACGCGATCGCTCTCCGTCAGCTTGTCGACGAGCAAACGCATCGCCTGCTTCACCAGCGGCAACCGCTCCGACGGCATCATCGAGCCCGAGACATCGAGGAGAAACACCAGGTTGCTCGCGGGCCGTTTTTCGTTCGCCACTTCGCGCCCTTTCAGTCCGATCCGCAGCAGCCGATGGCTCGGTTCCCACGGGCAGCTCGTCGCGTCGAGATCGATCGAGAACGGCTTGTCGCCTTCGGGCTCTTTGTAGTCGTAAGTGAAATAATTGATCATCTCTTCGACTCGGACCGCATCTTTCGGCGGCAGCGAGCCGGAGTTGATAAAACGTCGCACGTTCGCATACGAAGCCGTGTCGACGTCGATCGAGAACGTAGAGAGTGGATTGGCCGCCGCGGGCAGGAACGGGTTCTCTTCCACTTTATCGTAAGTCGCCGTGTTGAAATCCTGGCGGTAGCGCGACGGCGGCTCGAACTCGGTCGTTTCGGTCATGCCGGCGCCATTAGAGGCATACGAGCGCATCATCGGCATTGGCTTGGGAGCGGAAGGATTGAGCGCAAAGTTTCGAGTCTTGCCCGCTGCCGCCATATCCTTACTGGCGCTCTGCTTTTCTTCGCGAAACTCACTCACGACCGGCGGTGCGGCGGTCGTCGCAGGTCCCACTGGCTGCTGTGCGACTTCCATTTCGACGGTCGGCTCCGGGACTGCTTCGACCGTTGCGGGAGGATTTTCTTTGGGACCGCCCGGCTTCGCATAATCCGTCACGCCACGCCCGACTTCTCGCTTGATCGTTGAGATCGCCAGCGCTCCGAGCACGGCGAAAATTGCAAACGCTGCGGCGAGCGATCCCCATTGATAACGCGACGAAGACCGGCGCTCCGCTTCGATTCGCGCCGCGTCGGAAAAACGCTGCGGCTTTTTCACAATCGTATCGGCTGGCTGTTGCCGGTCCGCTTCATATTCCACTCGGAGCAATCGCGCGAATTGCTGCGTCTCCGCGACATAATTTTGCGCCTCCGGTGAATCGGCAATCGCCTTCGCCATCTCCGCGTGGTCGTCGGGCGACAGCTCGCCAAGCGCGAATGCCGTCAGGTTGGGATCATCGAGGTTTACTTTCATGAGACTGTCCGAGGTGTGAACGGCAGAAAATCCCGGGACGCTCGCCCGTAACGTTGCCGCAGAGTTTTGAGCGCGTTGTGAATCATCACGCCCACGTTGCTGACCGAGAGCTGCGTGATCTCGCTGATTTCCTGGTAGCTCAGGTCGTTTTGAAATTTTAGCTGGAGCACTTCCTGTTGCCGCGGCGGCAGGGTTCCGAGAATTTTGAGGAGGAACCCGGACGCCTCCTTTTGTTCCAGGGTTTCGAACGGCGCCGGCTCCTCGCTCGCGCGCGTCTCGAGTAATTCCTGGTCGAGATACGTCATCCGTTTTTCTTTCCGGCAAATGTTGAGCGCGCCGTTGCGGCAGACGGTGAAGAGCCATTTCGCGGGTCCGCTGTCGATCTGCTCCCGCTTTTCGTTTTGCAGCTTCACGAAGGTTTCCTGGACCACGTCGCGGGCCCGGTCGCTGTCGCCTAGAATTCGAGTTGCGTATTGCAAGAGTGGCCGTTCAAAGCGCCGGAGCAGCGCGTCCATCTGCTGGCCGTTCATCTTTCCCGCCTCGGCTCCGATGCTTTGCATTTTCCTTTCATGAAGTTAACGCGCCGAAGAGCGGAAAATTAAAAGGAATCTCTTCATCGCTCCTCTTCTGTAGCCGCTTCGCTGTGCGAAGCGCGAGATCGATGCCACGCAAAGGCCGACGCTGCCCACAGGGCAGCGGCTACAGAAGACCTTCGTCCACGTACAAAAAAAACGCCGGGAACACTCACGGTGTTCCCGGCGTTTGGAATTATACGGCGTTGTTTAGAACGCGAAGTTCAGACCGGTGCGGGCCATTCCGAAGTTGTTGTCGGAACCCGAGACAACGTTCCAGCTGATGTCGTTGGTCCAGCCGAGGTGCGGGGTGAAGCGAACTTCAACACCGCCGCCGACCTGACCGACCGCCTTGGACTTGCTGTCATCAAATTCCCGACGCACGATGCCGAGCGGCTGCGTGCTATCAAGGAAGAAGTCGTGAGACCGGCCGCCACCGAAGACGCCGCCGCCGCCGAGCCAGAAGTAAGGCGCGAAGCGCGAGCAGCTGATCGGGAAGCGCAGGGTGAAGGTGCCGAGGACGCCGCCGACGGCGTGCGAATCTTCAGGACCCCAGACGCGGGTGAATCCGTTGTCGAAGATGTCGTGCGTTTTCGCTTCGGCGACCCAGCCCTGGACACCGAAACCGAAATAGCGATGAACAAAGTATTTCGCATCGATCGCGCCGCCCCAGCCGTGATCGATCGCCAAATAGCGGTCATCACGCCAGTCGTTGCCCGTCCAGACGTAGACACCGCTCAGCGTCACGTTGAACTCGTTGTCCGCGTACCACTGTGGGCACGGCGGCGGGGTGACACTCTTCGATTCCTTGGAATAGGTCTCGCCAGCATAAGCGGCCGTGGCCATCGCGACTGCCGCGCACAAGCTAAGGGTTAGTTTCTTCATTGTTGTTTTCTCCTTTGGTTAAATCTCCATGCGGCTTTCACCGCACATCTTCAAGATACGCACCTGGGGGTTTCCCTGGATGTCCGCGATCTTGCCATGAGCCAATTTTATTTGCAAGCATTGAATCGGGGTTTTTTGCCGGGTGTCAAGGTTTAAGTTCCGCCCCGTTTTGGGCATCCGTAATGACGAACTTTTCATGGTGATACGTCGGGTCGCCGCGGAAGAGCAACCGCCCCGCGTACCGCCGCTCCAGCTCGATCAGAAACTCCTCATCCTCCTCCTTCAACCTCTTTAACACGTCCGGATTCAAAATGACGCGGAATTCGTGGACGGTTTCCTGATATTTCCGCATCACCGTATTGAGCGTCCGGTGGAGCTCCACGCTCGTCGTCATCGAGGTTTTGACCACGCCGCGGCCCTGGCAGTATGGACAATTTTCGTAGATCGAATCGCTCAGGCTTTCCTGCGCCCGTTGCCGTGTCATTTCCATTAACCCGAGAGCCGAAAGCGGCAGGACGTGCGTCTTCGCCTTGTCGCGCTTGAGCCGTTCCTTCATCAGGGAGTAAACCGCCTGCTGATCTTTCCGGCTCTTCATATCGATGAAGTCGCCGATGATCAGGCCGCCGATGTTCCGCAGTCGCAGTTGCCGCGAAATTTCATCAGCGGCTTCGAGGTTCGTTTGCAGGATCGTTTTCTCGACGTCGCGTCCGCCCTTGTTCCGGCCGGTATTCACGTCGACGGCAACCAGCGCTTCGGTCTCGTCGATCACAATGTAGCCGCCGCACCTCAACCACACCTGGCGATGAAACGCGTCGTCGATCTGTTTCTGGATCCCGAACGTCTCGAAAATCGGCGTCGCGCCATCGTAAAACTTGATCCGGTTCCGGGCCCGGCGCGAAATCTGGCCCACCATCGCGTTCATCCGATCGATGGCGCTCCGGTCGTCGCACACCACTTCGTCAATCTCCTCCGTCAGAAAATCGCGCACGGTGCGCTCGACCAAATCAGGTTCTTCAAAAACGCGGCACGGCGCCGGCTCATTTTTGATCAACTCTTCGACACGGGCCCATTGCTCGACCAGCATGCTGAGATCCCGAACGAAATAACGCGCCCGCTGGCCTTCGCCAACTGTCCGGATGATCACGCCGACGCCGTCCGGAATTTCGAGGCTGCGCAGAATCTTTCGGAGCCGGTCGCGCTCCTTCGGATCCTCGATCTTGCGCGAGATGCCGCTGCGGTCGCTGTACGGCATGAAAACGAGATAGCGGCCGGCGAAACTCAGGTTCGTCGAAACCCGCGGGCCCTTCGTCCCGATCGGACCTTTCGTCACCTGCACGATTACGTCGGAACCGACCGGATAAATGCTCGGGATGTCTTTTGCCGTGATCCGCTTTTTCGGCTGCCGGCCTTTCGGCCGATCGATTTCTTCAATGCCGCTGTCCAGCGCGGCCGGGATCGCGTCCCAAAAATGGAGGAACGCATTTTTCTCGAAGCCGATGTCGACGAACATCGCCTTCAATCCCATCTCGATGTTCTTAACTTTTCCCTTGTAGACGCTGCCGACGATGTTCCGGGAGGTGTTGCGCTCGACGTTATATTCTTCGAGCCGTCCGTTCTCGAGGAGCGCCACTCGGCGCTCGAGTTTCTCGACGCTGATTACCAGTTTGTTGCCGGTCTTGGGACCCCCCAGACCTAAAATCCTTCGTACTTTGTCCATCATAAGCGGGGAGAGTGGCTGCGATCAGGAACGAAGCGACGGGAGGGAGCGCTAAGGTTCGATCAAGATTTTTCATCATCTGCGCACCGGCCGTGGTGTTTGTTTCGGCGGTGGCGTGGGTGCTGACGCCGGCTTCGGGCGGACGCCAAAAAGTCTTTCAAAAAAGTTGGGCTTACGCGGCGGCGGCGTGGCGACCACGACGGGACGCGGAGCCTTCTTTACTTTGCCCGCCGCATCTGGGTCCGGTTCGACTGAGGGATCGGCAGTTGTGTTTGCCATATCGCTATTGCTGTCGCCGTCGAGATTTTCTTCGTCACTCGCGTCGATTTTCGGTCCGGAGTCTTTGAACTGGACCGCTGGAATCATCTGGAATGGATTAGCTTTGTGGGCGGGGGCGATCCAGGCGACCTGCTGCTGGAAATTGCCCTGGTCCATCGCGAGGCAACGCTCGAGAATCCGCGTCGCAATCGGCGCCGCGACCGAGCCGCCATGTTCGCCACCCTGCACCATCACGACGATCGTATACTTCGGTGCGTCAAACGGCGCGAAGCAAACGAACCACGCGATGGTGTCCTTCTTGCCTTCGGTCATCGCCTGCGCCGTTCCCGTTTTGCCCGCGACCTGCACGGCACTCAAGCGCGCCACCCGGGCAGTGCCGCCGTCTTCGTTCACGACCTTCCACAGGCCCCGACGTGCCAGCTGGATTTGTTGTTGCGGAAAATCAAAACGCAAATCGTGACGAACTTTAGGTTCCGGTTTCACGACCGGCTGGCCTTTTTCATTCAGGAGCGGCGTGCCATCGAGGTTCGTCACGCTTTGGACGAGCCTTGGATAATAAGAGACGCCTCCGTTTGCCACCGTGGCATATACCATCGCGAGTTGAAGCGGCGTGACCAGATCGTAGCCCTGGCCGATTGAAACGTTCGCGGTGTAAGCCTGCGACCAGCGCTCCCGCGGATAATGAATTCGCATCCAATCCGGCCCCGGTAGCACGCCGGGAGATTCGCTCGTGATCTCGATGCCGGAAGTTTTGCCGAGGCCCAGATCGTCACCGGTTTGATCGATCGCTTCGATCCCGGCTGCGTTTCCAAATTGGTAGAAGAACGAGTTACACGAAACCTTGATCGCATCCGCGATGCCGAGGGTGCCGTGGCTCCCGCCTTTCTCACCGATCCAGCAATGGAAAAAATGGTCGCCGTAGCTCACGCCGCCGCCACAGTTGAACGTTTTGTTCGCGAGTCCTTTTCGCAAACCGGAGAGCGTCGTCACCAGCTTGAAAGTCGATCCCGGCGGGAACGCGCTTACCGCGCGGTTTACCATCGGCGTCGCTTCATCTTTCCGCAGCGCTTCCCAATCCTTCGCCTTGATGCTCGGAATAAAAGCATTCGGATCGAACGACGGAACTGACGCCATCGCGAGGATGTTGCCGTTGTTTGGATCAATGACGACTGCAGCCGCCCGGCCGACTGCGCGCAACGCTTCCTCCGCGATCATCTGGATGCGGGCGTCGATTGTCAGGTTCACGTTCGCGCCGGCCGTCGGCGGGACTTCGCGCAGGACGCCGTCGATCTGTCCCTTCGCGTTGCGCCGCATGTAACGGATCCCGGGTTTCCCTTTCAAATATTCATCCATCGCTTTCTCGACGTTGGATTTTCCTTCTACGTCCGCCTGATAAAACGTGAACTTCTTCGCTTCCTCCTTGTTCGTGTCGTCCGGCGGCCCGACGTAACCGAGCAAGTGCGACGCGAGCGCGCCGTAGACATACGAGCGCACCGGTTTGATGGAAATATCCACGCCGGGCAATCCGACGTCGTGCTCGGAAAACTTCGCCATCGTGTCGAAATTGATGTCCTTCAAATACGAATACGGCACTTCGGTGTTCGTCCGGAAATGGCGCTGGAGCTGGACGGAATTGTAGTCGCGCGCCAAATCGAGATCGTCGAGCCGCAGAACGATGCCGCTGTTCACGATCTTCACGATGTCGGGTTCCTTCAGGTCTTTCGGCATCCCGTTGATCGTGCTCCGATATTCGGTCAAGGGCGGCGGACCGACGCGTTCGCGATAGCCCTTCACCATTTCCGGCAAATAAAAGTCAACCTCGTAGCTGGCGCGATTCGCCACCAGCGTGGTTCCGTTGCGATCGCGAATCTCGCCGCGGACCGACGGAATCCGCACCGTCGCTTCCGAACTGCCGCGAATTTTCGCGGTCCACTCCGGGCCGTGCGCGACTTGCACGTACCAGAGTCGACCGAGCAACGCCGCGAGTCCGGCGAGAAAGAGGAGCGCGAGAAATTGCAAACGCCAGCGGGAACTAAAACGGGTTGGATTCATTATGGGTAAGCATCGTACGCATCATAAGCGTCCCGGTCGGGACGATAAGGATTTCTCGTTAGGCCGGCGAGCCAATGCAGGATCCAGAAAGCCAGGGGCGCGATCAGCATCGCGATGATCCCCGGCCCGATGATCTGCCACCAGGCTTCGCGATTGAAAAAAAGCGAGCCGCGCCGAAACGAAATCATGAGGTATTGCGAGAGGATGATCGCGGAAGTGCAAACCCCACTCATTATGCAATGCACTTCCCAGCGTCCTTTAATAAACAACGGCCGAAGCCCATGCATAATGGCCGCCAGCACGGCGTAGAGCAGTATTGACCATCCCACCGAGATTTCAACCCGGCCGCCGAGGACCTGGGCCGTGAGCGCGTCGAGCATGAAGCCGGCGAAAAACGCCAGGCCCATCACCAACGGAAACGGCAGCGACATCGCGCCGTAAAAAACGATGATCGGCACGATGTAAATCCGCGCGTCGTACATCCAATCGAGCGGCGGAATGAAAAACTCCGCGATCTGCGCCAGGAAGGTCAGAAGAAGAAGAACAACAAAGAAAATCATCGCGGCTCAAATGACGAATGAGAACGGCTTTGCCGAAATGACGAATGACGAATGACGAATGACGAATGAAGTCCGAATGACCAATGAGGGAAAAAAGATAGCGGCTCTGTCTTCATTCGGATTTCGGGCTTCGTCATTCCTTCGTCATTCGTCATTCGTGCTTCGTCATTCCTCTGCTTCGTCATTTTCTTCCTGTGACGACGAACACATCTTCCAGATGCGCCAAGTCCACCGCCGGCGTGACTCGCGCCTGGCTGTCCAGTTCACGCACCTTGAAACTTTGGATCACCCCGACGAGCAGGCCCGAGGGAAAAACGCCGCCGACGCCGGACGTGTAAACTTTCGCGCCCGGCTGGAGGTTCGCCTGTTTTGAAAGAAAATTAAGATCGAGCATGGGCGAGATCGAACCAGTCACGCGCTCGCCGGAAACAATTCCCTGCTCGCGGCTGCCTTCGATGGAACAGGCGACTTTGCAATTCTCGTCGGAAACTAGAAGAACGATAGTGATGTTGTCGCCCACCGTCGCCGTTTTGCCGACGACGCCATCATCAGTCACAACCGCCTGGTCCGGCTCGATCCCGTCGGCCTTTCCGCGATTGATCGAAATCGTTCGCCACCATGTCGACGAATCGCGCGCGACGAGTTCCGCCGGCACCAGACGAAAGGGCGCCCGTTCGCGATACGCCAGGGCCCGCCGGAGCCGATTCACTTCATGTTCCACGTCGCGCAACGACTGGTTCGTCGCCTTCAGCGAGCGGTTCTCGACTTTCAGCGACGCGTTATCACGTTCGAGCTCCTCCAGCGTCTGCAATCCGCTGCTGACCGACGTCAGTTGCTTCTTGATCCCGGAGCCGCTCGTAAGAAACGGCGACATGACCTTGTAGAATCCCGCCTGCAACTTGCGCGTCCCCTCCGCGCCGAAGGTAAGGAAGTAGGCCAGAATCGCGCCGAGAACGACGAGCGTGATGATGCTCGACCGATTCATGTCGAGTGCGGAATTCGGAATGCGGAATGTGGAATAAAAGAAACCGCACTAACGGCGCGATCGGTATGCGTTCCGCATTCCGCATTCCGCATTCCGAATTTGTTAGCGCCAGTTGCGATCGCTTGAGGCCACCTGACGCAAAAATTTAAGTTCATTGAGGCATTTGCCGGTTCCTTCCGCGACCGCGCTGAGCGGATCTTCGGCAACGTGGACAGGCAAACCGGTTTCTTCGCTCAAAAGTTTATCGAAGCCGCGAAGCAAGGCGCCGCCGCCGGCCAAAACGAGACCGCGATCGACCAGGTCTGCGGACAATTCGGGCGGACAACGCTCCAGCGTGATGCGAACCGAATCGACGATGGTTGAGATCGGTTCGAGGAGCGCTTCGCGCACCTCCTGTGAAGTGATCATCAGTGTCTTCGGCAAACCGGCCACGAGATCGCGCCCTTTCACTTCCACGCTCGTTTCTTTTTCACTCGGATACGCAGACCCGATTTTGATTTTAATTTCTTCCGCGGTGCGCTCGCCGATCATCAAATTATAAGCGCGCTTCATGTATTGGACGATCGCTTCGTCGAGCTCATCGCCCGCGACTCGCACACTGCGGCTGAACACAATTCCGGAAAGTGAAATCAACGCGACCTCGGTCGTCCCGCCGCCGATGTCGATGATCATATTGCCCGCCGGATCCTGGACCGGCAGACCGACACCGATCGCCGCCGCCATCGGTTCCTCGATCAAATAAACTTCGCGCGCACCCGCATGCGTCGCCGATTCACGCACCGCACGTTTCTCCACTTCCGTGATCCCGGACGGCACTGCGATAACGACCCGGGGCTTCGCGCGGACTCGGCGTCCATGCACTTTCGTGATGAAATGCCGGAGCATCGCTTCAGTGACTTCGAAGTCCGCGATGACGCCATCTTTCAGCGGCCGCACCGCGACGATATTCGACGGCGTGCGACCGAGCATCCGTTTCGCTTCGTCACCGACGGCGAGAACTTTGTTCGTGCCTGCCTGCACCGCCACGACCGACGGTTCACGCAAAACTATGCCCTGGTCTTTGACGTAAACGAGTGTGTTCGCCGTGCCGAGGTCGATGCCGATGTCGCTGGATAACCAGCCAAAGAGTCCGTTAAACATGAAATCTAATTAGTCGAGCGTTCCAGGCGAGTCTGCTGGCCTGCGAAGCGGCGATAACATGAAACGCCGCTCCTGATGCGCAAGTCTTTTAAGTGTTAAGTGTTAAGTTTTAAGTTTTAAGGTGTAAAAGCGAACTCTTCCCTTAACACTTAAAACTTAACCCTTAACACTAGCGCCAATGCCGCAAATTATCGTTGCTCCTTCGATTCTCGCGGCAGACTTCTCGAATCTCGAAGCGGAGATTCATCGCGCGGAAGAAGCCGGGGCCGATTGGTTGCACCTCGACATCATGGATGGGCATTTCGTCGATAACATTTCGTTTGGGCCCGCGGTGGTCGCGACGGTGCGCAAACACACGAAACTGCCGCTCGACGTTCATTTGATGATCGAGCGGCCGGATCATTATCTGCCGCGTTTTCTCGAAGCCGGCGCGAATTCGATCACGGTTCACGTCGAATCGGAATCGCAGCACGAAGTTCCGGAAACATTGGCGGCCATTCGGGCCGCCGGTTGTGGAGTTGGGCTAACCCTCAATCCGGCAACGTCGTTCGAAGCCGTCGCGCCGTTTCTCGACGTCATAGATCTGCTCCTCATCATGACGGTCCATCCCGGTTTTGGCGGCCAATCCTTTCGACCCGAGATGACGGAGAAAGTTCGTCGCGCGAAAGAGTGGCGCGACGCCCACGGCGGCAAACTCCACATCGAAGTCGACGGCGGCATCAACGCTGAGACCGCTCGCGTTTCGATCGAGAACGGCGCGAACGTTCTTGTTGCCGGAACTTCCATTTTCCGCGCGCCGGATTACGCGACAGCGATTCGCGATTTACGCGGGGAATAGAAAGCTCCAAATCCCAAGCACCAAGCTCCAAAGAAATTCCAAACATCGAAGCTCCAAAATCAGGGACGCCGCTTGTTTGATTATTGGTGCTTGGAGCTTCTTTGGAACTTGGTGCTTGAGATTTGGAGCTTCCGCCCGGTTCTCCGGGCGGCCCTACCGCACCACCATCGGCGCTTCAGAGAACAGGGCCGGCGCGCTTTGCAATTCGGTCTCGGCCATCACTTCATCGGTCTGGGTCACGCGCACCACTTCCTCGATGGTCGTCTTGCCCTGGGCCACGCGGCGCCAGCCGTCCTGGCGCAATGTCTCCATGCCGTTGCTAATCGCGCACTGCTTCAGCTCGCCGCCGTCGCGTTTCTGCATGATCAATTTTTTCAGCGGCTCGGTCACGACACAGATTTCATAAATCGCCAGCCGGCCCTGATATCCGGTTTGCCGGCAACTATCGCAGCCTTCGCCGCGTCGAAATTGCGTTCCCATTTCCGCCGGCACGCCTATCTCGGCGAGATACTCGCGCGGATAATCGTAGATTCGCACGCAATGCGGGCACATCGTGCGCACCAGCCGTTGCGCGATGAACGCTTTCACAACGGACGACAACAAAAACGGCTCCACGTCCATGTCGAGCAAGCGTGTGATGCCGCCGACCGCGTCGTTCGTGTGGAGCGTGCTAAAGACGAGGTGGCCGGTCATCGCCGCGCGGATCGAGATATCGGCCGTCTCGACGTCGCGAATTTCGCCGACCATCACCACGTTCGGGTCCTGCCGCAAAATGTGGCGGAGCCCTTTCGCGAACGTCAGGTCAATCTCCGGTTTCACGTCGATCTGCGACACGCCCGGCAAACGATATTCCACAGGTTCCTCGATCGTGATGATCCGGCGCTGGACCGAATTGATGCTGCTGAGGAAGCAATAAAGCGACGTCGATTTTCCGCAGCCGGTCGGCCCGGTCAGGAGGATGATTCCATTCGGCTGCGCGAGCAGCGCCCGGACGACCCGCCCCTGCTTCTCGCTCATGTCGAGCCGGTCGAATCCGAAATGCTGCGTCTCGCTGCGGCTGAGCAAACGCAAACTGATCGACTCGCCGTTCACCGTCGGAATCGTCGAAACGCGGACGTCGATGTTCTGGTCGTGCGCCTGCAAATTGATCCGGCCGTCCTGCGGGAGACGGCGCTCGGCGATGTCCATGTGCGCCATGACTTTCAAGCGCGAGATGATCGCCGATTGGAGCAGCCGCAATTGCGGCGGCACCGCGACCTCGTGCAGGATGCCGTCGATCCGGTAACGGATGCGCAAATCGCCTTCGAGCGGTTCGACGTGAATATCCGTCGCGCGTTCCAGAATCGCTTCGCGAATAATTTGGTTCACGAATTTCACCACCGACGCTTCCGGATCGTTCGCGTCGAGGTCGGTCGCCATCTCGATGTCTTCCGCGCCTTCGAACGACCGGTTCGTCTTCAGGATTTCGTCGAACGTTTCCGCCCCGACGCCGTAGACGGTTTTCATGGCGCGCAAAATCTGGGCGCGCGGCACCAGCACCCATTCCGTGGGCCGCTTCAACAACTGCGCCGCCAACTGACGCCCGACCGAGTTGAACAAATCGTAGGTTGCGAGCACGACCGTCTTGTCGCGCGTTTCGATGGGCAAAATGTGGTGCTGAAAAACGAACCGGCTGGGAAGGAGCGAGAGCGTCGAGCGCTCAATTCGTTTTGTGTCGATCGACATGACCGGGACCTGGAAAAAATTTCCGATCGCTTCGAGGAACCGTTGCTCGTCGACTTTGCCGGAGTCGAGCACCTGGGTTGTCCACGAACCGCCGTTAAGGTTCGTCGCAAGTTCCGCCGCTTCCTCTCGCGACGGCACGCCGCTCGCCATGAGCAGATCGATCAACGAATTACTGATCGCCGGATTCACGCGCTGATCTTACTCGAACACAGTCGAATTGTCATGCTGCGTCTCCGTCTGGGGAGCGCACGCGCCTCGCGTGCTGGCGATCGCGCCCTCGCGATCGCGAACTTTTGTCGAAGAGCAAATAAATTTCGGCGAGGCGCCGAAATCAGCACGCGAGGCGCGTGCGCTCCCCAGAATTACTTCATCCCCGGCATATCAGGCGCGGGAAGAACGATCTGCTTGTCTTCAGTGGGTTTCGGACAATCAGGACAATCATCTTGATCGAGCTCAGGCCCGAAATGCGTTTTGTCCTCGTTCTTTTGCCGCAGTCGATAGAGGTCGAGTTTTGTCAGCGAAACTTCTGGCCGCATTAAAACAACGAGCTCGGTCCGCATTTTGGTTTTGTTCGTGTTACGGAATAATGAACCAATCAACGGGACCCTGCTGAGAAGCGGGACTCCCGTTGTACTCCGTCGTTTGTCATCAGTGATCAAGCCTCCAAGCACAATCGTCGAACAATTGGGCGCCGACACCGTCGTCTTAATGTAACGAGTGGCAATATTCGGAATCGCGTTGCCACTGACGACGGTTGATCCAGCGAGGCTATCGAGTTTTTGAAGAATATCGAGGGTCACTTCTTTCTCAGAATTTATCAGGGGAACGACTTCGAGTTGCAGAGCGACTTTTTTGAATTGGATATTCGATGTCTGAGCAATCCCGTTGTTGACAATACCTGTCGTCCCAATCGCGTTTTGAATTGTGTTGACGGGAACAGGAATCTCAGTGCCAGAGGCAATGATTGCCTTCTTATTATTGCTGGTAAAAACCGTCGGACGAGAAATCGTTTTGAAACGACCAGTCGAATTAAGAAGGTGGACTACGCCGGCTAAAGTCCTGCCGGCCGCAAGATAGATATTTGCACCGCTGGCTGCATTTGTCGCGAGCTGGGTAAAGCCGAGCAGGTTGGCAGGATCGAACACCGTTCCACCGCTCGTCGTTCTGTTACCATTTGCATCCGTTGTGATCGTTCCTCCGCCAGCTACGGGAGGCACGCTTGTAAAATTGCTCGTCGCGGCCACATCCAACCCGCGTGAATGCCTGCCGAACCAGTCCACGCCGAAATCTTCGTCATCATTCAACGTCAGCTCGCCGATAACCGTGCTCAACGCGACCTGCGGCGAACTGACATCCATCTCGTCTAAGATCTTCTCGACCTTCACCACTACTTCTTTGTTTCCCAGAATGATGATTGTGTTGGCGCGTTGATCCGCAATGATTTTCGCGTTGCCAATCGTGACCGCCTTCGGCGTGGTGTCCACGGCCTGGGTGGAAAGCTCTTCAGAGAAATTCTGCGAGCCGCTGCTGCTTGAGCTGGAATCCAGTCCGCTCGTGCTCGAGTAATTGCTCGGATTTGTTCGCCGCTGGTTCTGTTGGGCCTGTTGCTGCGGCGCGGCCGGATTGGTTGTCTCGGCGCCCGCGCCTTGGTTCGCGCCCGGCTCGGTGAGCGCTTGAACGATTACCGGGAGGACATCCGCGGCGCTGATGTAACGCAGCGGTCGCGTG
>DASQPH010000060.1:0-4160 GCA_035644055.1 Chthoniobacterales bacterium
CGTGATCGTTTAAGCGAATTACAGGAGAAACGCGGAACGCATTCCGTGCGGCAGACGCAATTGCAGCTTCAGATCGAGCATCTGGCCGAGCATGTGATGGAACGTTACCGGATTGATTTGCGCCTGTTCGAGCCCGACACGCAGGCGCACGAAAAAGTTCTGTATGCGCAGCTCAAGCGCGCGGTGCGCCCCGAATCCGTAGTTGCGGTTGCTGGCCGAGGCGAAGAATTACGCCACGAAAAGGAGCCGCGGCTCGCGGCCGCGGCTACAGAAGATCAGCAAAAACTCATTGCCGATCTCACGCGTCAGCTCGAAAACATGGGCCCGGTAAATCTCGAGGCTGTCCAGGAATACGACGAACTAGAGGAGCGCTACCGTTTTCTGGAGACGCAGAACACCGACCTGACGAATTCGCGGCGTGAATTACTGGATGTCATCGCCCGGATCAATTCGACCACGAAGGAACTTTTCGCCGAAACATTCGCGCAGGTGCGAGCAAATTTCCGCGAGATGTTTGCCGAGCTTTTCGGGGGCGGCCGCGCCGATCTGCAATTAATGGATGAGAACGATGCCCTCAATTGCGGAATCGAAATCATCGCCAAGCCGCCAGGCAAACAATTACAAAGCATCTCTCTTTTGAGCGGAGGCGAGCGGACGATGACGGCCGTCGCGCTTTTGTTTGCCATTTACATGGTGCGGCCGAGTCCGTTTTGTGTGCTCGATGAAATGGATGCGCCGCTCGATGAATCCAACATCAATCGCTTTATCAAGGTGCTGGAGCGGTTCGTCTCGCAAAGCCAGTTCATCATCATCACCCACAACAAGCGTACCATCGCCAAGGCCGATATTCTTTACGGCGTGACGATGGAAGAACGCGGGGTAAGTAAACTGGTAGGAATGAAAATGACCCCGCCACGAAAGGCGGAAGCGAACGGCGCGAGCGCGCCGCCAGAAGACGCGACGCAGCGACATTTTTCGATGGCGGAAGAATCACCCCGAGTTAGTTCGCTCGCCGCAAGGTAGCGCGAGCTCCGTTTTTCCGTCATCCTGAGCTGCAGCCGAGGCATCCCGGTGCGAAAGCTTTAAGGTAACGCTACGGGATCCCTCGACTTTGTTCGGGATGACACAGGGGTCGCCGGAATTAACGAAAATTTTTTGCGCAGCCGCCCGGATGTTGGCTACAATCGTCCGATGCTGCAAACTGCGCGCCCAAAGCAAAAATCCCAACCGAAAGCGCCGGCTCCCGGAAAATATCTCGAGGCCTTTCGCTGGATGCTGCTGACGCGAACATTCGAAGAAAAACTGGCCAGCATGTATCGTGGCGGTCGGATTACAGGGGGCGTCTACATCGGCAAAGGCCAGGAAGCGGTCAGCGTCGCTTGCGGAATTTTCCTACAGAAAGGAGATATCTTCGCGCCTCTCATTCGTGACCAGGCCGGCCGGTCGGCCTTTGGTGAACCGCTGGTCGATGTCGCACGCACCTATCTTGGTTCGCGCGCGGGACCGATGCGAGGACGCGATGGCAACATTCACCGCGGCAAACCACGCGACGGCCAGCTGGCGATGATCAGCCATCTGGGCGCGATGGTTTCCGTGGTCGTCGGCTCGCTCATGGCAAAGCGCGGACGGGGTGAGAAAAATTTTATAGGGCTAACGACAATTGGGGAAGGGGGAATGCAAACCGGCGCGACCCATGAAGGAATGAACATCGCCGCGGTCGAGCACGTTCCGCTGGTAGTGGTCGCGACCAATAATCATTACGCTTATTCCACTCCGAACAATCGCGAGTTTGCCTGCGCCAACCTGGTTGATCGCGCCCGCGGTTACGGCTTCGAAGGTTATGAATTGGACGGCACCGACCTGGCACAATGCCTTGACGTAATCGGCTCGGCCGTGAAACGCGCCCGCGCCGGTCGCCCACCGCAGCTCGTGGTCGCCTCCATCCTCCGCCTCGCCGGTCACGGCGAACACGATGATTTCAGTTACGTCACCGACGATATTCGCAAGGAGCCATTCGCGATTGATTGTCTGAAACGTGCGGAAGCATTTATTAGGGAGCGCGACCTGGCCGATGCCGAAACACTCCAGCGCTGGCGCGAAGAAGCGGCAGAAGAAGTCGAAAATGCTTTCAGCGCTGCGCAAAGCGAACCCGTGCCCAGCGGCAATGAAGAAGATTGGTCCGCTATCTCCAGGCGTGATCTGGTGGACGAGATTGGCGAAGGCGGGTCATCCTAGCCGTGAGCATTACCTATCTTGAGGCCATCCGCGAAGCGCAGGCGAAGCTTTTGCGCGATGACAAACGCGTTTTCATTTACGGGCAGGATGTGGGCGGAAGCTTCGGCGGCGCGTTCAAGGCCACCAAAGGTCTGGCGAAAGAATTTCCGGGACGCGTTTTAAACACGCCGATTAGCGAAGACGCCATGGTTGGCACTGCCATCGGCGCCGCGCTTGAAGGTATGCGGCCAATTGTGGAAATGCAGTTCGCTGATTTTTCCAGCATCGCTCTGAATCAAATTCTCAACAACGCCGGGACGCATTACTGGCGCACTAATATTCCGGTTCCAATCACGGTGCGGTTGCCCTCCGGCGGCACCAAGGGGAGCGGGCCGTTTCATTCGCAATCGATGGAATCCCTTTATGCGCACTATCCGGGATTGATCGTGATGACACCGGCGACGGTGGAAGATGCTTACACCATGCTAATCGACGCAGTCGCGATTGATGACCCGGTGGTTTACTGCGAGCACAAATACCTTTACTACCATCTCAAGGCCGACAGTTTGCCGAACGACGGAATACCAGTTGGTAAAGCTCGAATCGCAAGGTCGGGACGAGATCTAACAATCGTTAGCTACAGCGCGATGTTGCACGAATCTTTAAGCGCGGCCGAGGAGATCGCGAAAGAGGGATTCGAGATCGAAGTAGTCGATCTGCGCACGGTGAAACCACTCGATACCGCGACTGTGCTGGCCTCCGTCGCCAGAACCGGACGGCTCTTGGCGGTCGGCGAATCTTTCCCCTGGGGTGGCGTGACCGCCGAAGTCATCGCGCGCGTCTCTACCGAAGGTTTCCATTTGCTCGATGCCGCGCCCGCGCGGATTAACGCCAAGGATACTCCCATTCCTTACCATCCAAATCTTTGGTCGACGCACCGGCCGAGCAGCAAAATGATTGCCGCGAAAGCGCGGCAGCTCTTACGCGAATGAAATCAGAAGCAATGTTCTCCTGACGACCATGCCCCAAGTTCCCATCATCATGCCACAGCTCGGCGAATCGATCGCCGAGGCGACAATTGTCTCGATCAACGTGAAGCCGGGCGAAAAAGTCGCGGCGGATCAGGAAATCATCGAAGTCGAAACCAACAAAGCGGTGATGGGCGTGACGACACCGTGCGCAGGCGAGATCGCCAAGATCGACGCCCAGGTCAAGGAAACGTATCCGATCGGCGCGGTGCTCGGTTACATCGAAGCGAGCGAAAAAGATGCCGCCCGCTTCGCCAAACAAGCGCCGCCGCCGGAAGGGCAGCGCGAAATGACCGAGGAAATTCCAGGACGGAACGAAGAAACAGCAAAGGCCGAAAAAACCAAGAGCAATGGCGCCAGAGCTAAAGTTCCGACTGACGGATTGCCCGTTCCCGCTGCCGCAAAAGGGACAGGGTTTTTGTCGCCGCGCGTTCGTGCCCGAATGGCGGAGTTGCAATTAACCAACGCGGATCTCGCTGGTATTGCAGGAACAGGCAGCGGCAATCGCGTCACGATTAAAGATTTGGAGAATTATTTGCGCCAGATGGAATCGCAGACCACGAGCGATGCCTCCGCCATCCGCACGGGAGTCGCGGATGCGATGCGACGCAGCTGGTCCCGGCCACTGGCGACGATCGGGTCGTCGGTGAATCTTGATCCGGTCCTAACGGATCGTAAACAGCGCGACCCAAAGCCCGGTCCGGCGCTTTATGCCTTGCGCGCGCTCGCGCAGGCGCTTGCGGAAACTCCCGCCGCGGCCGGGAAACTGGTCGGCGCCCGCGTCTTGCAATCGAACGCGATCGACATCGGGCTCGCGATTGAAGCGCAGGACGGAATCATAGTGCCAATCATCCGCAACGCCGATAAAACGTCGCTCGCTGATCTAACGACGAAGTACGAAGAATTAGTTTCGCTCGG
>DASQPH010000061.1:0-4779 GCA_035644055.1 Chthoniobacterales bacterium
GCCTTTGACGCTGCGCTGATACAGCTCATTGCAGGCGCGCTGGAAAACGTAAAGACGATGACCAAGCTGCTCCAGCTCGTTCGCGAATTTCTCATCGACCGGAAACGGATCCGGCGAAAACAAAAAATCCTTCTCGGCGAAGAGACCGTCGGCCGGAAAGGCTGCGCGTACGTCCGAGAGATTCATCAAGTCAAAGTTTTCAAAAGCTCCAAATTCCAAGCACCAAGCTCCAGAGAAACTTCAAATTCCAAACATCAAAATGCGAGTAGCCGACTTTGGAGCTTGATTGTTGGTGCTTCTCTGGAGCTTGGTGCTTGGAATTTGGAGCTTTATCTTCCCGCCGCCATTTTCTTCAGCGCGCTCTTCACCAGTTCTTGGGCGGTCGTGATCCCCGGCTCCCGTTCCTGCAAATCGCGAACGGTCTTGTGCGCATCGACTTGCTTATAGCCGAGCGCGATCAGGGCGAGGACCGCTTCATTTGCCTGGCTTTGCTCGGCCGTAGGCGCGTGTTCGGCGCTGGCGGCTTCCCAGGCCGCGACGACGCCGAGTTTGTCTTTCAACTCGAGCACGATTCGCTCCGCCGTTTTTTTTCCGAGCCCGCTGATCTTCGAGAGCGACGCGATATCGGCGTTGACCACGGCGGCTTTGAAACGCTCTATGCTCATTCCGCTCAAGACCGCCAGCGCCAGCTTCGGACCGATGCCGCTCACGTTGTTGACGAGCAATCGAAACAGATCGCGTTCGGCCGCGGTCATGAAGCCGTAGAGAATTTGCGCGTCTTCGCGCACGTGAAGATGGGTCAGGATCTGGACTGGCTGGCCGGCGGCGGGGAGTTTGTCGTAGCTCGAAAGCGGAATGAAAACTTCGTAGCCGACGCCGCGCACGTCGACGATCGCCTGGGTGGGCAACGCCGAGGAGAGGGTGCCGTTGAGAAACGTAATCATCCGTCGCAATCCCTAGCCAGCGTCGCTGGAAATCCCAAGAACCAAATCCCAAATCCCAAACAAACTCCAAAAACCAACTATAAATCCGAAACGGGATCACAAGTGCGCTCCCCTTTGAGTATTGGAGATTGGGATTTCCTTGAGATTTGGATCTTGGGATTTGGGATTTCCGCGGCTGCGGACGCAGCCGCGGCATCACTGCGATTGTTTCAAGATCATCGTGAGATCGGTCGGTCGACCATGGACGATGGTGAATCCCGTGGCCCGATACGTTTTCCAGTCAGGACGGATCCTGGCGGAGTAGGCTTGCGCCACCGAGGTGGGCACAATGGCAAAGCGCGGCCCGGGGAAAGTCATGAATTGCTCGAGCTGATCCGGGTTCAGCCCGCGGAAAAATCCGTGGCAGCGGCTGCGGAAATACCAGACCACGCTGGGCTCGGCGTAATCGATATTCGCGAAATCCATTTCCGGCCGGAGATCGTTGCGGGAAAGTTTGTAGAGCTGGGCGGAGGGAAACGTCGGTGCGAGCAACGGGAACGCGATGAAGGCGACGGCGAGCGCGGCGATGCCCGCACCGAACGCGGCACGCGGCGCGAACTGCGAGCCGGGCAATCCAAAAAAATACCGAGCGAGCGGGAGCAAGAGAAGAGTAAAAACAGCAACTATCAAAAGCTGGCCGAAAGAAAAAGGCGCAAGCCGTGGAAACAAGGCGAAAACGACTACGAGCCAAACCACAGCAATACGAGCCGCAGCGCGCCAGGAGAACAGCCAGCCGGGCAGCACAAAAAGATGGCGCGCCAGAAGAAGCGCGAGCAATGGAAACGCCGGAAGCGTGTAGTGCGGCAACTTGGTTTTCACCAGGCTCATGATCACGAATACAATCAGAAGGCCCGAGATGAGGTAGTTGTCGGTGGCGTCGCGCTGGCGCCAGAGACGCTTCGTTAGGCCGGGAAGTTTAATCGACCACGGAAAGAAGCTGATGAAAACCGTCAAAAAATAGAACGGCATCGCGGCGAGGTAGGTGTTCCAGGAATTGGCGCCGTGACCTTCCATGACGTTGAAGCTGCGCTCGACCACGTGGCGGCCAATGCCGACGCGAAAAAAATCACCGTTTGTCCGGATGACCGCCGGGATTCCCCAGGTGCAGACGATGGCGAATGCGCCCAGCATTCCAGTGACAAACCAAAAGCGGCGGGTGAGCGAGTTGCCGCGCAGGAAAAGTTTCGTGCTAATGACCGTCAGGAGCGGGAGCCAACCCAGCGGGCCTTTCGCAAGAAAACCAAGACCAAGCGCGACGTAAAAAATAATCCGCCAGGTCGCGAAGCGGCGGCCACTGCTTGAAGGCGATTCGCGGCCTAACGAGTCGGCCAGCAATTCGTAACCAGCCCAATGCGCTGCCGTCACGAAGAAGACCAGCCACATGTCGGCAACGGAAGCTTTCGCGTGAATGAAGACTTGAAGGCACAAGGTGAAAATAATCGCAGCCCACCAGCCGACGCGCTCGCCACCGGCCCGGCGTCCCCAGCCGCAAAGCAGCACTGCCGTCAGCGCGGCCGCGACCGCCGACGGAAACCGCGCCGCGAAATCGTTCTCGCCGAAGACGGAATAGCTCGCGATTTGCGTCCAATAAATCAACGCCGGCTTATCAAAGCGATACTTGTCGTTGAAAAACGGGATAACGTAATCGCTTCGCTCGCGCATTTCGCGGGAAGCTTCGGCAAAACGGGGCTCGTCCCGATCGACGAGCGGAATGATCCAGGTCCCGGCGACGTGGAGAAGAAGCGCGCCGAGGAAAATGACGATGAAATTGCGGATTGCGAGTGGCAGAGCCGAGATTCAAAGATAGGGCCGGGTGAAAGACAAACGAGAATTTCGAGCGCGCCGCGGTTTGCGCTGGTGGTATCTCCTCTTCGCAGCCGCTTCAATCCTGGTCCCGGCGAGCTTTTATCTCGATGCGAATGTGCAGAGCTGGGTTCTCCAGCATCAAAGCAGCAGCGCGCGAAGTTTCATGCAGGCCGTGAGCCGATACGGCGATTGGCCGGAACACGTCGCGCTCGGATTGGTTCTGCTCGGAATTTCTTATTGGCGCGGGAGCAAACGTTGGAGGCGAATCTTTGCCGCAATGTTAATCGCGTGCGCGCTCGCCGGTGTTTCTGCCCGGGCGGTCAAGATCGCGACCGGACGCTCACGGCCAAATGTCCAAACTGAAGCGGGCTGGAACGGCCCGCGGCTCAGCGCGCGTTACAACGCGTTTCCCTCGGGACACACCGCCGCGTCGACCGCATTCTTCGCGACGCTCGCGTTTGCGAGCTGGCGGGTCGGCGCGGGATTTCTGGCGATTCCGCTGCTGATTGCCTTCTCGCGGATGTACGTTGCAGCGCATCATTTGTCGGACGTAGTGGGCGCGGCTTTGATTGGTGTCGGAGTCGCGTACTTCGTCACCCAGCGATTCCAGGAACGATTTGAAATTCGCCGTAACGCAGCTCGCTAAGCGAGCGAGGCCGGGCTTTCCAATTCGAAATTCGAAAATTGAAATGGGCGGAGGGGGTGGGATTCGAACCCACGAGGGCTTGCGCCCTGCCGGTTTTCAAGACCGGAGCCATCAACCACTCGACCACCCCTCCAGGTTCGGGTTGGCCTCGCGGGAATTGTGCCATCGCTGCAGCCACCGGCAAGGTGGATCGAGCGCTCCGCCGCTCGATGTTAAGAGTGGCGGCGCGCCGCGCAGGTAGCATCGCCCGGCGGAGCGGCCGATCCACCTTTCGCCTCGACAACCGGATATGTTCATGTGAACTTGAGCGGTGCCGAAACGCAAAAAAAGCAAATTCGTCCCGATCGTCGAGGAAACGCCGCCACCTTCGCCGGCCATCCATGGACGGAGCGCTTCCTGGAACCCGGCAAACCGGTTCGAGAAACTCCACGTCGACCTTGGCGACGAAGACGTCGTCCAGATCGATCCGACGAGCGATGAGGAAGCGAAGCCGCGACGGGAGACGCAATTTTTTCGCGACCTGACGAAGACGATCATCGCGCGGAACGACAGTCCGGATGTCGGATTCGAGACGAGCATTAATCCGTATCGAGGTTGCGAACACGGATGCATCTACTGTTTCGCGCGGCCGACCCATGAATATCTCGGAATGTCCGCGGGCCTCGATTTCGAGAGCAGGATCATGGTGAAAGAGAACGCGGCGAGATTGCTCGAAGCTGAATTGTCCTCGCCGAAATGGAAGCCGCAGGTGCTCGTGATGAGCGGCGTGACCGATCCGTACCAGCCGGTCGAACGGAAATTGCGAATCACGCGCGGTTGCTTGGAGGTGCTGGCGAAATTCCGCAACCCGGTCGCGATCATCACGAAGAACCGGCTCGTGACGCGCGACATCGATCTGCTCGGCGAACTCGCCCAACACGACGCGGCCGCGGTCAATGTCTCGGTGACTTCGCTCGATCCGCAATTGCAACGCGTGCTCGAGCCGCGGACGTCTTCGCCATCCGCGCGATTGGAAACGGTGGCGGCCTTGCGCGCGGCGGGAATTCCAGTCGGCGTGATGGTAGCTCCGATCATCCCGGGACTGACCGATCATGAAGTGCCGAAGATCGTGGAAGCGTGCGCCAGGGCCGGCGCGCAATTTGCCGGATACACGATAGTCCGTCTGCCCTGGGCGATTGCGCCGCTCTTCGAGCATTGGCTCGACGAGCATTTCCCGGAGAAGAAAGAGAAGGTCCTCAGCCGCATCCGGCACATTCGAAACGGAAAGATCAACGACCCGCGCTGGGGATTCCGAACCAAAGGCGAAGGAATTTTTGCCGAGCAAATCCGATCGATGTTCGAAGT
>DASQPH010000062.1:0-18920 GCA_035644055.1 Chthoniobacterales bacterium
GATCCGTGGCGGACAGTCGCCCCCGGATACGTGACGCTGAAAGCATCGCCCAACGAATGCCGGAGGACGGCGGGACCACCACATTCGTTTCGTGAGCGTTCCGAATTACGATCCTTGATTGCATGTCCCTGATCGCCGCGACAAACCGTTGCGTCTTCCTAGATCGGGACGGCGTCCTTAATAAGGCCATTGTCCGAAATGGAACGCCCTTTCCGCCGAACTCGCCGGAAGAATTGGAGCTTTCGCCTGATGC
The DNA here is from genome assembly GCA_035644055.1 of Chthoniobacterales bacterium. GTDB lineage: Bacteria > Verrucomicrobiota > Verrucomicrobiia > Chthoniobacterales > UBA10450 > AV80. The sequence goes on from DASQPH010000062.1 coordinate 254, forward strand.
CGTCGCGGGCTGCAATCAGCTCAAGCAAGCTGGATTCCGCCTCGTCGTCGTCACCAACCAGCCAGACGTCGGGCGGGGAAAACAGACACGCGAGCTTGTTGAGGCCATTAATCAACGGCTGGCGGAATTGATCCCAGTCCTCGATCGTCTTGAAGTTTGTTTTCACGCGGGTGCGGAGCATGGCGAGCCGTGTGAGTGCCGCAAGCCCAAGCCGGGCATGCTTGAGCGCGCCGCGGCGGCTCTCGACATCGAGCTTTCCGCGAGCTGGATGATTGGCGATCGCTGGCGCGACATTGATTGCGCGCATGCTGCCGGCTGCCGCGCGGTCTTCATCGATAATGGTTATCGCGAGCGGCTGCGCGAGAAACCGGACTTCACCGTCAAGACCTTTGGTGAGGCCGTTGCAGTCATTTTGCAAAATGAGTCGTCGGCCGCCGCGAGTCAGGACTAGCGTCCAGCCGATGTCGCAACAGTTACTGAATATTTTCCAGGCAGCGCAGTGAGGTTGTCACATCGTTACTGTGTCGCACGACATTCTCGACAAGGTAACGAAGCTTGGCGGAATGGATTTGCCCGAGCTGTCGCTCAACACCGTGCGAGTGTTTCATCGCGACGCCGTGGCCGCCGGCTTCAAATTGTAAGTGGCCGGACTAAAGATAGTGCGACAGCGAGCCTTTGAAGTAACTCAAGGTCGTCTCGATGGTTTCGCGCAGCGCGCGCTTTGGCTCCCAGCCTAATTGAGTCCGGATCTTTGAGAAGTCGGCGTAATAATCGCCGACATCGATGGCGCGGCGATCCGAAGGGAATTCGCGAATCTCGAACGTGCCGGCGCCATTCAATTCCACCATCAGCTTCGCCACCGCTCCAAGATCGATGACTTCGCGGCCGCCAAGGTTATAGACTTGTCCATTCGTCGCGGGACTGGCCGCCGCCATCAGAAACGCGTCCACCGCGTCCTCAACGTCGGTGAAATCGCGCAGCTGTTTTCCGCCCCAGACTGAGATTGGTTTTCCTTCCAGGAGTTGTCGCACCCACAGGCCGAGAAAGGTCTGGCGCGCGTCCTTGATCCGCATCCGCGGGCCGATGGTGTTAGTCAATCGCAGCGCCGTCGCGGCAATCCCATAGACGTTGTTGTAGAGAAGATGGTACTGCTCGCCCGCCATTTTGTTGATGCCGTTTACATCGACCGGATTCAGCGGATGCGTTTCGGCGACCGGAAGCTGCGCTGGCCGCCCGTAAATTTGTCGCGTGCTCGCGAACACAATTTTGATTTTCGGATTAACCGCACGGCAGGTTTCGAGAATCGAAAGCTGCGCCTGGCAATTGATCTCCAGGTCCGGCATCGGGTTCGTCATCGAATCGAGATGGCTGGTCTGGCCGGCGAGATTGAAAAGATAATCCTTGTCCTGGACGAGATGGCGCAGGCTGTGGGTATCGCGCACGTCAGAGACATTGATCTGGATGCGGTCGCGAATGCCTTCGACGTTGTAGAGGTTGCCGCCGTAATCCGGGATCAGGCTGTCGACCACAGTTACATCAGCGCCGAGTTCCACGAGCCTGTGCGCGAGATTCGATCCGATGAATCCGAGGCCGCCCGTGATCAAAACGCGTTTCCCGGCGAAGTCACTCTTCATGGCTGATCGGTCTTCCAGTTATTGCAGGCAGCGATGACGTCTTCCACTTCCTGGTCAGTGAGGAAAGGGTGGATCGGCAGCGATAATTCGCCTTGGGCAAACCGCCGGGCGTTGATCGGTTCCGCCGCCTGGTGCCACGAACCTTTCGGTAAGGCCGTTTGTTCGGAAATGATCCGCGGATAATGGACGCCCGTCACAATGCCGCAAGATTTAAGATAACTCCCGAGTCGGTCGCGCGATCCTTCGGCCACCAGAACCGGGAACAGATGCCAGACCGGCGTCATCGCCGGTTTCGGAGCCAGGAGGCGAATGGATGGATGGGTGATACGCTCCAGATAGCGCGCGGCCGTCCGCCGGCGAGCTTCCGTCCATTCTTCCAGTTTCGGCAGCAAGGCCGAACGCAACCCGGCCGCGTGCAGTTCATCGAGCCGGCTATTGAGACCGAGCGCGGAATGAACGTAATGCGACGATTGACCGTAGTTCCGCAAGCTCCGCGCCGTTTCGGCCAGGATGGGATCGTTCGTTAGAAGCGCTCCCGCGTCTCCGAGCGCTCCGAGGTTTTTCGTTGGATAAAAACTCGTGGCCGCGATCTGTCCGATGGTTCCGGCGCGGGTGCCGCCATATGAGGCGCCGATGCTTTGCGCGCAATCTTCCACGATGCGCAGTTCGAAATCTGTCCTAAGCCGAGCCAGTTCGTCCAACGGCAAAGGAAATCCGAAAAGGTGAACTGGGACGAGAAAGCGAATGGATCTGTCTTTGGTTAACACTTCGCGGCATTGATCCAGGTCGATTCTCCCGAAGTCATCCACGTCGACAAGAACGGGACCTCCTCCAGCGCGAAGAATGGCGAGGGTGGTGGCGAACGCAGAAAGCGGCGTGGTTAATACCTTCTCGCCCGGTTGAAGACCGAGACAGCGAAGACCGATCTCGAGCGCATCCAGTCCATTGCCGGTTCCAATTGCATGGGAACAACCCCAGAAGTCCGCCAGCTCTCGTTCGAAGGACTCGACCTCGCTCCCGAGAATGTACCAGCCACTCGAGCCGACGCGGCGCACCGCCTCGAGCACCGCCTCCGCGACTTCATCCCACTGGCGTTTGAAATCGTTTTGCAGGATCATGCGCGCGTGACCTTGGCGATGTATCCGGCGGCGAACCGCACAGTGTCAATGATGATCCACGGAATGCGATGAAGAACCTTTGGGACCCGGCTGAAGCCGCGAACTGCAAATCGGATCTCGAGCTGCGCGTTTACAGCTCGCGGCTGCTTGGTCGCGACGACACGCTCGTGCTCCACGGCGGCGGCAATACGTCGGTGAAAGTGCGCGAGAAAAATATGGTCGGCGATGAGGAGGATATTCTTTACGTCAAAGGCAGCGGCTGGGATTTGGAAACGATCGAGGTGGATGGATTCGCGCCCGTTCGGATGGCGTCGTTGCTGAAACTCGCGCGGCTCGAGACACTCTCCGATCCGCAAATGGTCAATGAGTTGGCAGCGAACGTGACTCGCGCGGGCGCGCCGGCGCCATCGGTGGAAACGATTTTGCACGCGGTGATTCCGGACAAGTTCGTGGATCACACCCACGCCGACGCGCTCCTCGCGATCACGAACACGGACGATGGCGAAGCGCGCGCGGGCGAGATCTACGGCGACGACGTGATCATCGTTCCGTACGTGATGCCGGGCTTTGAGCTGGCGCGCGTCTGCGCGAAAAGAATCCAGGCGGAGATGAAGCCGTCGACGATCGGGATGGTTTTACTGAAGCATGGCTTGTTTTCGTTCGGCGCCACGGCGGAAGAATCGTACGGGCGGATGATCTCGCTCGTCGAGCGCGCGGAACATTATTTGAAGAAGCAGAATGCGTGGGAGATTCGCTGGCCTAACGAATCGACTGTTGCTATCGGTCCGGCGCTCGCAGCGTTGCGATTCGATATCGCCAAGGCGGCTGGGTTCCCGGTCGTGCTTCGCGCTTCGATCGATCCTAAATCGCTCGGCTTCGCGCGCGCGACCAACGCCGCGGAAATTTCGCAGCGTGGTCCGGCCACGCCCGATCACATTTTGCGGACGAAACGGCTGCCCCTGCTGGGCCGCGACGTGAACGGTTATGCGAAATCGTATCGCGAGTATTTCGCGCGCCATGCTCCGCGAGCGAAGGAGCCAAAGACGATGATCGATCCGGCGCCGCGCGTCGTGCTCGATCCGGAATTTGGCCTAACGACTGCAGGCCGCTCAGCGAAAGAAGCGGCGATCGCACACGATCTTTATTCGCACACCATCGATGTGATCATGCGCGCGGAAAAGCTCGGCGGTTATCGCGCGCTTTCGGAAGAAGCGCTGTTCGAGTTCGAATATTGGGACCTCGAGCAGGCGAAGCTGCGCCGCGCGGGAAAACCGCCAATGTTCGCGGGAGAGATCGCCTGCGTGACTGGCGCGGCTTCCGGAATTGGGAAGGCGTGCGTCGATGCGCTCTTGAAACGCGGCGCTGCCGTCGCCGGCCTCGATCTGGAAAAGCAAAGCGCAGAACGTCCCGATTATCTCGGACTGCAATGCGATGTGACTTCCGGGGAAGCGATCGCCGATGCGTTGGAGAAAGCGGTTTGTCGTTTCGGTGGTCTCGACATGTTGATCCTGAATGCCGGAATTTTTCCAGCCGGCAGGCCGATCGAATCTCTCGACTCCGAGGAATGGCGGCGCGTGTTTGCCGTCAATCTCGATGCGAACCTGACGTTGCTGCGCGAATGTTATCCGCTCTTGAAACTGGCGCCGCGCGGCGGACGCGTGGTCGTCATCGGATCGAAAAATGTGGCCGCGCCCGGGCCCGGCGCCGCGGCCTACTCCGCGTCGAAAGCAGCGCTCACTCAGCTGGCGCGCGTCGCCGCGTTGGAGTGGGGAGCGGCGGGCATTCGCGTGAACACGCTTCATCCCAATGCCGTCTTCGACACCGGCATCTGGACCGATGACGTCCTGAAAGCGCGCGCCGCGAGTTACGGAATGTCGGTCGACGAATACAAACGCAATAACGTTCTCAAGACCGAGGTGCGAAGCGCGGATGTCGGCGAGTTGGCGGCCGAAATGTGCGGACCGCTCTTCGCGAAAACAACCGGCGCCCAAATTCCGATCGACGGCGGGAACGAGAGAGTCATATAAAACGCTGAAAAGCTGAAAACCTGAAACGCTGAAATCAGGAAAAACATTCCCCATTTCAGTTTTTCGGCGTTTCAGAATTTCAGCATTTTAGAAAAACGTCACTTCGAGCTCGGTCGAGAGCCAATGATAAACCGGGAGATGCAGCTCCTGGATTTCAGCGACGTTGTCGGATGGAACTTTGATCGCGATATCGGCGAGCGGCGCGAGATCGCCGCCGGATTTTCCGGTGAGCGCGATTGATTTCACGCCGAAGGCCTTCGCCACGATCACCGCGTTACAGACGTTCGCCGATCTTCCCGAGGTGCTGATCGCGAGCAACACGTCCCCTGCCCGCCCGAGTCCGTAAACTTGTTGGGCGAATGTCAGGTCGTAATCGCCGTCGTTCGCGGTCGCGGTGAGCAGCGACATTTGGGACGGCAACGAAATCGCGGCGAGCGTTCCCTGGAGCCGGCTCGCGATTTCTTTTCCGCCCGCGGCTTCCAACTTCGCCACGTCCGCCGCAGGAATCGGACGACGTTTCAAAAATCCTTTCATCAATTCGGCGACGATGTGTTCGCTGTCCGCCGCGCTGCCGCCGTTGCCGCAGACAAGCAGCTTGTTGCCATTTCGGTAAGCAGCGGCGAGCAAATCGAAGGCGGCGTGGAGATCGCGCTCGCACGCCTGCAGCGTTGGATAACGTTCGAAAAGCGAGGAAAGGCGTTTGCTCATGGAATTCTATTCGTTCGGCCCCTGGCACGCCGTAGCCATCTGGCGAAGGCGGCTACTTTGGCGCGTCGCCGCCCGGTCCGCGAATTATCCAGCGCAACACGACCGAGAGCAGCGAAAGCGCGACGATTACTTCCGCCCAGAAGAACGCGATGAAATCGCTCAACGTGCCGATGGGCGGGGTGCCGGGCTGGCTGTTGCGCAACGCCGGGAATGCGAAAAGGAGCGCGCCGAGAAACGAGAACATCGAGATCTCGATCTTGCGATGGCCGGCGAAAACCCGATACACCAGCGAGATCACGCCGATGACCAGCGCCCACATCGCGATCATGATGAAGACCGAAAAGAAAAGCGCGGTCGACGCGCGCTGAATGCTGATCTCGATCACGGCGTGGTCCGGAGTGTTTTCCTTCGCGTATTCGGTGTCGAGACGCAGACCGGCAACCGAACCGCGCATCTCGACCGCCACCGGGATCGCTTCAGTTCCGCCGACTTCGCCACCTTTGGCCGACGGTTCAAAGAAAAATGAAAGCTCCGCTGCGTGAGTGTCGAACGGATAATCCATCGGCTCGCCCTCGTAGATTTCGACGACGGCTTCGACCGGACTCATCCGTTTCCCTTTCTTAAATTCGTGGACGTTCTTGCCGGTCGCGCTCGAGACGTAGAGATCGAGGTCGCGCGAGAGCATTCCGCCGTCTCCGGATGCAAACGATCCGTGCGGCGTGAACTCGAGCCGCACCACGACATCGCCCTTGATCGGATCGGCCGTCACGATCCGGCCGCTGACATCGATCCGGTTTTCGCCGGCTTTCGCCGTGTCGGCGGTGAGCTCGGCCGCGCGATTGTTGCCTTCGTTTTTGTAAGCGCTGAGAACAAAAACATAAAGGCCGGCGAAAATAAGCAGCAGAACAACGACGACAATGAGTGGCTTCTTCGACTTCGTGGGTTCGTCCATAGGGCGGATGCTGGCGAGCGCGGCGAAATCTGACAAGCGTTTTTGCAGGCGATGCGAGCGCGTTTGCGCTTGACGCTTGTGCGCGCGCGCTAAACAAAATGGCGCATGCAAATCCACGTCGCGCGGGATGGGAAAGAGTTGGGCGTTTATTCGCTGGAGGAAGTAAACCGGCAACTCGCAGCCGGCACCCTGCGCCTGACCGATCAGGCATGGTACGAAGGCGCGGCAGGTTGGGCCGCCCTCTCAACCGTGCCCGGCATAAGCGCGGCGCCCGCGAGCGCCCCGGCGACTACGCCAGTTTCACCCGCGCCAGTTCCTGCGACTGCCACGACGCCGGCAGTCGTCGTCCCGCAACGTAAGACCGAACAGCTCGCAGTTCTGTCGCTGATCTTCAGCATCCTCGGTTTGTGCGGATTCTGTTGCGGCTTGTTCCTGGTCGCGGCGATCGGTGGAATTGTTTGCGGCCACGTCGCCTTATCGCGAATCAAGGCGAACCCGGAATTGGAAGGTCACGGTCTCGCAATGGCGGGTCTCGTGATCGGGTACGTCGCCGTCGCGAGCTGGCTCGTCTGGATTCTGCTTTTTGGCGGGCTCGCGGTGCTGCAGGGAATCACCGAAAGCATGACGAAGCACTAACGCTGGTCGCGGTGAGTCTTTCCCGGGAAAAAAACTTGGAAATTCCGTTGACACCCTTCGGGCAAAACCGCTAATCAACCGAGCCATGAAGCGACTCTTAATTGGCTCACCACTTGTTTTCCTCTCGGCGTCGGCGCTCCTGGCGCAGGATGCCAGCACGACACCTGAGATCAGCGGCGCGGCGGCCGCGGGGATTCTCGGCGGCGTTTGCATCTTTTATATAATCCTGATTGCGATCTGGCTGTTCGTCGCGATCTGGATCATGAAAGACTCGAAAAAGCGCAATTCGCCCAACCGCACGCTCGTCGTCGTGCTCGGCTGGCTCGTTTGGCCGGTCGGCTTGATCGTGCACTTGGTGACGCGTCCGAAGACAATCCCCGGCGGACCGACTCCGTAGTTCTTCGCGAGGAAATTTTGTCGCCGCGACTGTCGTGAGCAGTCGCGGCGATTCTCGCGTACGGAGATTCAAACCGCGGATTACGCGGATGACACGGATGTGGGAGATGCGAAGGAACGTGGGCTGGCACTGGCTGCGGATAATTCTCCTATCCGTGCAATCCGCGTAATCCGCGGTTAACAATCCGTGGCGGCGTCTTCGGTTAGCTCCGCAATTACGTTGACAGTCGGGCGCGTCACGTCCTAAGGATTTCAAACATGAAGCGATTGATTTCCGCACTGCCGTTTCTGTTGATCACCGCGAACGCCCTCGCGCAACGCTCGTCGCCATCGGCGAGTACTACGCCCAGTGCGGAAGACGCCGCTGCCGCCGCGGCTGCCGCGACCGGAGTAGCGGGAATGGGTTTCGCCTGCTGCTTCTTTTATTTTCTCTTCATCGCCGGCTCGCTCGCGGCCTGGATCTTCACCGGCATCTGGGTCATGAAAGACGCCAAGGCGCGTAACTCCGAGAACGCGCAACTGGTCACGATCCTGGGCTGGGTCGTGTGGCCGGTCGGGTTGATCATGCATTTGGTAACGCGGCCGAAAGGCAACCTGGTGCCATGTCCGCATTGCGGGAAGAAACGGCTCGAAGGCCTCGCGACGTGTCCGCATTGCGGCCAGGCCTAACGAGACGTCGCCGGATTGTTCTGATCGTGTGCGCGGTCCTCGCGATCGCGGCGCTGTGCGATTGGACGCGGCCGCCGAACCGGCAGGTGTCCGTCGTGCTTTACAATACGGTTGTCATCAAAGGCTATCGGCTGCTGTTCCAACCAATGGGCCGTTACATCGTGCGCTGCCGATTCAAGCCGACGTGTTCCGTTTATTCCGAGCAAGCGATGTTGACCCACGGTTTCCCGAAAGGCGTGTGGCTCACGACGTCGCGCTTATTCCGCTGCATGCCGTGGGTGCCGTACGGAACGGAGGATCCCGTTCCGCCATCGAAGACCGAGGTGAAGAAATTTTGACCGCGGATTACGCGGATGACGCGGATAGGAATTTAGGCCTGGAGATCGGGAACTTCGGTGGAGGGGGCCTGCCTCACGACACGCTTCCAATCGAGGCGAGCGTTCTTGAAGTTTAAGAGGAGGGCGAGCTCGAGGCCGGTGATGTTCAAGTATCCGATCATTTGCGCGACGTGCGCTTCGTTGAATGCAGACACAACCTTGGGATCAACAATGATGGAGCTATCGACGATCATATCCGGGACCAGAGTGCCGATTAATTCGCCGCGATAGAAAACTGGGAAGGAACGCTGCGTTTCTACAGAATGGCCTCGGCGACGCAGCTCGATTACCATCGCCCGCTCGTAAAGAGACTCATCCAGTCCTGGTTTTAGATCATTAGGGACTTCCATGCCGATGCCGATGATGGCGCCGCTCAGTTGCTCATGGAGAATCTTTGGCATTCCGGAGGGATGGACCGCGGATTACGCGGATTGCACGGATAAGAATATGAGAATGGCCGGCACGCGGCGTCGTGTCGATCACCATCCCGCCTTCTTCCCCATCCGTGTCATCCGCGGTTAATTTTTTCTTTCTTACCGTGGTCCACTCTGTTCGATCTCGATCAGGTGGGGCATGAGCATCTCGTTGGCGTGACGAAGAGATTTGAAAAGGATGAGATAAAACGAGCCGACCACTACCAGAAGAATTCCGCCGGTGACGAAGTGATGGGAGCGGACGCGTTCCCAGCGCGGCGCGAACGCGATCAGTCCGAACGCCGTCAGGACGACGATGACGGCATCGAAACTGGCCCGCTGCCAGTAGCTGCCGCCGAGGTTCAGCCACATCCCGAATTCGTCGAAGGTCAGACCCATCGCGAGACCGTAGAGCAGTGCCCAAAGGCCGCGTCGTTCGCGGGGCCACGGTGCGAACAACAACACTGCGGCGGTGAGCGAAAGAAGAAAGATTCCGTAGTTGAGATGGTGCACATGCGTTCCGGCCGCGTGAAGAAAGAGGTTCGGCATCCGGCGCGTCATGATGAGGATCACGCAGACGCGTGAAACGACGAAGGTGAGGAGGAACGCGATGAACGCGAGCCGCGCCAGATGCCGGACGGGTCGCGGCGGCGCATTATGTTTGCGGGTCAGTTTTGTTTTCAGCTCTTGCCAGCTCATTACTCTTGGGATTCAACCGCGGATTACGCGGATTACACGGATGGGAAGAAAGCTAAAAATGGCTCACCAAGTAAGTTCTTATCCGCGCCATTCGCGTAATCCGCGGTTGTCATTAAGATTATTTCAAAAAAAGCTGGACAGCCTTTTGTGTGGGCGATAACAACGAACTCCACCCAACCCCTTTTAACCCTTTGACCTCCAACCCTCAAACTGGCTAGCCTGAACGGCCCGCGCTAAATCTCAACCGACCACACCACCATGGCTGAACCATTCCTTTCCGAAATCAGAATCATGAGTTTCGTTTTCGCGCCGAAAGGCTGGGCGCTCTGCAACGGGCAACTGTTGCCGATCAACCAGAACCAGGCGCTCTTCTCGCTCCTCGGCACGACTTACGGCGGCGACGGACGGGTAAATTTCGGCCTGCCGAATCTGCAAGGCAATGTGCCGATTCACATGGGCGAGGGCTTTACCCTCGGCGAAAAAGGGGGCGAGCAGGCGCACACACTGACAATTTCGGAATTGACGACTCACATCCATACTTTGAATGGCACTTCCACGGCGGCGAGTCAGCCCGTGCCGACCGGCGCTCTTTTGGCTACTAGTGCGGCTACCGACCCGATTTATTCCGCACCATCAAGCCTGGTTGCCATGGCCCCAGGCACGATTGGGAATACGGGCGGCAGTCAGGCGCATCTGAATATGCAGCCGTTTCTCGTCTTGAGTTTCTGCATCGCACTTCAAGGAATCTTCCCATCGCAAACCTAAGGAGAAAACTTTTATGGCACAACCTTACGTCGGAGAAATCAGGATATTCGCGGGCAACTTTGCGCCCGCTGGCTGGATGTTTTGCGAAGGACAACTGCTCCCCATCTCGGAGAACGAAACCCTTTTCAATTTGATTGGGACCACCTACGGCGGCGATGGTCAGTCAACCTTTGGGTTGCCGGATCTCCGCGGCCGGATTCCCATCCATCAGGGTAATGGTTTCACGCTGGCCGAGACGGGAGGAGCTGAGGAAATAACCCTCACGGTTAATCAGATCCCTGCCCACGGTCATGCCCTGCTCGCAACGGCCGCTGGCGCCAACTCGACCAACCCGAACAACAACGTCCTCGCTAAGCCGAGCAAGAACATGTACCGCGACGGTCCGGGCAGTAATCCGATGAATGCGCAATCGGTGAGTCCCACCGGCGGCAACCAGCCGCACACCAATTTCCAGCCCTACTTGTGCGTGGACTTCATCATTTCACTCTTCGGGATTTTCCCGTCACCTACTTAGGAGAACATAATTTATGGCCGATCCATTTGTTGCTGAGATTCGCATCTTCCCGTTTAACTTCGCGCCGAAAGGCTGGGCCTTTTGCGACGGACAGCTCCTGCCGCTCTCGCAGAATACTGCGCTCTTTTCGCTGTTGGGCACCACCTACGGAGGTGATGGCAAATCCAATTTTGCCCTGCCGAACATGCAGGGGAATGCGCCGATGCATCCAGGGCAGGGCCCGGGCCTTTCCCTCCATGATCTGGGCGAAGTTGGCGGAACGCAGACGGTGACGCTGCTCGAATCGGAGATACCCTCCCACAGTCACTCGTTTAACGCCGTCGGAGGTTTCAACGGAACTAATAACGATCCGACAAACCAATGTCCGGCAAAAGGCGACGCGGGCCTCCTCCCGTACACGCCGTCGGGAAACAGTCTGCAAATGGCCTTCCAGGCGATCGCGCCTGCAGGTGGCGACTTGCCCCATAACAACATGCAGCCGTACCTGACGCTCAATTTCTGCATCGCGTTGCAGGGCGTGTTTCCGCCGCGGACGTAGGCGGCCTCGAAATTCGTTTGCTTTGAACCGCGGATTGCGCGGATGCCACGGATTCGGAGTTTCAATATCCGTGCTATCCGCGTAATCCGCGGTCGCTAATCTGTTCCTCGCGATGATAGCGTTGCGTCCGATTACGCCGGAGGACGATTCATTTCTGGCCGCCGTCTGTGCGAATTTTAACCGCGGTTAACGCGGATGACTCGGATGGAGAATCCAGAATACTTTGTTCTGATCTTTTCCATATCCGTGCTATCCGCGTAATCCGCGGTTTATATTTCAGTGACTCGCACCATGATCTCACTTCGCCCCATCACGCCGGAGGACGATACGTTTCTCGCGCGCGTTTATGCGAGCAGCCGCGCGGAGGAACTGGCCATCACCGGCTGGCCTGAAGAGCTGAAGGCGGATTTTTGCCGGCGACAGTTCGATGCGCAAAGCGCGTACTATGCGGCAAATTATCCAGGGGCGTCATTTCAAATGATCGAACGCGACGGGTGGCCGGTCGGCCGGCTGTATATCGACCGCTGGGAAAGGGAAATCCGGATCGTCGACATCACCCTGCTGCCTGAGTTTCGGGGAAGCGGAATCGGGACGAAGTTGCTCCGCGATTTACAGGAGGAAGCGCGTGGCGCCGGCAAGTCGCTCACGATCCACGTCGAGCGTTTCAATCGCGCGCTCAGCTTGTATCAGCGGTTCGGGTTCGAGCAGGTGGAGGACAAGGGCGCGTATCTATTGATGCGGTGGGGAGCGGAGCCCTCCTAAATTGTCATCCTGAGCGAGGCGAAGGATCACTGACTATTTCCGAGCGCTGAGAGCGGCGCAGCTTTTACCACACTGAAATGTTCAGAGATCCTTGGAAAGCCCGGCCTCGCCAGCTGGCGCTGGCTGCGTTACGGGACTTCGCTGCGCTTCGCTCAGGATGACATCATGAAAACGCGTCGCTAGTTGAAGACTGCTTCGAAGGTGCTGCTATTCGCGTCGGCGGCGACCTGGACAAGGAAGATCTCCATCTCGCCGAGCTGGGCGTTCCGCATTTTGTAAATGCCCTGTGGCAAACACAGATTGCGGTCGGCGCGAAACACCAGCGCGAATGGTTGGCGAATATTTGGCGGCTGGTCTGGCCCCCATTGTTTTGCCTCGCCGAGCTTCACCGGCAGGGTGCCCTCGGAAAAAATAATCTCGAAATCCTGGTTGATGCAGGCGGCGAACTGTTCGCGGCGAACGGTGGCGAGGTCGAGCATCGAGCGAGGCTACCGCTGCGTCTCTCCAAGATCACTGAAAATTTAACCGCGGATTACGCGGATATCACGGATAATGGGAACGCAGAGGATCCCGGAATAATAATCTCTTCATCGGCGGTGGTTGAATTTGAACCGCGGATTACGCGGATGACTCGGATGAAGAAATTCGGGTTTCTGTTTTGGCTTTCCCTATCCGCGATATCCGCGGTTGTCTCCCACTTTTTCCTCAAAACGCGCTTGACTCGGAAGCCCCATTCATGGTTTAACCCGGGGCTGTCCCCGTCTGCCGAAAATTATTAGATGATCCACGACCGCCGCTCTTTTCTTCGCGCCGGATCGTTGTTGGTCTGCGGCGCCGCTCTTCGTCCTCAATCGCTTCTTGCCCTCGGCGAGAAAACGGCGGGCGTTTTGTCCTTCGACGCGGCCGAACTCAAGCTCCTGGATTTCGTCTCGAGCTACAGCTCCGTAGTGCGGCTGACCGGCGCATCGGTGCTGGCGCATTTCAAGCCTGAGAGCAATTCCGGACTGCGCGTGCTCGTCCGGGTGGACGATTTCGTGAAAGCCGCGGAAGCGCTGATCCGGTCGCCGTTTAACAAGTTCTACGCGAAAGAGAATTCGATTTCGTTCGTGGCGCAGAATAGCGGGCACGTGATCGAAAATCTTTCCGCCGGGGACTTTGCCAGGCGGCTCTCACAGCTAGGCGGGAAAGACAATGCGGTCTTTGCCCATGACGCGTTGAGTTACGATCCGATTGCCAAACAACTTGATGATCCGCTCGGCGCCTTGAACGGGAATGAGATCAGGCTAATCAATCGTCCGACGAAGACGACGGAGGCGCTCGCCGTGGCGATGCGCGGCACCGGTGACGCGAAGACCGCCGGGGTTCCCGAGAGTTCCGATTTTACGAATTGGAAAGCGCAATTGGTGAAAGCAACCGCCACGACGAAGGCAGCGCATCCGATCGCGGCCGCGTTCGTGCGCGAGTTGCCGGCATTCGCGGCGCTGGCCGGAAGTGACGACGTGAAAAGCGCGTTGATGACGCCGTTGATTTCGAGTGCCGCAAAAGCGGCACTGGGAATGACCGCGAAGCAGGCGGTCGGAGAGTTCGACCGAGTCCGCGAGATTTTCGGCCAATCGTATTCGGATCCCGGGGTGTGGCTCTACGTTATTTTCGGAAAACAGGTGAAGAAAGATACGCGCGGCTGGATTGACGCCGCACTGCTCGAGGATGTGCACTGGCGCGAAGCGTTCGATACCGCGTCGAAGATCGAGGTGGCGTTCGAAGATCCCAAGCTCAAATCCCAGGCGTAAACTTTCAAAATAAGCGCTCGACACGTTTCCGCATTTCATTTAAAAACTACACCCAACAGGTCCCCGAACTCTAATCCACGACCCCTTGAAAACCGAACTTAGCCCCTCACCTGACTCCGTATCATTGAGGCCCGGGACAGGACGGCGCCCGTCCCTCCAGGCGCTTGCTTTTGTGCTCGCGTTCTTCGGCCTGGTCGTGCTGCCTTCATTGGCTCTGGCGGCGCCGGACATAAATACAAAAACGAAAAACGCCGGCTTCCCCTTGAACAACGACAACTCGGCGCGACCGGGCGACACGATTACCTACACGATCGGTGTCGGGAACAACGGAGCGGCCGGCACGACGGATGCGACCGGTGTCCAGGTCGCGGACACGATCGACCCGAATTCAACGTTCGTGAACAACTCCGCGAAGGTTTCCGCCAACGCGATCGCTCATGCCTACAACGCGGCGGGCAATACCCAGCTCATCGTCAACGTCGCCAACGGTCTTAGAAACGGCGTGGTTGACATCGACGGGGTAACACCCAACGCGAGCCTCGTGGTGACCGCGGGCACGTTCGCGACCAGCCAGGGTGGCAGCGTGACGATTGCGGCCGACGGTTCGTTTGTTTACACGCCGCAGACGGGCGATCAAAACGTGAGCGACACGTTTAGTTACACGGTTACGGACGGCGACAACCTCGCGAGCATAGGATTGGTGACAATCGCGCTGGGCGCGCGGGTCTGGTACGTGGATAGCACCTATGCCGGGGCCAATGGCACGGAAGACGGCTCCAATACAAGGCCTTTTGATTCCCTGGCGGACATTTCTGGGGCGAGCGGCCCGGACGCCATCGGCGACATCATCTTCATCATCGAAAGGACTGGTGATTACGACGGCAACCTCACGTTGCTCAACAATCAGCTTCTCTATGGGAGCGGCACCGCTCTCACGGTCAATACCATCGTCATTAACGCGGCCGGCGGCTCTAACACGACGATGGTCGCTACAGCCGTGAGCACCAATTCCATTACCCTCGCCAGTGGTAACACCGTCACAGGTTTCACGATCGGCAACACGACCGGCAGCAAGATTCTTGGAAATAGCTTCGGGACTTTAGTTTTGAGCAACGTGACGCTGCAAGGCAGCGGCCAGGCGTTGAACCTGACCAATGGCACATTCGGCGATGCGGCTGGAGCCGGCACCGGTTCAACCTTCAACTCGATCACTTCGAGCAGCGGCGCGAACAACATCAATCTCGTCACCGTCGCCGGCAAAGTGAACTTTGGCAGCGGCGCGTTGAGCGGCGCAACAGGTACATCGTTCCTCAACGGGACGGGATCGGCGAGCAGTGGCGGCACCGCGAACATCGACTACTCGGGCACGATCACGCAGGCCACGTCGGGCCAGGCGCCGATCGTGATCCAGAATCGGACCGGTGGGACGATCAACTTCACGGGCGGCATCACCGCGACGGCGGCGGGCGTAGCCGGCATTTCGTTGCTCACCAATACTGGATCCACGATCAACTTTACTGGCGGGCTCGCCTTGAGCACCACGACCAACGCTGCGTTCACCGCGACCGGCGGCGGCACAGTCAGCGCCACGCAGAACAACACCAGCATCGTCAATACATTGACGACGACGACTGGCACCGCGCTCAATGTCGCCAACACCACGATCGGTGCGAGCGAACTGACATTTCGCAGTATTTCGGTGACAGGCAATAACACGCTGCCCGCAAGCGGAATCATTATGACCGCCACTGGCACGAACGGCCTGAATATCGTCGGCAACGGCGGCGCTTGCACTCCGGCGACGCCGACCTGCACCGGCGGCACGATCCAAGGCACCGGCTCGCATGGCGTCGCGTTCACGAGCGTTTCGAACATCGAGTTCAACCTGGTCTCGATCCATAACACCGGCGATCACGGTATCTTCGGCAACGGGGTCAACAATTTCACCTTCCGCGACAGCCGCATCTTCAACTTCGGGAACACGGCGGGTGGGGCCGTGAGCGAAGACGCGATGCACTTCGAGTCAACCAACATTGCGGACACCACTGCAGGTCATGGCTTGACCGGTACCGTCATTATCCAGCGCGATACCATCGGTCCTGACTCCGGCAGCTTTGTGCGCACCCCCAATCCCGTACTGCCGGAGAACAAAGGTATCGTCGTTCGGAACCACAACGATGTTGACCTCAACATGACGGTAACGGGCACCAAGTTCACCCAGATTTCGAACGACGGCATTGACGCGGATATTCGAAATGAGAGCGACGCAACGGCGGGCCATGGCACCGCCACACTCAATGTGGATGGGAGCACCGCGGACGGGACCAACACCTTCGACAACATCAACGGGCGCTCGATCAACTTTGTCCAGCCAGTGGACAGTGCGGCCGCGCGAATCTATGAGCTGACAATCAAGAACAATACATTCACCAGCGTCGGCATCGGTGGGCGCTGGATGGCATCGGGCCGCGGGACCATGAACGCCCGCTACAATAACAACTCGATGACCAACACGAGCGATGATGCCATTCGCTCAGAGTCCGACGCAGTCAACGGGGCGCTGACGCCTCATGCATCGGTAAACGCCACGGTCACCAACAACACGATGGGTGGCGGCTCTACCTTCATCAGCTTGCATCGCCAGGCGCTTACCAACATGGCGTTCAACAGTAACACGAACCTCGGTGGCACTGCCGCCGGCGCCGGCGGCTGCGCGACCTGCACGGGCGTGCATACCGGCATCAACCTGCGCTCCGACCGCGGTTCGGCCCTGGCTATCGACTTTCAGAGTAACGTCGGACTCGCCGATGGAAGTCTGGCGTTCGCCCAGTCTGCTCTCGATATGCAGGCGACTAACAACGGCGGCGGCAATTCCACGATTTGCGCGAATATCGGCGGCGCAGGTGCGTTGAAGAACACGCTCACTGAAAGTCCCGATACGGCTGGCCAGCAAGTCATCTCCATCGATCCCGTGGGTGGAAGCACCATCACGATCCAGGGTGGCCCTGGCGGCAGTCCGGGCACGGAGAACTTCCTGATTGCCAACAACACTCTCAATGGCACGAACAAGGTCGCGATATCGACTCCGGGAGCGGTCCCGTCGGGCGTCGGTGTCGATTGCGTCACTTCCACGCCGTTGCTCGTCTCCGCGGGTGGCGTCGCGGAGATGGAAGCGCCGGCTGTCGAGCCGGTGGCGGCTTCGGTTCCGACGGCGCTGGCGGCCATCGCTCCGATGGCAGTTGTCGCTCAAGATCCGGCGCCCCGGGCTCTACCGGCCTCATCACTTACCCAAACCGATCTCGATGCCGTCGTCGCCAGGGCCATTGCGCGGTGGGAAGCCGCCGGCTTGACCGACCATCAACTGGCAACTTTGCGCAGCCTGAGATTCGAAGTCGCCAATCTACCGGGAATTTATCTCGGTGAAGCGGACGCCAATCGAATCCGTGTCGATGACGACGCCGGCGGAAACGGCTGGTTCCTTGACTCAAAAGCAGAGAGCGACGCGATTTTTGGCGACGGAAGTTCTTCAACGCGCTGCTACACCGATTCGACGAGTGCAGCGGCCGGCCGGATCGATCTACTCACCGCGATCCTGCACGAGATGGGCCATGCGATTGGCCTCGAGGATTCGTACGCGGAGAAGGATCGCGACAGCCTGATGTATGGCTTCCTGACGCGGGGCGAACGCCGCTTGCCAGCGAAGGGTCAGGCGAAAGGCGCCATCCCGGGCAGCGTGACCCGGCCGCATTTCCTTGGATTGCCAGTGACCATCGGCACGTTGAATCCGGGGACGAGTGTGACGATGACGTTCCAAGCGACGGTCAATGCGGGCTTCGGCGGGAATATCACTAACACCGCAAATATTTCCGGCAGCAACTTCGTCACGGTCAACACCAACACCACGACGGTGCCGGTGCATTTCCCGCCGAATCTGTTCAGCGCGCAAACGCCGCCGACCACGGCGACGGTAGGCTTCGCCTATGCCGGCTACGCTTTCGCTGCGAATGGCTTCCCGGCGCCGACCTACGCGCTGGCTCCTGGATCGGGTCCGCTTCCCGGTGGCTTCACGCTCAGCGCCGCCGGCGCCTTGACCGCTCCCAATCCGACAACGGCCGGAACGTTCTCGAACATCATCGTTCGCGCGACCAACACCGCGGGATTCCTCGATACCACGCCGTTCACTATTACGGTTGCGCCTGCGATCACCTTTAACACCAACAGTCCGCTCAATCCCTGGACGAAGGACTTCCCGGGTTACAGCCAAACGATTTCAACCAGTGGAGGAACGGGAGCGATTACCTACTCGGTTAGTGTCGGCACTCTGCCGAATGGCCTGAGTCTCAATGCGAGCACCGGCGAAATCAGTGGCACGCCGACGGTCGCAAACACCTTTAACTTCACGATCAAGGCGACCGATTCGCTCGGCGCGAATACTTCGAAGGCCTACCAGATTGTGATCAACGGCGTCGTGACAGTCAGCCCCGCCACATTGCCGGATAGCACGGTGGGCGTCCTTTATAACCAGAGTATCACCGCCTCCGGCGGAACTGGTAGCAAGGTAATGAGCGTTACCAACTACAGCGACGGCGGCACCGGGCTGGCCGCGCCCGGAACATCGGCTAACACGGTGACGTTCAATTCCACGCCGACCGCAGCCGGCACGGTGAGC
>DASQPH010000063.1:0-2595 GCA_035644055.1 Chthoniobacterales bacterium
GATCGGCTCCGGATTAGCCAAACTTTATCCGCCGGAGAACGGGCCGCTGGCGGAGAAAATCCGCAGCGGGAATGGCGCAATCGTTTCCGAGTTCTCGATGGATATCGAACCAGATCGACAAACATTTCCGATGCGCAACCGGATTATTTCCGGATGGAGCCACGGCATTCTCGTCGTGGAAGCAGGATTGAATAGTGGTGCGCTTATCACAGCGGCGCAGGCACTGGAACAAGGCCGCGCGGTTTACGCAGTGCCCGGCCACATCAACGCGCCGAGCGCGATGGGATCGAACCGCCTGATTCAGCAGGGCGCAAAGCTAGTCATGGATGCATCAGACATTCTGGAAGACTTGGAGGTCCTGTTGCCTGAGGCCAAACCATCTCCCGAAACCGCTGCCCGGCCGTTGCCGCCCCTTTCAGACGAGGAGCGCCGAGTCTTCGGAGCTATTGACGCGACCGAGACCTCCATCGACGACATCGCGGCACGGAGCGAATTGCCAAGCGCGGCCGTTTCATCTACACTTTTACAGCTAGAACTGAAACGTCTGGTCAAGCAATTGCCCGGAAAATACTTCGTTAAGCTAGGCTAGCCAGAGAGTTACTGCGGCGTCGCACGGCTCGCAAACTGGCCCTGACTTGCAAAGCCACCGTAAGTGAGTTCGATTGCTGCCCCATGTCCAAGTCCCTCATCATTACCGAGAAACCATCGGTCGCCGGCGACATCGCCAAGGCCCTTGGCGGCTTCAAGAAAGGCAAGGACTACTTCGAGAACGAGCGATACCTGATCTCGTGGGCGGTCGGTCATCTCTTCGAGCTCGCCGTGCCTGCTTCGATGAAAGAGCAGGACAAATGGGACATGAAGAAGCTGCCCATCATGCCTCCGGAATTCGAGCTTGCGCCGGTGGACAAAATGGGCGGTCGCGTCAGCACTCTGCGAAAACTCATCAGAAGCAAAGACGTTTCCGAGATCATCAACGGCTGCGACGCAGGCCGTGAAGGCGAGCTGATATTCCGCTACATCGTCCAATACGCCAGCACGAAAAAGCCTATCAAGCGTCTCTGGCTGCAATCGATGACGTCAGAGGCCATCCGCGGCGGATTCGCGCGATTACGTAGCGACGACGAGATGCAACCGCTGGCGAGCGCGGCGCGAAGCCGCAACGAGGCGGATTGGCTGGTAGGCATTAACGCGACGCGCGCATTTACGCTGCGCCTCAGCGGCGGACGCGGCAGCACTGTCACTTCGCTCGGGCGAGTGCAGACGCCTACACTGACCATTATCGTCGATCGCGAGAGCAAGATTACGCAATTCAAGCCTCGGGAACTGAATGAGATCATCGGCACATTCCGCGCGACAACCGGCGAATATCCAGGGCGATGGTTCGACGAAGTGTTCAACAAAGAAGAAAGCGAAATCCAGAGAACGAGAAGACTGCTCACGCGGTTTCAATTAAATTTGCCGGATGCCGAGCCACGGCTTGATCCTGCCAACGGGTCGCTCTGGGACGAGCACCGTGCCGCGCCCCGACTGTGGCATCGCGAAATCGCCGAGTCCATTCAGCGGAAGTGCACGGGCAAAGAAGGCGTCATTGAGTTGGAGGAAAAAAAGCCCAGCACGCAGATCGCGCCTCAGTTGTATGATCTCACGAGCTTGCAACGTGAAGCGAACAGTCGCTTCGGTTTCTCCGCGAAGCGCACCTTGCAAATCGCGCAAGCGCTGTACGAGAGGCACAAGGCCATTACTTATCCACGTACCGATTCGCGCGCGTTGCCTGAAGATTATATCCCGACGGTAAAATCGACATTGGCCAAACTCGAAAACCCGTTCGCGCGCAGAGTGCTCGACAACAATTGGGTAAAGCCTAACAAGCGGATTTTTAATAACGCGAAGGTCGGCGACCATTTCGCAATCATTCCAACCGACGCCGTCCCGCGTTCACTCGATAACAACGAGCAGGCAATCTTCGACATGATAAGCAAACGTTTTGTGGCCGTGTTTTTTCCACCGGCACAGTACGAGAACACGACTCGTATCACGCGAGTGGAAAGCGAGCCTTTCAAAACAGAAGGGAAAATCATGATCGCGCCCGGATGGCTGGAGGTCTATGGACGCGAAACGGCCGGCGACAAGCCCGAAGAAAACCTGCCGGCCGTGCAGCAAGGCGAACGGGTCGAAACCGTGCGCATTGAAATCAACACGGAACAAACGCGGCCGCCCGCTCGTTATAACGAAGGTACGATCCTCAGCGCGATGGAAGCTGCGGGCAAACTTGTCGAGGATGAAGAACTGCGCGACGCGATGAAGGAGAAAGGCCTCGGCACGCCCGCCACGCGCGCATCCATTATCGAAACACTGATTTCAGCTCATTATCTCATTCGGCACGGAAAGGAGCTCCAGCCCACCGCCAAGGCGATCCAGACGATCACACTTCTCAAGAACGCGGTGCCGGAATTAACCAGCCCTGAACTCACCGGCGAATGGGAATTTCGCCTGCGAGAGATTGAACATCGGAAGCTCACGCGCGACGCGTTCATGCGCGACATCCGCGATCTGACGAAGGACATCGTGGGGAAAGCCAAGCATTTTCATCCTGAC
>DASQPH010000064.1:0-65669 GCA_035644055.1 Chthoniobacterales bacterium
AAACGCATCGAAGCGTCGCTGACTTATATTTACGGCATAGGGCCGAGCACCTCGAAGCGCGTGCTCGAGCAGACAAATATCGATCCGAACCTGCGGGCGAAGGATCTTTCGCCCCAGCAGATCAACGAGATCATTCACGCGATCACGAACAACAAGATCCCGATTGAAGGCGATCTGCGCCGGGAAACGCAGAGCAATTTGAAACGGCTCCAGGCGATCAATTGTTATCGCGGTATCCGGCATCGCCGCGGGCTGCCGGTCCGCGGTCAGCGCACCTCCACTAATGCGCGCACGCGCAAGGGCCCGCGGAAGACTGTCGGCGTGATCCGCAACAAGGAAGCGAAAGCGGGCAAGGTTTAACGCTTAGAGAATTTTAGTCATGGCAGATTCAGACGAGAAAAAACCGGCGAAAGCAAAAGCTCCGAAGGCGAAAGCCGAAACGGAAGAAACGAAAGTTGAGGCTCAGACCGCCGCTCCGGAAACTCCGGCCGCTGCGATTACCGAGGCGCCCGCTCCTGCAGCTGCAGAAGCGCCAGCCAAGCCCGCGAAGAAGCCCGCCAAGGCGAAGAAGGAAGAAGCCGCGCCCGCCGCCGCTCCCGAACCGCCAAAGGAAAATCTTTCGCTCAATCCCGACGACATCGAGAAGCCGAAGATCATCAAAGCGAAGGGCAGCAAGAACGTTCACACCGGCATCGCCCACGTCCTCTCCACTTTCAACAACACCATCGTCACGATCACCGACCTCAAGGGTAACGTGATCGGCTGGTCGAGCGCCGGCAAAGTCGGCTTCAAAGGCTCGCGGAAAAGCACTGCCTACGCCGCCCAAATGGTCGCGCAGGACGCCTCCCGCCAAGCCATGGGCCATGGCCTCAAGGAAGTCGAAGTCCTCGTCCGTGGTCCCGGGGCCGGCCGCGAATCTGCCGTCCGTGCGTTGCAAGCCATCGGCCTCGATCTCACCGTCATCCGCGACGTGACCCCGGTGCCGCACAACGGTTGCCGACCTCCCAAACAGCGTCGCGTCTGAGTAATTTATACTTTAACCTTTCTACTTTCTTCTCATGGGCAGATACACCGGACCGAAAACCAAAGTGAGCCGCCGCTACGGCGTGCCGCTCTTTGGACCCGCCAAAGCGCTTGAGCGAAAGAATTATCCTCCCGGCATGCACGGCCCCAAAGGTTCGCGCCGCAAACAGTCCGATTACGCGATCGCGCTCGGTGAAAAACAGAAGCTCCGTTATCAGTACGGCCTGCTCGAAAAACAATTCCGCCGCATTTTCCAAAGCGCGTTGCGCAAGCGCGGCGTCACCGGTGAAACGCTGCTTCAGCTTTTGGAAACGCGACTCGATAACGTCGTCTTCCGTCTCGGCCTCGCCAACACCCGCAGCGGCGCGCGCCAGCTCGTTTCCCACGGCCACGTCCAGGTTAACGGCAAGAACGTCAACATCGCCTCCTACAACGTCAAAGCCGGCGACGAAGTCAGCGTGAAAGACAAACCGAAATCCCGCCAGCTCGCCTTGCGCAATCTCGAGCTCACCCAGATCGCTCCCGTCCCCGACTGGCTCGTCGCCAACCGCGACGCGTTGAGCGGCAAAGTCTCCCGCATCCCGACCCGCGACGAAATGCAGCCGATGGTCAACGAACAGCTGATCGTCGAGCTCTACTCGCGATAGGCGAAGCGATCGCTTCGAACTGACCCTTCGATCTTTCGTGATCAGAAAACTAAAGTCGGGCGGGTATCGGCTGTAT
The DNA here is from genome assembly GCA_035644055.1 of Chthoniobacterales bacterium. Lineage (GTDB taxonomy): Bacteria > Verrucomicrobiota > Verrucomicrobiia > Chthoniobacterales > UBA10450 > AV80. Next base: position 1,747 of record DASQPH010000064.1, read on the forward strand.
TCGCGGAAGAAGAATCCGAAGACCGGGAAACGGAGAAATCTTGGCACGTTCAAGACTCGGGCCGCGGCGAAGAAGCACGAAAGAGCGGTGCAGTATTTTAAGCGGGCGTGATTGTCTCCAGCAGTTCGAGCGCTTTCGTGTAGCTGCGGCGCTGGAGAAAATGGCGGAGCTGGGGGTCGATTTGGGCGGGGAGGGATTGCTCGAGCCGCTCGATTTTTTCGGAGACTTCGCGGAGGCGGGCAGTATGGCGATCGGGATCCCGGCGACTGTCTTCATCGGAGATGACGGCTAGGCGTTCGCGAAGGGCGGCGGCGAGCTCAGCAAAAGGGGCGGTCATCGGAAAAGCTTGAAACGCGAAGGGCTTTGGCGCAAGCGTCCGTTGTCATGAGCGACACGGCACCAAAGAAAATTCTCATCGTGGACGACGACGTGGCGTTGATGCGGGTGATGCGTGAGGCGTTGACATCGATGCTGCGCTGCGAGGTGGATTCATCGCCGAAGCCCGAATACGGATTCGAGCTGGCGCTGAAGAAAACCTACGACCTGCTGCTATTCGATTTTTCCATGCCGATGATCGACGGCGCGATGCTCTTCTTTTTGATCCGCAAAGTCTACGATAACGCGACGCCACCGCGGATCGTGCCGCCGCTCTTGCTCGTCACTGCGAAAGGCGAAGAAGCGAGGGCCCAGGAATTATTGCGCGAAGCCGGCGTGCGCGGGCTGGTGCCGAAGCCGTTTGCGATCAATCGGCTAATTGAAAAAGTGAAGGAAAGTTTGCCGGGAGTGGAGACGATCGCAGCCGGCTAATTCGCCGAACGCTCGGACTCTTCGATCAATTGGCGGCGCGCTTCGATCCAGTCGTGATTTGAATCGCCCGGGAGCGAAAGTTTGTGGCGACGCTCGGCCAGGAAATAGGCGCGCAGGCGGATCTGGTCGTCGGTCGGTTCGACGAGAGTCTTCGCCGGGGCTTTGGCGCTCGGTTTCTTTGGAGCCGCAGCCTTCTTTTTCTTCGCGGGGGCGTTAGCGACGCGCGACTTTTTCTTCGTCTCCGGCGCGCTCGTTTTGCCGTTGGCGGCAGATGCGGTGGCGCCATCGGCCGGCTTCGTTTCAACTGATGTTTTCGGTTTCCTGGGCACTGTCGTTTTGTCGGTGAATGTTTTCAGACCGAATACCTCATGCGGCGGCCGCGCAAGCGGATTTTGCAACGCGATGGTTGCGCAACGCGGCGAAGTGCGCCTAACGTCCCGCCATGCGGCACTTCATATTCCGATGGCTCGTCACAACCGTGGGTGTGATGGTCGCGGCATCGATTATCACCGGGATCCGTTACGACACGACCGGTTCGCTCATCGCGGCGGCGTTGTTGCTCGGAATTCTGAACGCCTTCGTGCGCCCGTTTCTGCTGATCCTCGGGGCGCCGTTGATTTTGCTTACCCTGGGCATTTTCATTCTCCTGGTCAACGGGCTGATGCTCTACTGGGTGCCGAGCATTGTGAGCGGCTTTCACGTAGATGGCTACGGGAGCGCGTTCTGGGGCGCGATCGTGATCGGGATTATCAGCTGGCTCTTGAGCGCGTTTTTCCGTGGAAGTGACGGGCGCGTCCACGTGCTTACGCATCATACCCAGATCAAGCAGGTGCAGGGTCGCGTGATCGAACCGGAAAGCAGAAACGGATGACCTATTGCCTGGGAATGATTTGCCGCGCGGGCGCGGTGTTTATTTCGGACTCACGAACGAGTGCGGGTATGGATAACATCACCAGCTGCTCGAAGATGCGGGTCTACGAGAAGCCGGGCGAACGCGTGATCTGCATCCTTAGCTCCGGCAATTTGTCCCTGACCCAGGCGACTATCGCGTTGATCGACGAGGATCTGCATCTCGGAAAAACCGAGCCGAGGCGCGAACAGATAACGACCCGGCAGACACTCTATGACACGATCAACTACGTGGGATCGAAGGTGCGTGAAGTCGAGAAGCGACATCGTGAAGCGCTGGAGGCGGACGGATTCGATTTCAACATTCACCTGATCGTGGGGGGCCAGATCGCTGGCTTTGCGCCCGAGGTGCATCTGATTTATCCGCAGGGCAACAGCATCCATGCGACGCGTGATTGTCCGTTCCTCCAGATCGGGGAAAGGAAATACGGAAAGCCGATCCTCGACCGTGGTTTCACCTACGAAACCGGGCTCGCCGACGCGGTCAAAGTCGGGATCATTTCGATCGATTCGACGATGACGAGCAACGTGGCGGTCGGTCCGCCGATCGACATTTTGTGTTACGAAAAGGATTCGCTGCAGGCAAAGCTGCGGGCACACCTCGAGGAAGACGATCCCTACCTGCAAACGATCAGCGACAAATGGCAGGATGGGATCGTGAAGCTAGTGAACGAGATGCCCGCGCCTGATTTCAGCAAACCGGCACTCGGTTTCGCGACGGCGGCCTAAATGTTGCGGGTCAAAATCTGCGGGCTCACCACGCCGCAGGATGCGGCGGCGGCCATTGAATTCGGCGCGGATGCGATCGGGTTCAATTTTTTTCCAGGCAGTAAACGCTTTGTCGGGAAAAGTGTCGATTGGGTCCATCATTTGCCAGGAGCCGCGGAGAAGATCGCGATCGTCGTTAATCCGAGCTGGGACGAGGCAAGACGGGTCGCGGCAATACCCGGCATCACGGGACTCCAGCTGCACGGCGACGAAGAGCCGGAGTTTTGCGGGCGATTGAAGGATGAAGGAATCCGATTCGAAAAAGCGCTTCCGGTTATCGGATCCGATTCGCTGATCAACGTTCCGGATTTCTTCACCATCCGGGTGCTTCTCGATTCCAGTCGGACAGGTGAATTCGGAGGCAGCGGCCGCACTTTTCCCTGGGAATTGGCGCGGCGTTTTATCGAAGCGAACCCGCAATTGCAAGTGATCCTGGCCGGAGGTTTGACTCCGGAAAATATCGCGGAGGCAATCAAGGCCGTTCGGCCATTTGGCGTTGATGTGACAACGGGTGTCGAGACTTCGGCGGGTCGTAAAGACCACGACCTGTTACGCGCATTTATCAGGGCGGCGCGCGCGGCTTAAAACCTGTCTTTTCCCGGGGAAGTTCCATAAGCCCGCGAGGGGGCTGGTCTGCTTTCTGCTAATTAACGCAGACGCATTCTTCAACCTCACATCATCTATGCCTAATCGCCTTCAAATCTTTGTCTGCTCCGGAGCGGCATTCTTCATTGCCCTAACCGCCGTAACCGCGCAGACCAACGCGCCGGCCCCGGCGCCTAGCTCGAGCCCCGCCGCATCGACGGCTCCTCTGGCCGAAACGAAAACCAAGCCGGCGACTCCTCCGCTCCCCAGCGGACCGTCCACCAAGAGCAGCGACAATCTTTTGCTCGTTCAAGCTACGACCTCGAATGCCGCGACCTCGCCCTCGCCCGCGACTTCGACCACCACCACAGCCACGACGACCACTTCGCCCGGTCCGGTCGAACCCGACAGCGTTGCCGATAACGGCGGCGTGGGCGTTCGCGAATTTCAGGGAGACGAGGTTGGCGCGGTGCTGCGATTGCTCGCTCGCCAGGCGAAAATCAACATGGTCGTGAGCGAAACCGTTGCTGGCACGGTGACGATGCGTTTGGAAGACGTGACCGCGCTGCAGGCGATCTCGATCATCGTGAAAGCTAAAGGGCTGTTCCTCGATAAGATCGACAACGTTTACTACATCAAGACCGCCGCGGAACGGACCGCCGAGCCGACCGAAAGTGACAGCTATCAGTTCAGCTATGCGCGGGCGAAAGACACCGCGCCCTTGATCGCCGCGCAACTCTCCAGCAGAGATGCTCCGCAGGTCGATGAGCGCACGAACACGATTTTTTATCGCGAGACCCGGGCGAACATGGATCACATCAAGCAGCTGCTCGTCCAGATCGACAAGCCGACCAAGCAAGTAATGATCGAAGCGCGTCTCGTGGAAGTGACGGCGAACCCGAAACAGTCCTACGGGATCAACTGGGCCGGCGTGGTTGGTGGTGCGACGACGCCAAAAAACTTCAGCTATGGTCAGGTCATCCCTCAAAGTTTCACTGGCACCAATCCGCCGGCAGTGCCTACGAGTGACCTGGCTGCGGGAAATAGCCAAAATAACAACCTTTTTGGGAACCTTTCCCACCTCGCCACCAGCTACGCCATTCTCACGGTGCCGCAAATGAGCCTCACGCTCCGCGCGTTGAACGAAGATTCAGATGCGGAGTTCCTTGCTAATCCACGGGTCGTAACCGCCGATAACCAGCAGGCCAAAATCGAAATCATCCGAGCGCAGCCGGTGCCTCAGTTGAATTTCAATGAACAAACCGCTACGGCCGTGTTCGGCGGCTTCCAAGACAAGAAATTTGGCAACACGCTGGTTGTAAAACCGTCAGTGAACAAAGACAACTTCATCACGCTGTCGGTTAAGCCGGAGATTAGTAACAAGGTCGGCGATTCTACGTTCACCTTTGCCGGCGCCACCGTGGCCAGTCCCATCATCGACACTCGCAGCCTCGATTCCAACGTTCTGATCAAGAGCGGCGATACGCTGGCCATTGGCGGCTTGCTTCAGGACGAGGTGAACAAAAGCCGCACCAAAGTTCCACTGTTGGGCGACATTCCAGTCTTAGGTTATCTCTTCCAGGAAAAGCTAAACGCGCGGGTGAAACGGAACCTGCTCGTGTTCGTCACGCCGACCATTATCGACCAGCATTACGGCACCGGTCTCGAAGATCAGGTGAGCGGGTTGCATCACACCGGCGATGAGTACGCAGATCCGAACGGCTGGCGGAACAATGCCAAGGGCGCGGTCCGCTTAGTCCCGACCTCGAATCGGCATGTCGCGGCCGATTATCCCAAGCCGGGAACACCGCCTGCGCCGGCGCGGACGGAATCGGAAAGCACGACGACCACAACCAAGTCCATCGATTTCAAAACGAGCGCGAACGAACGCGGATTTTAGGCCAACCATAGATGTGGGGTTGAGAGGGGGCGGATTCTCGCAAGAGGTCCGCCCTCTTTGTTTTCCCCATCGGCGGCTCTCAATTACGAAGAGAGATAGCGCTTCAAGCTTTCCCGTAGCTCCGTGCGGGCGCGGAACAAGAGACTCTTCACGGCTGAGACGGATTGGTCGAGCGCTTCGGCGATTTCCTCGTAACTCAGTTCTTCGTACCGGCGCAGGATGACCGCCATACGTTGCGTCTCGGGAAGCTGAGCAATGGCGGCATCAACCGCTTCCTGAAGTTCGTGCTCGAGCAACGTCGCAGCGGGTGAAACGGCATTCTCGTCTTTCAGCGGGCGCTCTTCCTCGTCTGTTTCCGATTGCAGCGGCACGGCCGGGTGACGCGAGCGGCGCCGCAATTCATTAAACACCAGATTGCGCGTGATCTTGAGCAGCCACGTAGTGAACTTCGCCCGCGGCTCGTAGCGTTTCAGATTTTTCCAAACTCGCACGAAGACCTGCTGCGCGATGTCTTCCGCGTCGGAATTTGTGCCCAGCATGCGACCGACTGTTCCAACCACGAGCCGTTGATGGCGCTCGACGAGCTGCTCGAACGCAGCCATGTCGCCCGCGCTGGCAAGACCCATCAGCCGAATATCCTCGGCATCTTCTGGTGTGCGGCCTGGCGGGCCGGGTTCTTGGCCGGACATGTTAAGAAAAAGCGGACTCGGTTCGACCGCCAGAGACGAAAGCTTCATTTGTGACCGATTCAACCTTCATCGGTGCTTTCGGTTGCAAGCCAACACCAGCATGTGCATCATGGACTCGCCATTCTCCGTCGTTTGATGAATTTATCGCTCATTCCAAATGATCTTCGATCCATCGCCGAAAAGGTCGAGGGTCAGCAGCGTCTTTCTGAAGCCGACGCGCTCCAGCTCTACCGGTCGACCGATCTGAATGCCCTGGGCGTGATGGCGAGCGCGGTCCGCGAGCGAAAAAACGGCAACGTCGCCACTTACATCCTCAATCGTTACATCAATTACTCGAACATCTGCATTCTCTCCTGCCAGTTTTGCGCGTTCGCGGCGAAAAAGAGGGATGCTCATGCTTTCGAGCGTTCCATTGACGATATCGTTGCCACTGTCGAGGAGTCGTTGGCCACGGGCATCACGGAAGTCCACATGGTCGGGGGGTTGCATCCGACGTTAGACAAGGAGTGGTATCTAGAATTGCTCAAGCGGCTGCACGCGCTCGCTCCGAATCTCACCATCAAGGCATTTACGGCTATTGAAGTTCGCCATCTCGCCCAGAGGATCTTTAAGCGTTCCATTCCGGATACGCTCGCCATCCTGAAAGACGCAGGCCTCGGCGCGCTCACTGGAGGCGGGGCGGAAATATTCGATCCGCAGGTGCGCGACGAACTCTGCCGCGGCAAGGAGAGCGCGGCGGAATGGCTCGATGTCCACCGCATCTGGCACAACATGGGAAATCGCAGCACCTGCACCATGCTTTACGGGCACATCGAGACGCTCGAACAGCGCGTCGATCATCTCCGACAGCTCCGGGAATTGCAGGATGAAACCGGCGGATTCACCGGCTTCGTCCCATTCGCCTTCGAGCCGAACACGACCGTTCTCGCGCACGTGAAACCGGCCTCCGCAGTGGAGCAGCTGCGTAACCTCGCCGTCAGCCGCATCTATCTCGATAACTTCGATCACATCACCGGGTACTGGGTTTCGATGGGACTGCCGCTCGCCCAAGTCTCGCTCAATTACGGCGTCGACGATTTACACGGAACGATCATGGAAGAAAAAATCTTCCACATGGCGGGCGCGAGAACGCCGCAGGAACAAACGGTCGCGACGCTCGAGCACGTGATTCGCGAGGCTGGGCGCGAGCCGATCCAGCGCGACAGTTATTATCGCCATCTAACGAAGAAGCAGCCGGCGGTTTCGCCCGCGGTCGAGGCCGAGCTCGTTTACGCCTGACGCGCGTGGCTGAAGCGGGGCTGTTACGGATCGGTTGCGTTAAGTATCTCAACGCGCGCCCGCTCATCCACGGCTGGCCCGGTGAAGTTGTGTTCGATCACCCGAGCGCGCTCTGCGAAAAACTTGCCGCGGGCCAGCTCGACGTCGCGCTCGTTTCCAGCTTCGAGTTTCTCCGAAACCCGGTTTACACCCTGGTCGATGGCGTTTCGATCTCGTCCAACGGGCCCGTCCACAGTGTTTTCGTCGCGCACAACGGCGATCTGACCGCGATCGAAGAGATCGAGGTTGATCCCGCGTCGCAGACCGGAATTAATTTGTTGCGCTGTCTGCTCGCCGAGATGGGACTCGCTCCCAAATTTGTTTTTCGTTCGCGCCTCATGCAGCGCGCGATCACACCGCGGCTCGCGAAATTTTTCATCGGCGACCAGGCCATTCGTTTCCGCGACGAAACCGAGGGCACCTTTCAGTTTTGGGATCTGGGCGAAGAATGGAAAAAGCGGACCGGCTTACCGTTCGTTTACGCGCTTTGGTTGATCCGGCCGGAAGTCCAGTCCCCGAAAGCCATCGCGGACACGCTTCGGGCCTGTCGCGATAATAATCTGCGCGAGCTCGACCTGCTGATTGCGGCGGAAACAGAATTCAGCCCCGACTTCTGCCAATTCTATTTGCAGCAATGTTTGCGTTACGAGTACGGCGGGCAGGAAAAAGAAGGGCTTTCGGCCTTTCGAAAACTTTGTGAGAAGCACAGCATTTTGTGGCACGACTCGCGGCTGATAATCTGACGGCGCCGGCGAAGGAATGGCCCCGCCAGGACCTGCACATCGGAATCTCCGGCTGGACCTACGCCGGTTGGCGCGGCGTTTTTTATCCGAAGAAACTCGCGCACCGGCTCGAGCTGCAATTCGCCAGCCGCGAATTCAATTCGATCGAGATCAACGGCTCGTTTTATTCGCTTCAGCTGCCTTCCAGTTATCAACGCTGGTACGCCGAGACGCCATCGGGATTCGTTTTCAGTGTCAAAGGGGCGCGGTTCATCACCCATATGAAGAAGTTGCGCGATGTGGAGGGGCCGCTGGCGAATTTCTTGGCCTCCGGAGTTTTGTGTTTGCGCGAAAAGCTCGGACCGATTCTATGGCAATTCCCGCCGAACTTCGGTTGGAACCCCGAGCGGTTCACCGAATTCTTCGAGTTACTTCCGCACGACACACGCGCGGCCGCGAAGTTGGCGAAACAACACGATGAGAAAGTGAAAGGCCGCACCTGGACAAAGACGGATGGAACCCGCCCGATTCGCCACTGCGTCGAAATCCGGCATCCGACATTCATGGTGCCGGAATTTTTTGCGCTCCTTCGGCGGCACAACGTCGCGTTTGTCGTCGCCGATACCGCTGGCAAATGGCCCTACGCCGAAGACATCACCGCGGATTTTGTTTACTGCCGCCTCCACGGCGCCGAGCAGCTTTACGTCAGCGGCTACAGCGACAGGGAACTCGATTGGTGGGCGAACCGGATCGAGCGTTGGCGAAAAGGGAAACAGCCCGCGGACGCGAAATTATTTTCCGGCCGAAAAAATGCACCCGGGAACCGCGACGTGTATATTTACTTCGATAACGACGCCAAGGTGCACGCCCCCTTCAATGCCCGAACGCTCGCCGAAAAACTTGGATAGACATTGGATCATTGCGCCGCCCTGCGCAGAGGCAAACAACAGCATCACGTGGAGCGAAGTCTGCGGGCTTCCGTGCATCGTCGAGTTGTTGAAACGCAAAAGGTTCAGCGGCGCGGATGACGTGACTGCGTTTCTCCAGCCGCGTCTGCGTGCTCTAAGCGATCCATTCCAGTTGCCGAACATGGCGGCTGCGGTCGCCCGGATTTTTCAGGCGATCGACCGTGGCGAACGAGTCGTGCTTTTCGGCGATTACGATGTCGATGGCGTAACGTCGCTCGCTCTGCTCGCGGAAATCTTGCGGAGCTACGGCGCGGCACCGGAGTTATTTTTGCCACTCCGGATGGAGGAAGGTTACGGGCTGAGTCCGGAGAGCGTGGAGCGGTGCTGCGAGCAACATCGACCACAGCTTTTGATCGCGGTCGATTGCGGAACGTCGTCGCTGACTGAGATCGCATCGCTGAAAGAACGCGGCGTCGACGTCATCGTGCTCGATCATCACGAACCGAAATCGGCGCTGCCGGACTGCATCGCGATTGTGAATCCGAAAACAGAACCTGATTCCTCTTTCGCGTATCTCTGCAGCGTCGGCATCGTCTTCAAGCTTTGCCACGCCCTCTTGAAAACGCGCCCGGCGCCGAATTTCGATCTCAGGGCAAACCTCGATCTCGTCGCGCTCGGGACGGTGGCTGACATCGTGCCGCTGGAAAAAGAGAACCGGATTTTCGTCCAACGCGGAATGGTCGAATTGGCCGGGTCGAAGCGGCCTGGTGTGCGCAAATTGATGGAAATCGCCGCGGTGCGTTCGCCGGTCATGGCCGAACACATCGGGTTTCGTCTCGGCCCGCGGCTCAATGCGGCCGGCCGGCTCGCGACCGCGGAGAAAGCGTTGCGACTTTTGCTGACGAACGACGAACAGGAAGCGACGGAATTGGCGACGTTCCTCGACATGCAGAATCGGGAACGCCAGGCCGTGGAAAGAAAGATTTGCGAAGAAGCGGAAGAAAAGTTGGGCAAACTTTTCGATCCGGAGCGCGAGGCTGCGATCGTCCTCGCATCGCGCGACTGGCATCCGGGCGTTCTTGGAATCGTGGCGTCGCGGCTCGCGCGAAAATATTATCGGCCCACAATTCTGGTCGCCTTCGATTCGACGGGACTGGGGAAAGGGAGCGGGCGCAGCATTGAAGGTTTGTCGCTGGTGGAAGCATTGGACCGATGCGCGGCGCACTTGGAGAAATTCGGCGGGCACGAAATGGCGGCGGGTCTGGCGTTGCGCGAGGAAAACTACGACGCTTTTGCCGCCGCTTTTAAGCAAGCCGCGCGCGATCTGTTAACGGAAGAGCAGCTCCAACCGCGGCTTCATCTCGATCACGAACTCAAGTTTTCGCAGCTCAACGACGAGCTGCTGCGGTGGCACCAGGCGCTGGAGCCATTTGGGAACGGAAATCCTCACCCGCTGTTTTTTGCGCGCGAGGTTGCACCCGCCGCCGAGCCGCAGGTGTTGAAAGAAAAACACCTCGTCTTGCGTCTGCGCCAGCAAAATCATTTTCGCCGCGCGATTTATTTCGACGGCGCCGCCTCGCCGCTGCCGCAGCCGCCGTGGGACATCGCTTTTCGCCTTACGGCGGATGAATACGAAGGCGAAACGCGGTTGCGGATGCAAGTGGAAGCCGTGCGTACGACTGTTGCCGTGGAATGATCGAGTATTCGCAATCGCTCGAAGAGCTCGACTGGATCCCGCGGCCGAAGCTGACGGCGTTGCGCAGGCTCGAGATCGAAACGGTGGAGGACCTGCTCACGCATTATCCGCGGCGTTACGAAGACCGGACGCATTTCGCGCCGTTTCCGCGCGAGGAAAGCGACACGCCGTTGCTCGTCTGCGGCGAAGTCGTCAAAACGCGGCTGGTTCGTTTTGGCGGCTGGAAAAAAATCTTCGAGGCGACGCTGGAAGAGTCGGATGCGAACGCGCTCAGCCAGCCGCTTGTGCTGCGCTGGTTCAATCTGCATTACGTCCAGAAAATGATCGCGACCGGCCAGCGGCTCGTCGTTTTCGGGAAACCGCGGCTCCGGAAAAATCGGATGTGCATGGAACATCCTGACTTCGAAGTGATCGAGAACGACGACGAAATCTCGGTCCATTTTCGTCGGATCACGCCGATTTATCCCGCGACTGAAGGATTGTCGCAGCGCGTTTTTCGCGGGTTGATTTTCAAAGCCCTGGAAGATCTCGACCCGGATTCGGTGCCGACGCTGCTGCCGAAGAATGTGAATCTCGGTTCGCGCGAGCACGCCTTGCACGAGATTCATTTTCCAACTACGACCGCGCAACGCGATGCCGCGCGGGAGCATCTCGTGTTTTCGGAGTTTTTCGCGATGCAGATGTTAATTGGGTCCCGCCGAAACGAAGCAGTTTCGCGCGCGGGACAACGTCACGGCGGTAACGGCGAGTTGCTGGAAAAATTTCTGCGCGCCTTGCCTTTTGACCTGACAAAGGCGCAGGAACGCGTGATCGAAGAGCTCCGGCGCGATCTTGCTTCCCCCCATCCGATGAACCGTCTGCTGCAAGGCGACGTCGGCTCCGGAAAAACCGTCGTGGCGATCGCCGCGATGCTGCTCGCCGTGGAATCCGGTTCTCAAGCTGCTTTGATGGCGCCCACCCAAATCCTTGCCGAACAGCATTACGCTGTGCTGTGTCGCTGGCTCGAGCCGCTGGGATTGCGCGTCGCTCTGCGGACCGGCGCGCGCCAAGAGGAAACGCTGCCTCTGTTCGCCGGTGGACAACAGAATCCGGGGAGCGCACGCGTCTCGCGTGTGGGCGACGGTGTCTCGCCGTCGCGAACTTCCGAAGGCGACGCAGAGGGACCCGCGCGGTATTCTCGCCGGCGTCTGCCGCATTTTGAAAAGCCCTGGGCAATTTACGCGGTAACAATCAGCACGAAGTTACGCCGATGTTTGTCCCCAGCTGCGCGGACCATCGTCCTGAACGCACTCCGGCATTTTCACAACGAACGTTACGAATTGTTCGCTGCCTCGGTCATGCCGGATCACGTGCACTTTCTCTTCCAGCCGTGGCCGAAAGTGGCGGACGACAAAAACAATGCGCTCTTTTGGTCGCTGAAGGAGTTGCTGCAGTCTGTGAAATCGTTTTCAGCGCACGAGATCAATGCAATCGAAAAGACGAAAGGTGCGGTTTGGGAACGCGAAAGCTTTGATCGATACGTCCGATCCGACCGCGATTTTCAGGAGAAGTTTCATTATATCTTGAGAAATCCTTGGGGCGCTGGAGTGGCGGCACAGAACGAGGATTATTCCTGGGTTTGGACTCAAGAAGATGAGAACCAGAAGGAAAGTTCGCGAACGCGAGACGCGTTCGCCCACGCGCGAGACGCGCGCGCTCCCCAGACCAATGCCCCCCACATTATCGTCGGCACGCATGCGCTGCTTTATGAGGGCGTGTCGTTCGAAAACCTCGGCCTGGCGGTCATTGACGAGCAACACAAGTTCGGAGTGTCGCAACGGGCGCGGCTGACGGCGCGGGAGCCGGCGCCGGACGTTCTCGTCATGACGGCAACGCCAATTCCGCGCACCCTGACGATGACGGTCTATGGCGACCTCGATGTATCGGTGATCGATGAAATGCCGGCGGACCGCGGCAAGATCGTCACGGCGGCGCGCAATCGGGAGAAGTTGCCGGAAGTTCTGATCTTCATGCGGAAGGAACTCGAGGCGGGACGGCAGGCGTATGTGGTTTATCCGCTCATCGACGAGAGCGAAAAGCTGGAGGCAAAAGCAGCGGCGGCGGAGTTCGAAGAATGGCGGGAACGGCTGCGGCCGTTCCGCTGTGAGTTGCTGCATGGGCGGATTCCGGCGCCGGAAAAACAGGCGATCATGGAAAGGTTTCGCCGCGGGGAAACGAGCGTGCTCATCAGCACGACGGTGATCGAGGTGGGCGTGGACGTGGCCAACGCGACCTTGATGTTGATCGAAAACGCGGAGCGGTTCGGGCTCGCGCAGCTGCATCAATTGCGAGGCCGGATCGGGCGGGGCACCCATAAGTCGTATTGCATTCTTATGAGTGATGAGACCGCGGAGGAGACCGTCGCGAAACTCGCCGTGCTCGAGAAGACAATCGATGGGTTCAAGGTCGCGGAAGCCGATTGGGAAATGCGCGGGCCAGGCGATTTGCTGGGAACAGCCCAGAGCGGATTGCCGGCCTTGAAACTTGGAAATCTGATCAAGGACGCAGACTTGATGCGGCAGGCGCGGGCAGCGGCCACCGGAATCCTGGCCGTCGATCCCGGCCTCGAGTCGCGGGAAAATCAACGATTTCGGCAATTGATTGTCGAACAACAGGGACGAACCTTTTCGAACGTGAGCTGATGAAAAACCTGATCAAATTTCTTTTCTTTGTGTTGCTGGTGAGCGCCGGCATTTCCGCGCTCTACGATTATCGCCTTAAAACCGGCGGCTTAAATTTTCTCGCATCGACCGCGGAGAAATATTCGCTGGCGACCGCGCCGAGCGTCGACCCGAAGGATGTGGCCGGCCTGGAAAACCTGAACCGGGAACGACGGGCGCTCGTCAGCTCGGTTATTCCTTCGGTCGTCAGCATCAAGACGTCGAAGAAGGTTCCGGTTCGCCGGCAATATCAGCTCGATCCGTCAGATTTTTTTAATCGGAACCCGCGCCAGTTTCGCAACCCGAACGATGAAGCGCTGGTTCAGAATTCGTTAGGCTCGGGCGTGGTCGTGACTTCGGAAGGGCACATCATCACGAACAATCACGTTGTCGATCAGGTGGACGAGATTGAGGTCCAACTTAGTGATGGCAGATCGAAAAAGGCGAAGCTGATCGGCGCGGATGCGGTGGTGGATCTGGCGGTGCTCAAGATCGATGAGCCGGGATTGAAGCCGCTCAAGTTAGGCGATTCGGATGCCGTGCAGGCGGGAGATTTCGTCGTCGCAATCGGGAACCCGTTCGGATTCGAGGAAACAGTGACGGATGGAATTATCAGTTCGAAGGGCCGGCCAAATCGCGCAGACGGTTTCGGTGATTACCTCCAGACCAATGCCGCGATCAATCCGGGAAACAGCGGCGGGCCGCTGGTGAATTTGCGCGGCGAAATCATCGGGATCAACACGGCCATTATTTCGCGCAGTGGCGGATCGCAGGGAATCGGGTTCGCGATTCCCTCCAATTCGGTGAAGACCGCGCTGGAAAGTTTGCTGAAGAACGGGCGAATCATCCGCGGCTATCTGGGAATCCAGGCGCGGCCGACGACGCAAGGCGTAGCGGACAACGATGGCGTGATTATTGACGACGTGATTCCGAATTCGCCCGCCGCCGACGCGAATTTAAGACGCGACGACGTGATCAAGAAATTCAACGGGCACACCGTGCGAAACCTCACGGAGCTGCGCAGTCTTGTTTCGCAAGTGGAGTTGAACAAAAAGGTGGGCATCGAGCTGATCCGGAATGGCAGCACGATGACGGTGAACACCGAGATCAAGGAGCAGCCGGCAGATTATCTGACTTCGCGCAACAATCGCCAGCCGCAGACGCCGCAACAACCGGACGATCAGCAGCAGGACCAGCCCGACGAAGCGAACGCGCTTTCGTCCGTGGAAGTCGCGGACGTAACGGCGGACGTGGTCAAACGCCTGGATTTGCCGAACCGGATTCGCGGGGTTCTCGTGACAAAAGTCGACGGCGAAGTGGGCGAATTGCGGGCGGGCGATGTGATCGAAGAAGTGAACCAGCAGCCGGTCACATCCGTTTCGGAATACAAGCGCATCGTCGGTTCGCTTGATCCGAACGGCACGCAGGTGCTTTCGGTCTGCCGGCATCGGACGCGTTCATTTGTGGTCCTGCGGGCGCGGTAATGGAAAGCCCGCAGCGGCGTGCATTTTTTCGATTCGAGTTTGGGTGAATAACCGGCGCGTCGCGCTGGTCTAAACCTCCTCAACCAATCAAGCTTATGAAACGAGTGCTTCTGGCGGTGGCGATATTGGCGTTAACCCTTTCGGCCCTTCAAAAGGCGGAAGCGCGGGTCGAGGTCTCGATTGATTTTTTCTACGATAATCTCAGCGACGGCGGCAGCTGGGTCGAGGTGGGCGATTACGGTTATTGCTGGCAACCCAGCGTCGCCGTGAGCAACACCAGCTGGCGGCCTTACACGGACGGTTATTGGGCTTACACAGATCAAGGCTGGACCTGGATTTCCTACGAGGACTTCGGCTGGGCGACTTATCACTACGGCCGCTGGATCCGGTTACGTGGCCGCGGCTGGGTCTGGATCCCAGGTCGTGAATGGGGGCCGGCCTGGGTCTCGTGGCGGACAGGGGGCGATTATGTCGGCTGGGCGCCGTTGCCGCCGCGACGAGCCGGTGAGTATTGGGACGAAAGTCCAATCACGACGCGCGTGGACATCGACCTCGATATCGGTCCTGCCTACTACAACTTTATCGACGTTCGCTACATCGGCGAACCGGTCTTGCGCGAGCGAATCTTCGCTCCGGAACAGAACGTGACCTACATCACGAAAACGGTGAACGTGACCAATATCACCTACAATAATTCGGCGGTTTACAATTATGGGCCGGATTACAATACCCTGAGCCGCTATTCGACCCGACCGATCCAGCGGTTGAGTTTGCAGCGCGAGACGAACGTTGATCCGGCGACGGCCGCGAAATCCAAATCGGTTATGAAGGTGGAGGGCGACAAGCTGATGGTCGCCGCGCCGCAGCAATTCCAGAAGCCGACGAAAACTATGGTGCCGAAAGTCGTGAAGGAAAAAATCGCCCAAGCACCGGTGGAACGCGGATGGGAACCAGTCGGCGACCAGAAAGCGCAGGCCGAATTGAAAGAAAAGATTAAGAAGGAAGATCCGAAATCCGTCCCGCCGCCGACCGTGCAAGCTTCAGACAAGACCACGAGCAGTCCGGGAGCTTCGGTGACACCGCCGGCAACCGGTTCCACTTCGACACCCGCGACGTCGGCCAGTCCTGCTGCGGCAGCCAGCACGAGCGCGTCTCCGGCAAGTCCATCTGTTTCCCCGGCGAAAGATAAGAACAAACGGAATGAAAAGATTGCGCCAATGGCAACGCCATCCGCATCAGTTCCCGCGGCGACAAGTCCGGCGCCAACCCGTGACAAAGGCAAGAATAAGCAACGGGATAACATGAAGCCGAGCGCCTCGGTCCCGCCCGTCGACGCGGCGGCACCGCCGACCGTTGCACCCAAATCATCGAAAGAAAAAGGCGACAAGCATAAGTACGAGACAGTCGTTCCGCCTCCCGCTGCACCGCGAGTGGCGCCTCCAGCGACGCCGCTGGAGAACAAGCCTAACAAGTCCGGCCCGGATTCGACCAAAGCGGAAAGCGCAGTGGAAAAACCGAAGCGTGAGCGGCCAGCAGACGTCGCGCCGAAATTGAAGGAACAGCCCCCAACGCGCGACGAGGGCAAGAAGCAAAAGAAAAACGAGCCGGCGACCTCGCCGACACCGTAACCACAGCGGCGCTGTAGCAGCGGCGCTCAGTCGCCGCTCGCAGGACGCCACGACTGAGCGAGGCGACTACAGCGCGCGATTAAAGTAACTCTGCAATCTGCACGGCGTTGAGCGCCGCGCCTTTCAACAGCTGATCCCCGGAGACCCAGAACGAAAGTCCGTTCTCGAACGCGCAATCGCGGCGAACGCGGCCCACTTCGCAATTGTCCTTGCCCGCGGTGAAAAGCGGCATCGGGTAACGGTTGTTCTGCGGTTCGTCGACGAGCTCGAGTCCTGGCGCCTTTGCCAGAACTTCGTGCGCTTCTTCGACCGAGACGGGCCGCTCGAACTCGGCGCTCACGGCAACCGAATGCGCGCGATACACCGGAACGCGCACGCACGTCACCGAAGCACGGAAGTCCGGCAGATGCATGATGCGCCGGCCTTCGTTCTGCATTTTCATTTCTTCCTTCGTGTAGCCGCCCGGCAAAAACGAATCGACGTGGGGGAGAACATTGAAGGCGATCGGGTGCGGGTAAATCTCTGCAACGGCCGGCTGGTTTTCCGCGGCAGCCTCGACTTGTGACCGCAACTCTTTGATCGCGCGTGCGCCGCTGCCGGAAACAGCCTGGTAGCTGGCGGCAATTACGCGCCGAACCCCGAACGCGCGATGCAACGGATAAAGCGCCATGAGCGCGACGGCCGTCGTGCAATTTGGATTTGCGATCAATCCGCGATGTTGCTGCACGTCGGCGCCGTTGATTTCAGGAATCACCAGCGGCACGTCACTTTCCATCCGGAAAACGGACGAGTTGTCGATCACGACCGCGCCGGCGTTACGCGCGAACGGCGCGTACTCGCGGGAAATGTTTCCGCCCGCACTGAAAAAGGCCAGGTCGATCCCGGCGAAGGATTCGGGCGAAAGTCGCTGAGCCGTGATCTGTTCGCCGCGAAAGGAAACTTTGTTGCCGGCCGAGCGTTCCGAACACAACGGCACCAATCGCTCGACGGGAAACGCGCGCCTTTCCAGCACTCGCAACAATTCGTCGCCGACGGCGCCAGTCGCGCCGACGATCGCCACGTGATAACTTTTCTTTGCGCTGGGCACGGCGCATCCTACCGCCGTTTCGGATGAAGAAAAGTCAGCAGCTAAAAATCCAGATTTCGGTCCATGCTCAGCGCCTGACGTTACGAAGCGGGAGGAAAAAGGTCACTGCCTATCCGGTTTCCACGTCGCGCTTCGGCCTGGGATCGAAGGAAGGCAGTTTCAAGACGCCGACGGGAAAATTTCGGGTTGCGGAAAAGATCGGGGAAGGGATGCCGTGCGGCACGGTTTTCAAAAGTCGCCGGCCGGTCAAGCCCACCAGGAAGATGTTACGCGACGACGATCTGGTCATGACGCGGATTCTCTGGCTGGACGGTCTGGAGTCGCGGAATGCGAATACCCACGGGCGTTACGTTTATATCCATGGCACGAATCACGAGGACGAAATCGGCACGCCGCGGAGCCACGGCTGCATTCGGATGCGCAATGCTGATGTCATCGAGCTTTTCGAACGGGTCGAAGAGGGAACACCGGTCGAGATCAAGCCCTAACGAGCGAACTGGCACGTCAGGAAAAAAGTCGAGAAAAGCGTTGCGTCAGGGGTCTTAACTGCCTAAATGACGGCAGCAACTTGCAGGGAAAGGGGGCGAAACACACTTGAATTTTTTGAAAGCAATCATGATTTTGGCCGTCGTGGCCAGTGCGCTGAGCCTGGGGGCATGCGCGCAGAAAAAAGAGGCGGCGACAACGACCTCCTCGACCTACTCGAAATAACCGTCCAGGTTGTCCGTCTGCGGATAGCTTTAACCATAAAAGGCCAGGTCGCTTCAACGGCCTGGCCTTTTTTCCTGGGCGGTCTAGGACCGCCGGCGCATTCCCTCGCTTTCTTTTCCGCGCTGAATTCATAACATGCGAGGCGTGGAACTGACCGGCCAACCCCTTTCGCTCGCTCAGATCGCGGCCGTCGCTTACGGGGGCGAAGCGATTCGAATCGGCGCTTCTGCTCACGAACAGATCCATGCGTCGCGCAGCGTGATCGAAGGGATCGTGGCCAAAGGCGCGGTGGTTTACGGCGTTAGCACCGGCTTCGGCAAGCTCTCCGATGTTCATGTTCCAGCCGATGAATTGCGTCAGCTGCAACTGAACCTGGTTCGCAGTCATGCCTGCGGTATCGGCAATCCGCTCTCGGAAGCGGAGGTCCGCGCCATGATCTTGTTGCGGGCGAATGTGCTCGCCCTGGGATTGAGCGGCATTCGTTTGGAAGTCATCGAACTGCTTTGCGAACTGAATAATCACGGCGTTGCGCCGGTGATTCCGGAGAAAGGTTCGGTCGGTGCCAGCGGCGATCTCGCGCCGCTCGCGCATTTGGCGCTGACCTTGATCGGGGAAGGCGAAGCATTTTACAAAGGCGAGCGTTTGCCGAGCGATGAAGCGTTGAAAAAGGTGGGGCTGAAGCCGGTTGTGCTCGAAGCAAAAGAAGGTCTCGCCCTTCTCAACGGCACCCAGGCGATGCACGCCGTTGGGGGGCTCGCGTTGTTTCGAGCGAACCGGCTCGCGCACGTTGCGGATGTAGCGGGCGCCATGACCTTGGAAGCGCTCAAGGGCACGCCGACCGCTTTCGACGCGCGCATTCATGAGGCGCGCCCGCATCCCGGCCAGAAGGCGGTCGCGCAGCACCTCCTCGATCTGTTGCGCGACAGCGAGATCCGGGAATCGCACGTCGCGAACGATCCCCGCGTCCAGGATGCCTACAGCCTTCGCTGCATGCCGCAGGTTCACGGCGCGGTGCGCGGCGCCCTCGACCATTGCGAAAACATTTTGGAAATCGAATCGGCTTCTGCCACGGACAATCCGCTTGTCTTCGCCGATGGTGCCGACGTTCTTTCCGGCGGAAATTTCCACGGCGCGCCGCTCGCGCTGGCGCTCGATTACGCCGCGATCGCCATCACCGATTTGATGAGCATCAGCGAACGTCGCACCGATCGTCTCGTTAATCCGGATACGAGCGAGGGGCTGCCGCCATTTCTTTCGCCGCACGCCGGCACGCATTCCGGGTTCATGATTCTGCAGGTCGCGGCCGTCGCTTTATTGAATGAGGCCAAAGTCCTCGCGCATCCGGCGAGCATCGACAACCTGCCGACATCCGGCGGAAAAGAAGATCATGTCTCGATGGGGATGACTTCGGCGCTGAAGCTACGCGGCATCGTGGAAAACGCGGAACATTTGTTTGCGATTGAGTTGCTCGCAGCGGCTGAGGGCTTGGAATTTCGCAGGCCGCTCAAGGGTGGAGTCGGCGTGGAGCAAGCGTACGAACGCGTCCGCAAACTTTCGCCGGCAGTGGAATCCGACCGTTCCATGTCGTCCGATATCGCTCGAGTGGCCGCTGCGATTCGGGAAGGAATTTTCGACGATGAGTGATCGACGCATTGTTCGCGCGGCGCGCGGCAGCGACAAGAGCTGCAAAGGCTGGCACCAGGAAGCCGCACTTCGGATGCTGATGAACAATCTCGATCCAGAGGTGGCCGAGAACCCCGACCGGCTCATTGTTTATGGCGGGACCGGACGCGCTGCGCGAAGCTGGGAAGCCTTCGACGCGATCGTGCGTTCGCTGCGCGAGCTGGAGAACGATCAGACGTTACTCGTTCAATCGGGAAAACCGGTTGGAGTTTTTCGGACGCACGAGGAGGCGCCGCGCGTCCTGATCGCAAATTCGAATCTCGTCGGCCACTGGTCGAACGCGACTGAGTTCAACCGGCTCGAACGGCTTGGCCTGACGATGTACGGCCAGATGACGGCCGGCTCCTGGATCTACATTGGCAGCCAGGGAATCGTGCAGGGAACTTTCGAAACATTTGCAGCCGCCGCGGAAAAACATTTCGGCGGAAGTCTTGCGGGAAAGCTGATTGTCTCCGGCGGGATGGGCGGAATGGGCGGAGCGCAGCCGCTCGCCGCGACGATGAACGGCGCGCGTTTTCTCGGCATCGACGTCGATCCGGCGCGGATCGAGAAACGCCTGAAGAGCGGTTATTGCGACAAGACCGCGCGTTCGCTCGATGAAGCGTTGGAGTTGCTCGAAGGCACCGACGCGATCTCGGTCGGTCTCGTCGGGAATTGTGCCGACATGATCCCGGAACTGGCGCGCCGCGATATCGTGCCGGATATCCTCACCGACCAGACAAGCGCGCACGACGCGCTGAACGGTTACGTGCCCAACGGCATGTCGCTCGAAGAAGCGCTCGCGCTCCGCTCGAGCGATCCGGACGAATACATCGCGCGTTCGATGGGTTCGATGGCCACGCATGTCGAGGCAATGCTCGCGCTTCAGAAAAAAGGCGCGATCACCTTCGATTACGGGAACAACATTCGGTCGCAGGCAAAAAAGGCGGGAGTTGAGAACGCGTTCGAGATTCCCGGATTCGTACCCCAGTACATCCGTCCGCTTTTTTGCGAAGGGAAAGGTCCGTTCCGTTGGGTGGCGTTGAGTGGAGATCCTGCGGACATCGCGCGCACGGATCGACTCGCGCTCGAATTATTTCCGAAGAACGAAATCCTCGCGCGCTGGATGAAACTGGCGAAGGAGCGAATTCATTTTCAGGGGTTGCCCGCCCGAATCTGCTGGCTCGGCTACGGCGAACGCGCCGAGTTCGGCGTCGCTATGAACGAGCTGGTGAAGCGCGGCGAGATCAAAGCGCCGATCGTCATTGGCCGCGACCACCTCGATACCGGCTCCGTTGCGTCGCCGTTTCGCGAAACAGAAGGAATGATCGACGGCAGCGATGCGATCTCCGACTGGGCTTTGCTCAACGCGCTCGTGAACACAGCCGCCGGCGCTTCCTGGATTTCGATCCACAACGGCGGCGGCGTCGGCATCGGCTATTCTCAACACGCCGGCATGGTTGTCGTCGCCGACGGCACCGACAATTCCCGCCGCCGTCTCGAACGCGTCCTCACCAGCGATCCCGGCATGGGCATCCTCCGCCACGCCGATGCCGGTTATTCGCGCGCGATCGAGTTCGCGGACGCGCGTAAGATCAGGATCCCGATGGAGCCGCGCGCGCGGGATTGAGATATCATGAGCTACCTGAAAAGCGGCCTGTCATTCTGAGCGTAGCGAAGAATCTCTGATCATTTCGGGTCGCACTGCGCGGCAAAAAAAGAAATAGTCAGAGATTCTTCGCTGCGCTCAGGATGACAGCGCAAAAAGACGTGTATGAAACAAGTTATCGAGTGCGTGCCGAATTTTTCCGAGGGACGGGACCTAGAAGTTATTCGGCAGATCACGGCGGCGATCGAGTCAGTCGACGGCGTTTCCTTGCTGAATGTCGATCCTGGCGCGAGCACGAATCGCACAGTCGTTACTTTGGCCGGAAGTCCGGAAGCGGCAGTGGAAGCCGCGTTTCGCGGAATCCAAAAGGCGGCCGAGCTGATCGACATGCGGAAGCACACTGGCGCGCATCCGCGGATGGGCGCGACGGATGTTTGCCCATTCATTCCGGTGAGCAACGTGAGCTGGGACGAAGCGATTGATTGCGCGAAGAAGTTGGGAAAACGCGTTGGGGAGGAATTGAAGATTCCGGTTTATCTTTACGAGAAAGCGGCGAGCGAACCGGCGCGCTCGAATTTGTCGGTCATTCGCGCGGGCGAATACGAAGGATTTTTTGAGAAGGTCAAGCAGCCCCAGTGGAAACCGGATTTTGGGCCGTCGGCATTCAACGAGAAGTCGGGGGCTACGGTGATCGGGGCGCGGGAATTCCTCGTCGCTTACAACGCAAACCTGAACACGAAATCGGTGCGTCGCGCGAACTCCGTCGCTTTCGACGTGCGCGAGAATGGCCGTGCGAAGACCGAGGATGGAACGCCGACCGGCAAGCCGGTGCTCGACGCGAAAGGCGAACCAATCCGCGAACCCGGCATGCTAAAGCAAGTGAAAGCGATCGGCTGGTATGTCGAGGAGTACGGGATCGCGCAGGTCTCGATGAACCTGACGAATCTGGAGGTCACGCCGCTCCATGCTGCGTTCGATGCTTGTGTCGAATCCGCCAGCAAACGTGGCTTGCGGGTGACCGGGTCGGAGTTGGTCGGAATGCTGCCAAAGAAATGCATGGTGGATGCGGGCCGCTATTTCCTGCGAAAACAAAAATGGTCGGAGGGCGCGTCGGAGGAGGAACTGATCGATATCGCGATTCGCTCGATGGGATTAAGTGAATTGAAACCTTTCGATCCGAAAGAGAAGATCATCGAACTGAAGATGGAATCGGCCGACAAGAAATCGCTCGTGAAAATGGATCTGCGCCAGTTCTGCAACGAGACGTTGAGCGATTCGCCCGCGCCCGGAGGCGGATCGGTCGCGGCGTTGATGGGCGCGCTTGGCGTTTCGTTAGGCGGCATGGTCGCGAATCTTTCCGCGGGCAAACGCGGCTGGGAGGACAAGATTGAGTTTTTCAGCGATTGGGCCGTGAAGGCGCAGCAGCTCAAGGACGAACTTCTTTTTCTCGTCGATGAAGACACCGCGGCGTTCAACAAAGTCATGGCCGCTTTTGGCCTGCCCAAAGAATCAGCGGAAGAAAAGGCGGCACGTTCCGCTACGATTCAATCGGCGAACAAGGACGCGGCAGAAATTCCGCTGCGAGTGATGGAGACGGCGTCGAAAGCTTATTCGCTGCTCGCTGAGATGGCGCAGAAGGGAAATCCGGCGTCAATCTCCGACGTCGGCGTCGGCCTGCTGGCGGTGCGTGCTTGTATCGAAGGCGCCGCGATGAATGTCCGGATCAACCTTTCTGGTTTGAAGGACCAGACGGTCAGCGGATCGTTTCGCGAAAAGATGCAGCGCATCGCGGCCGAATCGGACGGCGAATTCAAACGGCTCCACGCAATCGTCGAGAGTAAGCTCGGCTGAGGACTGGCAGTGCCGCTCGCAGTTCTTCACGCCGCGCAACTCGTGATGCTCGCCGGTCCGAAGCGTCCGCGGGTAGGAGCGGAGCTGAAGGAACTCGCGATCGTTAACGACGGCGGCATGCTCATCCGAGACGGCAGGATCGAGCAGATCGGTCCTTCGAATGAAATCGCGAAGGCGTTGGCCGCTGGCACAGAAGTGATCGATGCGAACGGGAAGGTGGTCCTGCCCGGTTTCGTCGATGCGCATGCGCATCCGGTTTTCGCCGGCGATCGCGTCGACGAATTCGAGATGCGGGCCCAGGGCGCGACCTACGAGCAAATTGCCGAAAGCGGCGGCGGTATTCGATCGACGGTAAGGAAGACGCGAGCGGCGTCGGAGGAACAACTGCTGGCGCAGGCAAAGAAGCACGCGTCGTGGTTTTTGCGAGGCGGAACCACGACCGTCGAAGCGAAGTCCGGCTACGGGTTAACCGTGGACGATGAGCTGAAGATGCTGCGCGTAATCCGGCGCCTCAATGCCGAGACGCCAATCGAATTCGTGCCGACGTTTCTTGGCGCGCATGCCGTTCCGGATGAATTTCAGAGCGCGCCGGAGCAATATGTTTCGCTCGTCATCCACAAAATGCTGCCGCGGGTGGTCGAGGAACAACTGGCCGAAAACTGTGATGTGTTTTGTGAGCGCGGTTATTTCGACATTACCGAAGCGGAGAAAATCTTGAGGGCGGCGCAGGACTGCAAACTGCGGCTGCGGATGCACGTTGATCAGCTGACGAATTCCGGCGGAGCATTTTTGGCGGCCCGTTTGAAGGCGGCGACCGCCGATCATTTGGAGCAGGTTAACGCGGCGGAGATCGGGGCGTTGGTCGAAGCTGGCGTGCAGCCGGTCCTGCTTCCTGGCTCTGTCTATGCGTTAGGCAAAACCCGTTACCCGCCGGCGCGCGCCATGATCGAGGCCGGCCTCGCCGTGGTTCTCGCAACCGATTTTAATCCTGGTTCGTCGCCAACTTCATCGATGCCGATGGTTTTATCGCTGGCCGCAACCCAAATGAAGATGACGCCGGCGGAAGCCGTGACGGCTGCGACGATTAACGCCGCCTGGAGTTTGAATCGCGGCAATCAGATCGGGTCGCTCGAACCTGGCAAACGGGCGAATTTCACGCTCTACGATTGCGCCGATTACCGCGAGATCGCGTACTACTTTGGCGTTTCGCAGACGCATTCAGTCTACGTGAGCGGGAAAAAGGTATTGTAGGGCGGGCGCATCGCCTGCCTCGGGCGGCAACCGGAGCGGTTGCCCTACAATTGCGCAGAGCGTAGGGTCGCTTCCTCAATGAAAGTGGAAGTGGAAAACGAACCGCACGGCGTAGCGACGCTGCGGATCGAGCTGGCGCCGGAGGTGGTGCGCAAGGAATGGGACGCGATCGCGAGCAATTATTCGCGCTATGCTCGGATCCCCGGTTATCGGCCGGGAAAGGCGCCGAAGCAGGTGATCGAACGGAAGTTTCGCAAGGAAATCCAGGACGAGCTGACGAAGGCATTGGTTTCGAAAAGTTATCGGGAAGCGATTGAAGAAAAGCAATTGCGGGTGGTTTCGCTGACGGACGTAGGCGACGTGGAATTTGGCGATGATCGTTCGATGCGATTCAAGGCCACCGTGGTAACCGCGCCGGAATTCGACCTTCCGGATTACAAGAACATTCCGGTCCAATTGCCGGACACGACAGTGAATGAAGCCGAAGTGGATACGGCGATCGAACGGCTGCGCGACCAGACGGCGGACTTTGTGGACGTGGCGGACCGCGAGCTGGCGATGGGCGATTATGCCGTTCTTGATTTCACGGGCGCAATCGACGGCGTGCCGATCAGCGAGATTGTGCCGGAAGCGAGCAAGAATCTTCATGGCGGGAAGAAGTTCTGGCTTCATCTCGCGCCGGAAAATTTCCTGCCGAAGTTTTGCGAGCAGATCGTCGGGATGAAGTCGGGCGATACTCGCAGTGTCCAGGTGGAATTCCCGGCGGATTTTCCGGTGACGGAACTGGCGGGGAAGAAAGCGGACTACGCGGTAACGTTGAACGAGATCAAAGAGAAGGTCCTGCCGGCGATCGACGATGCGTTCGCGGCGAAGATCATGCCGGAAAAGACGTTGGCGGATTTACGCCACACAATTGAGCACAACCTCGAACACGAAAAGGAACACGAAGTCGAACGCGCGAAGGAACAGCAGATCGTGAAGTTCCTCCACGAGCGAATCAGCTTCGATTTGCCGCCGCCGTTGCTAAAGAACGAAACGCGGCGGGCGCTCAACGAGCTGGTGCATCGCAATCGCGAGCGCGGTGTCCCGGATGAATTGCTCAAAGGCAAGGAGAAGGAATTGATCGAAGGCGCGGGAGCGCTAGCCGCAAATCGATTGAAGACGAACTTCATCCTGCATCGAATTGCCGAAGCTGAGAAAGTTGAAGTTACGCGCGAAGAAATTGACGAAGCCATCCGGACTCAGGCCTCGCATTACAACGTTTCGGTCGAGAAAATGCGGAAGGAACTGGAAGAAAACGACCGCATAAACGGGCTCGCGGAAGAGATTCTGCTGGGTAAGACCCTTGATTTCCTCAAGGCGAATGTTAGCATCGAAGCGACTCCCGAGAAGGCGGTTGAGAACGCGCCGCCAACATAAAACATGACTTACGCGAACAAGAATTTCTCACAATCGGTTCTCATTCCGATGGTGGTCGAGCAGACCGGCCGCGGAGAACGGAGCTACGATATTTATTCCCGGTTGCTCAAGGACCGGATCATTTTCATCGGCACCTCGATCGACGATCACATCGCGAACCTGGTGATCGCGCAGTTGCTTTTCCTTCAAATGGAAGACGGCAAAAAGGACATCAGCATCTATATCAACTCGCCCGGCGGCGTGGTGACGGCTGGTCTCGCGATCTATGACACGATGCAGTTCCTAACCTGCGACGTGAACACGTATTGCCTCGGGATGGCTGCGAGCATGGGCGCAGTTTTGCTTTGCGCCGGGACGAAAGGGAAGCGGTTCGCGTTGCCCAATTCGGACATCATGATTCACCAGGTTTCGGGCGGGGCGCAGGGCCAGGCGAGCGACGTTGAGCGGCAGGTCGAGTACATGTTCAAGCTCAAGAAGCGCCTGATCAAAATCATTTCGCAACACACCGGCAAACCGGAGGACCAGGTCCGGCTGGATTCGGACCGGGATTATTACATGTCCGCCGTCGAGGCGAAGACCTACGGGCTGGTGGACGAAGTGATCAAATCTCGAAAGGAAACGAAGCTGCTCGACGGGGCTACTTCTGACGGCGCGACGGCGATCGCGGAGGCCGCTTTACCGCGTAAAATCGAGGAATAAAAGCTGCTATTTTAGTCCCCTGATATGGCGCGCGCTTCCAACCTCACCATGTGCTCCTTCTGTGGCAAAAGCCACGCGGAGGTGCGCAAACTCATCGCCGGTCCCGGGGTCTACATTTGCGACAGCTGCATCAATGTCTGCAAAAGCATCCTCGACAAGGAGCTGAACGAAGACGCGCGTCGCCAATCGTCGACGATCCGCGTCCCGAAGCCGGCGGACATTCGGCGGTCGCTCGACCAGTATGTGATCGGACAGGACATTGCGAAGAAGACGCTATCGGTCGCGGTCCACAATCATTTCAAGCGTGTCCTCCAAAGCGCACCGGCGGATTCGTCCGCAGCGTTCCAACCGGATCCATTCGCGGACGTTGAGATCGAGAAGAGCAACATCCTTCTGATTGGGCCGACCGGTTCGGGTAAAACGCTGCTCGCGAAGACGCTCGCTAAAATTCTCGACGTGCCGTTCTGCATCGCGGACGCGACGACGTTGACCGAAGCAGGCTACGTCGGCGAAGACGTGGAGAATATTATTTTGCGGTTGCTTCAGAACGCGGATTACGACGTGAAGCGGGCCGAGATCGGGATCGTTTATATCGACGAGATCGATAAAATCGGTCGCAAGACCGACAACGTCAGCATCACGCGCGACGTATCGGGCGAAGGCGTGCAACAGGCGCTGCTCAAAATTCTCGAAGGCAGCACGTGTAACGTTCCACCGCAGGGTGGTCGCAAGCATCCGCACCAGGAATACATCCAGGTCAACACCGAGAAGATTCTCTTCATTTGCGGCGGCGCATTCGTCGGGCTCGACAAGATCGTCCAGAAACGGATCGGACAGCGGACAATGGGCTTCAATAGTCCGACGCTGGAAGTCGAAGCCGCGCTCGCGAAAGAAGCGGTGCGTCACGTTGAGCCGGAAGATTTGCTGAGCTTCGGAATGATTCCGGAATTCATCGGACGCTTGCCGGTGCTCAGCGCGCTCGATGCGCTTACCGAAGAAGAGATGGTCGCGATTCTGACGGACACGAAGAACGCGATGATCAAGCAATACACGAAGCTGTTTTCGATGGAGGGTGTTCGGTTAAGCGTGACGAAAGACGCGTTGAAGGCGCTGGCGGCGCAGGCTGTCACAAAAGGAACTGGTGCGCGGGCGCTTCGTTCGATGCTCGAGCGAATCATGCTCGAGATCATGTACGATGTGCCGAGCCGCGAAGATATCGCGGAAGTCACGATCAATCGCGCCGTAGTCGAAGGGAAGAAGCTCCCGCTGATTCGAAAGAAGCAGGACAAGGACGCGGCGTAGTCAGCAGCGCGGTTCGCGCGCTTCAAGGAGGGCGGTTTACAAACCGCCTTTTTATTTGGTCCGCGGTTTGTAAACCGCCGCTCCTTCGCGACCTTTCGAAGTTCATGCGAGTCGTCGTCATCAACACGGGAACCGAGCTGTTGCTGGGGGATGTCCTAAACAGCCATCTCGCATTTATTGCGCGCGAGATTTTTCCGCTCGGGCTGCGGATCGAGCGCCAAACTACGGTACCGGATGGCGAAGCCATTCGGACGGGAATCGAAGAATTCTTAGGCGCCGCGGACATCATCTTCATTACGGGCGGTCTCGGTCCGACCACCGACGACATTACTCGCGAGGTCACGGCTGAATTGTTGGGGCTGAAATTGGAGCACGACCCCGAGATCCTGCGCGCGATCCAGGAACGCGCGGCGCGCCGTGGATTTCGGCTGACGGACCGGGTGGCGCGTCAGGCGGACGTTCCACAAGGCGCAACCGTTTTGCCTAACGAGCACGGGAGCGCGCCAGGGCTGTATTTGCCGGCCAATCAAACGAAAATGCAACCGCATTTGTTCCTGCTGCCCGGGCCGCCGCGCGAACTGCATCCGATGTTCCGCGACTTTGTGCTGCCGATCCTGCACGAGATGATCGCTGCCAAGAGCGCGATTGACCGCAGGATGTTTCGGATCGCTGGCATGGGAGAATCGCTGGTCGAAGAGGCAGTCGGCGAGCAGCTTTTGGCGTTGCCGGGTCTCGAGCTCGGCTATTGCGCGCGACCGGGAGAAATGGATTTGCGGCTGGTTGGCGAATCGTCCGTGCTCGATGAGGCGGAACGAATCGTGAAAGACAAATTGGGGCCCGCGATTTTTTCGACGGACGGGAGCGACTTGGAATCAGCGGTCGTCAAACTGCTGACGGAACGCAAACAAACATTGGCGGTCGCGGAATCGTGCACTGGCGGGTATCTGGCGCATCGGATCACAAACGTTCCCGGAGCGTCGGCGATTTTTCTTGGTGGCTGCGTGACCTACTCGAACGAGGCGAAAGTTGCGATGCTTGGAGTCGACCCGGCCTTGATCGAGGCGGAGGGCGCGGTAAGCAAGAAGGTCGTGCAAGCGATGGCGGAAGGCGCGCGCGCGCACACAAAATCGGATTTCGCGTTAGCGACAACAGGCATCGCCGGACCGAGCGGCGGTAGTAAGGAGAAACCGGTTGGGACCGTTTTCATTGCACTCGCCGCACGAGATCGACCGGTATCAGTCCAGAAACGATTTTTTCCCGACGATCGGCCGACGTTTAAAGAGCTGACGACCCAGGCCGCGCTGGAAATGTTGCGGCGTCGTTTGCTCGACCCGCAAAAAACCTAAGGATCGACGCGCACCGGCGTGCCGACCTTCACGTGGGAATAGAACTGCGCGGCACCCGGCTCCGGCATGCGGATGCAACCGTGCGACGCCGGGTAGCCTGGCAGAATGCCGACGTGCATCCCGACGCCCGCGCTGGTCAGGCGCATGAACCATTTCATTGATGCGCCGACATAGTGCGTGCCGCTCGGGGCCGAATCGATTTGTGAACTGATGCCGCCACGGACCACGCGTCCCTTCGAGTCAACATAATCGCCGTAGATGTTCGAGCGATGGTCCTTGTCTTTTTCGAGCACGCTGAAGCTGCCGTTCGGGCTGGTGTGGCCGCGCTTGCCGGAAGAGATTGGGCTGTCGATCGCGATTTCTTCGCCGGTCATCAAATAGGCGCGCTGTTTCGTAAGCGAAACGATGATGTGTGAGTTGTCCGGCGTGACCTTCGCGAGAACCGCGTTGTTCGTGCTGATCGGCGGCTGTTTGCTGATCAGCTCGCTCGCTTTCTTCATCGGCTGCGGCGCTGTCGGCGAAGTGGACGGTAACGGTTTCGGTCGATTCTGGGACGCGTTTGTTTTGGGCGCGGGGGAGGGAGTTTGGCGGCGGATGGCTTGGGCGTTCGCGATGGGGACGAGCGCGAGCATGAGCACGAGCACGAGAACGAATGGATAGTGAACGCGGCGGGACATCACGGGCTAACTTCCAAGATATGTGTCCACGCGTTTCAGCCAACCGGGGAGCCAGCGGGCTTCCTTGCGCGCGGGCGGCGAATTGCGGACACGATTTCGCAAAACAATCTTCGCCGATTCGGCAAAAGCTTTCGCGGCTTCGCGGCCGGCATTGTCGGTTTTCATTCCTTCGAGGACCTGCAACAAGCCCCAACCCTGCCCGGCGTAACGCTCCGTGGCAAGAACACCTTCGCCTTTGAAGTTCACATAATCGACCAACGCGTAACAACCGTTTGCGGTGCTGGCGACGCGATCGAAGCGTTCCTGGATCTGAGCGTGGTTCGCAGCGCCGCCTTCCGCGAGCATTTTGGGAAGCGCGAGCCGCAGCCGGTGAACCAAAAATTCCGCCTGGAGATCGACCGTGCGAGCGAGGAAAGCGCGCAGTTCTTTCATCGCCTCGCTTTGAGCCGCCGCGTTGAACTCTGCGCGGGAGCTCCAGGGACAGCCGTCTTTCGCGGTCGCAACTGCCGGCAACTTCGTGCCGCGGCCCGATGCGAAATCGACGAACTTCGGAAAACTTTCGTCGAACGGCCCGCGGACGCCTTTGGGGTACCAAATAAAATGACCAATCCCGAGAGACGCAAAATTCTCACCGGCGTTCCAGGAAGTGAGCCCCGCCACCGTGCCACCGCATTCGTTTTGCCAGATTTTATTACCGATTCGACCGGTCTCGGCGGGAGAAAGATTGATCGCCGCGAAGGCAGGTGTTGCCAGCGCGAGCAAGACAACGGCGAGACATGCCCGGCAGCTTGACGCGACCGGTTTCTTCTCTAGCATGGCAGTTCCCGCGGCGCCCAGATGCAGAAGCTTAACCGCGCCCGGCATCATTCCTATGAAACGTCTCATCATTTGCCTCGGCGCAGTTTCCATCGCTTCGATTGGTTTAGCGCAGGATAAACCGCAGCTCAAAGATCAAAAAGACAAAGCCAGCTACAGCATTGGCTACGATATCGGCGAGACATTCAAGAAACAAAAAATCGAGCTGAACATGGACGCGCTCGTGGCCGGATTGAAGGAAGCGCTTTCGGGGAAAGAGGCGACGTTGTCGAAGGATGAACGCGAGAAGACGCTGCAAGCTTTTCAGAAAGAAATGATGGAAAAGCAAATCGCAGCGAGCAAGGAAGCCGCGGAAAAGAACAAGGCGGAAGGCGAGAAGTTTCTCGAGGAGAACAAAAAGAAAGATGGCATAAAGACGACGGCGAGCGGTTTGCAATACAAGGTGTTGACGGAAGGCTCGGGCGCGGCGCCGAAGGAAACCGACACGGTCGTGACGAATTACCGCGGGACGTTGATCGACGGAACGGAGTTCGACAGCTCCTACAAACGCAATGAGCCGGCGACCTTCCCGGTCAATCGCGTCATCAAAGGCTGGACCGAGGCGTTACAGCTCATGAAGCCGGGCGCGAAGTATCAGCTCTTTATTCCGGCGTCGCTCGCTTACGGCGAACGCGGCGCGGGTCAGACCATTGGCCCGAACGCGACTCTTATTTTCGACGTCGAACTGCTGAGCATCAAGCCGCCTGAGCCGGCGGCAACGGTCGCTCCGGGAGCCGCGGCTCCGAGTCCGGCGACGAGCCCGGCGGCAAAACCGTCAGTCTCCGTGGCACCGGCCGCGACGACACCGCCGGCAAAGCCTTCGCCGTCGCCTAAGCCGAAGTAGAGCTGGCGCCGGTTTCCGCCGGCTCCCACGCAACCCGCGGCGCATCGCCCCAAAGATCCTCGAGGCTGTAGAACTCGCGTTTCTCGCGGCGAAACACGTGCACGATGACCTGCAGGTAATCGAGCACGATCCATTGGCTGGCCGGAAATCCGTCCACCGAAACCGCGCGGATCCCGTGCTCGTCTCGCAAACGCTCTTCGATCTCGCCCGCGATCGCTTTCAAATGCGGTTCCGAAGTTCCCGAGCAAATAACGAAGTAATCCGTGAAGCTGGAGATTCCCTGAAGATCGAGGACGACGATGTCCTCGGCTTTCTTGTCGTCCGCGTAACTGGCGCAGGCTTTGGCTAAAGTTTCGGCGGTGATTTCAAAGACTCCCGGTAAAGCTGTCGTTCGCGGATGATTTTCTCGACCCCTGGCGGTACGAGATAACGAATGGATTGGCCCCGCGCAACCCTGTTTCTGATGTCAGTCGCGGAAATGTCGACGTGGCGGCGGACGGTCGGGAATGAATGTTCGGTTTTCAATCCGGTCCGATCCAGGACAGCGAACTGGACCATTTTCGACAGCTCGGCAAACCGATGCCAGGTGGAGAGTCGCGCCACGTTGTCTTCACCGATGAGATAAACGAATTGCGCGTCCGGCTCGCGAATTCGCAGGGCTTCCACGGTGTCGACAGTGAAGGAGGGCGCGGGGCGCTCCAGCTCCAGAGTATCGAGACAGAACTGCGGTTCGCCTTCGATGGCTGCGCGCAGCATTTCGACGCGGGCGTTGGCAGGTGTTGGTGTGCGATCGAGCTTGTGCGGCGAAATCGCTGCGGGAATGAAGAGCAACTCGTCCAGTTGGAGCTGTTCAATCGCGTCACGCGCCAGAATTAAATGCCCGTGATGAATGGGATCGAACGTGCCGCCGAAGATTCCGATCTTTTTCAATGAAATCTTGTTTCGCAGTTCGACGCGAAAAGTAAAGTGACCGGCGTGAAAGACGTTCCGCTCGGCCAATTAATTCTCACCGGCGTTCCCGGCTATGAACTCGATCCAGAAACGGCAAAGCTATTTCGTCAGATCCAACCGGGCGGCTTCATTCTGTTCGGCCGGAATATTCAGAGCGCGTCGCAGCTGAGGAAGCTGATCGACGACCTGCGCGACCTGAGCGAAATCGAACCGATCATCACGATCGATCAGGAAGGCGGGCGAGTGTCGCGGCTGCGGCTAATCGGAAACGAGCCGCCGAACGCGCAGCAGCTTCGCGATCGCAACGATGTTTCCCTCGTCAGGCGACATGGTGAAATCACCGGCCGGCTTCTCCGGCTTTTCGGATTCAATCTGGATTTGTGTCCGGTCCTGGACATTTCGTTCGACGACGAGGCGGACAATTCGTTGCGCGGTCGCTGTTATGGAAAGACCGTCGAACAAGTCGTTAGGCTGGCCGGCGCCTTCAATGACGGAATGCGAAGCGAGGGGATTCTGAGTTGCGGCAAACATTTCCCGGGGTATTCGGCGGCGACCGTGGACGCGCACCATGACCTGCCGAAGATCGAGCGCTCCCGCCCAGAATTGGACGGCGAAGAGCTGGCGGTCTTTCGGCAGTTCGTCGAAACCGCCGACAGCATGATGATCTGTCACGGTTGGTATCCCGCGTTCAACGCCGCGAAACGTCCGGCCTCGTTGTCGCGCGAGATCGTTACTCAGCTGCTGCGCGAAGAATTTCGCTACGAAGGCTTGATCATGACGGACGATCTCGACATGGGCGCGATCCTGAACGAGTACGGGCTCGATGACACGATCCGTTTGGCAATCGAAGCGGGAAACGATTGGGTGATGATTTGTCATCGCGTCGGGGAGATTGCGAAAGTGCATTCCGTTCTTGGCGCGTTGCCGGCCTCGCAGATCGAGCGCGCGCTTGAAAGCGTCGCGCGGACGAAAACGAAACTGACGCCGCCCGATCAATTCTCCGAAGCGC
The DNA here is from genome assembly GCA_035644055.1 of Chthoniobacterales bacterium. Taxonomy (GTDB): domain Bacteria; phylum Verrucomicrobiota; class Verrucomicrobiia; order Chthoniobacterales; family UBA10450; genus AV80. The sequence goes on from DASQPH010000064.1 coordinate 35,132, forward strand.
GATTCAAGGAAATCGATGCGGAGATTTTAGATTTACGCGTCTCGGTTCTTGGCGAAGAAGAAGCCGCAAAGCGGAGCCCGGAAGATGGGAAACGGTCGCCGGTCGAGACGTATTGATCAGCGTCGCTTGCCGATTTTCGCGAGCACCTCTTTCGCGGCGCGCTCGCCGCTTTCGGCAGCGCCTTCCATGTAACCGTTGAATTCGGCGCTCGTGTGTTCGCCTGCAAAAAACAAATTGCCGACGGGCGTCGCGACGAAATCTGAGAGCGTGGAATACTGGCCCGGTTTGTAACAGGTGTAGGAGCCAAGAGTGAACGGCGAGCTAGGCCAATGTTGGCGAATCGCCTTCTTCGTGAATGCATCCAGCGCGCCGGGATAAACTCGTTCCACCTGCGACGCGAAACCGGCCGCGCGTTCCTGAACTTCGCCTTCGTTCAGGTGCAGCCCGAGATCTCCGCCGGCAAAATTCGTCAGGATTGCGTGGCTGCCCGGCTGGCCGCGACTGGTCTCCCAGCAGCATTGAAATTCCAAATCGGTAAACGTGTAGCCGGTGCTGTGGGCGTCCTCCCAAACGCGCCGTGAAAATCCGGCGATCAATTTTGCGTTGGTGCCATAACCCAGCTCGCGAATCGCCTTCGATTTTCCATCGGGCAATTTCAATCGCAGATCGAGCTGGCGAAGAATTGTGAAGGGAAGAGCGAGCACGACGATATCGGCTTTCTCTTCGGTCGTTTGCGCGTCGTGCTTAAGCGCCAGCCGAAATCCGCTCCCGTCGCTGGCGATTGATTCCAGGCGCGTTCCAAATTCCACCGGCTTCTGAAGCCGTTCCGCCAGCCGCGTGGGCACGCTGTCATTTCCTTCGGCGATGTGAAACCGCTCGTCGCTTTCCCCAAAGATGCGGAATTCATCGGGCGGCGTTTCGTCGCCCATCGTGAGCAACAAATTGAGCGCGCTCTGTTGGTCGATCTCGAGCCCGTACTCGCCCACGTAGGCCGCGCGAAGAATTTTCGTCGGCAGGCCGCTGATCCCGCGCTTCTCAAACCATTCCGGAATGCTCAGCCGATCGACTTCGCGCCCGTGCGGAGTCGTGTAGCTGATTTCCATTTTCCCGTTTTCCCGAACCTTCATCAGTTTGAGATCTCGAGCGATCGCGCGGGCGATTGGCCGAAACAGATCGATGAATTCCGCGTCGGTCGTCACCAGCCGATTGTCGAAAAAGAAGGAGTGATCCCCAGTCGGCTTTTTTTCCGCGCCGAGATCGTTGAGCGTGAGGTCCAACTCTTTGACGAGACGCCGCATCGTGGCGTGGCCGGAATCGATATATTCGCCGCCGAGCTCCGTTAGTTGATTGTCCGGAAAGAAATTGCGGAGACTGAACATGCGCCCGCCCGCACGAGTGCTCGCTTCGAAAACTCGCGCCGCGATCCCGTTCTGCTGGAGCCGATAGGCGCAGGTGAGCCCGGCGGTTCCGGCGCCGATGATGACGACTGCCGGCGCCTGCGGTCCTTTTGCAGCTGCTTGGAAAATCGGGGTGACACTCGCACCGGCCGCGGCGGCGACCGCTGTCTTAAGAAATTGCCGGCGACCCCAACGCGCGGCCTCGATGCCTTCGAGCGCTTCGGAGCTGCGAACTTGCTTTCGTTCTGCCCAGGACGCGATCCGCATCGCCCGCTGGATTTCTTGAAAAAGAGGTAATCGTGCCATTTGAACGGGCGCGACTATGAAGGAATCAACGGCTGCGAGGCAAGCGCAGGCGATTGACGATACTTGCCTCCGCCCATAACATGCGCGCGTGCAAGCAGAGCTGGAGCAGTTGCTCGTTCTACAAAATCGGCAGCAGAAGATCCGGCAAATCCAGACGGAGATAAAAACCATGCCGCAGCAGCGGCAAAATCTCGAGGCGCAGCTGGCAGCGAGCGCGGCGGCGTTGAACGCGCTCAAGAGCAAGGCGCAGCATGTCGAAATGGACCGCAAGAAGCTGGAGCTCGATGCCGGGACGCGGCGCGAAAGCATTAACCGGCTTAAGACCCAGCAATACGAGACGCGGAAGAACGACGAGTTCCGCGCCATGGGCAACGAGATCGAGCGTTACGAAAAAGAGATTCAGCAGATCGAAGATCAGGAGCTCGAGCTGATGGATCAGGCTGAGAAATTGAAAAGCGAAGTGGCGACCGAGGGTCAGAAAGCCGCCGCGGCACGGGAGTCGATCGCGCGCCAGATGGCAGACCTGGAGAGCAAGGGGAAAGCGCTCGACGCGCAGTTGAATCAGCTCACCGCTGAAAGCACGGAGCTGTCTGGCAAGGTCGAAGAAGATTTGCTGAGCCGGTTCGAGCGGCTCTTCGCGAGCAAAGGCGACGCCGCGGTCGTGGCGCTCGAACACGAAGTATGCACCGGCTGCCACATGAAGGTCACCACCCAGACCGCGCACCGGGTGAAAAACGGCAAAGAGATCGTGAGCTGCGAACAATGCGGCCGAATTCTCTACGCCGCGGAGTAGTCACGGATTCTCTACGCGGAGAGTCGCACGTGGTTGAAATTCATTACGTCTACTCCGTTAGCTGATAAGAGCGAGTAAAGCGCCACCTCCTCCGTCAGCACAAGATATTTGCCGGGTGCAACCAAGCTGATGGCGGTGTCGGCGATTCCAAAACGCACGAAATTCGGAGCCAGCGACAAATCGGTTGCGGATGCATTCTGTTCTAACAGTTGTTTGATGACGCCGGCAAAAAACGTCCGGGACGGGACGTGCAATCTCGAGGGAAGTCGCCCGGCAAGATTAGAAACCTCTGTGAGAAGGTGAGGGGTAGTTACGACTACATCAAACAGACCGATGATTTTAGCCAATAGTTCGAATTCGTCATCCGTGAATGAAGACTTTATCGCGCGGCAATTAATGAGATGCCGACGATCGAACGAGCCGACGAGGTATACAACGAGGAAACTGGAATCAACCAGGATGCCACGACTCTTGTATCTCTGGAGGGTATCGAAATCGATGCTCAAGCCGAGATGACATTAGGATGGATTTTCATCGCGCGCACTTTGCCAGAAGCAGAATCGACGACGAACGTTTTGAAAACGCGTGCTGTTTCCTGTTTCGGCGGTATCGCCAATAAGCCGGGAAGAGATTCACGAACCACCCTTCGAGTATCGAAGCCGAAAGTGATTAACCAGTGGTCCGACCTTTCCTCCACTTCCTCGAGCAAAACATTGTCGATCGAACCGAAGCTATAAAGTTCGTTTAGAAAAGCTTGAGCTGCGCGCACGGCCTCATGCAATCCGATTTTGGATTGCGCCGTTTCTGGGGTTTTCGATGCCATCACTCGAAAGCGTCGCTGAATTGGCGCTCTAATTCAATGGACAAGAACTGTCCGGAAATTGAGCCAATGAAAGAGCTACACGTTGAACCGAAATTCGACGACGTCGCCGTCTTTGACGACGTAATCCTTTCCTTCGATTCGCAGTTTCCCGGCGTCGCGCGCTTTCGCGAAAGAGCCCAGCGAAACGAGGTCGTCGAAGTGAACGGTCTCGGCTGCAATGAAGCCGCGCTCGAAATCGGAATGGATTACGCCGGCCGCCGCTGGGGCTTTGTCCCCGGCGCGAATCGTCCAGGCGCGCGTTTCTTTTTCGCCGGTCGTCAAATAAGTGCGCAGGCCTAACAAATGGTAGACGGCGCGGATCAACGCGGAGACTCCGCTGCCCTCCACCCCGAGATCGCGGAGATATTCGCGCGCCTCTGCTTCGCTCAATTCCACGAGCTCGCTCTCGATCTGCGCGCTAATGACGACGGCCTCAGTGGCGAAATGATTATGGGCGTATTCCTGCACGGCGGTCACGAAAGGATTTTCGTTCTCCGCGGAAGCGGCCAGATCGGATTCGGCGACGTTGCAGGCGAACAGGGTTGGCTTGGAGCTGAGCAGGAAGAAATCACGCGAAATTTCTTTTTCTTCCGGCGTCAGCTCAAGCGTGATGGCCGGTTCCCCCGCGTCCAAATGCGGAAGGAGCTTATCGATGACCGCTGCTTCCGCCTTCGCGCTCTTCGATCCGGCCCGGACTTCCTTTTGCAAACGATCGTGCCGTTTCTGGAGCGACCCGAGATCGGCGAGAACGAGTTCCGTGTTGATCACCTCGATGTCGCGAATCGGGTCGATCGTGCCGCTGACGTGATGGATGTCCGCATTTTCAAAACAGCGCACGACCTGCACGATCGCGTTCACTTCGCGAATGTGACTGAGAAACTGGTTGCCGAGCCCTTCGCCGGCGCTGGCTCCTTTCACGAGCCCCGCGATATCCACGAACTCGATCGCAGCGGGAATGATCTTTTGCGAATGCGAAAGTTTCGCGAGCACGTCGAGCCGCGGATCAGGCACCGTGACCACGCCGAGGTTCGGATCGATGGTGCAAAAGGGATAGTTCGCCGCCTGCGCCTTGCGCGTGCGCGTGACCGCGTTGAAGAGCGTGGATTTACCAACATTCGGCAATCCCACAATTCCAGCGCTCAACATAGGCGCGGACGCTAAGGCCGGTCAGCCCCAGCCGCAATCAGCCTGGTTCTTCAGGCTGGGTTAACGACGCGAGTGAAGTCCGCGGACAAGTTCCCCGAGGGTAATGCTGCGCAGGTGATTTCTCACGGCGTCTTCGGTGCTCCCGGCGACGCGGCTCATGATGCTCTTCATGTTGCAGCTCACGTGGCATCGCCTGAACGCTTTCCGTTCATTGACCGGGATCACCGGACGCGGTTCGACGGCGTCGTAAACATCCATGAGCGAAATTTCGCGCGGCTTCTTCCGCAGCCGGGCGCCTCCGTGCTTGCCGGTGAACGTCTCGATGAGCCGGGCGCGCCGCAGCGCTAGAAGCAAACGGCGCACAACCACCGGATTGGTGTTCACGCTCGCCGCCAGGATCTGCGAACCAATCACTTCGCCGGGCGAAAAAGCCAGAACGGTCAAGATGTGAACCGCGAAAGTAAATTGCTGGTTGACCACGGCGGCTTAAATGTAATCGTTTTAATTACAGTTAGATCAAATCAGGATCGCAGTTCAACCACAATATTAAAACCATTATGAGCAGCAAAAAGACTGCCCTGGTGACGGGCGCGAACAAAGGCATCGGATTGGAAACCGCCCGTCAGCTCGGGCAAAAAGGAATCACCGTTCTGGTGGGAGCGCGGGACGACGCCAAGGCGCGACGGGCCGCGGAGAAACTGCGGAAGGAAGCGATCGATGCTCATGGCGTCGTCATCGACGTCAATGATGCCGCCAGCATCGAGAAAGCCGCTGCCCAGATCGAGCGTGACTACGGGCGTCTCGACATCCTCGTCAATAACGCAGGCGTGATGCTGGACGACACCAAGAAGAAACCGAGCGAGCAATCCCTTGAGGTGTGGAGAAAGACGTTCGACACAAATCTGTTCGGCCTGATCGCAACGACGCAGGCGATGCTCCCGCTCCTCCGCACAAGCGACGCCGGGCGGATCGTGAATCTGTCCAGCATTCTTGGGTCGATCCAACTGCACGCTACGCCGGGTTCGCCCATCTACGATATGAAAATGGCGGCCTACAACGTCTCGAAGTCGGCCGTGAACGCCTTCACGGTTCAGCTCGCCTATGAGTTGAAAGATACGTCGATGAAAGTGAACGCAGCCCATCCCGGCTGGGTGAAGACGGAGATGGGAGGCGAGGGAGCGACGATGGAAATTTCGGACGGTGCGAAGACCAGCGTGGCGCTCGCCACCCTCGGCGCGGACGGGCCGAATGGCGCCTACGTGCACATGGGTGAAACCCTGCCGTGGTAAACACGATGAACGCGCTCCATCCCGAGCTGATTCTGAGCGACGGCGATTTGGCCGGTGCGCCTCCCGCGCCGGCGAACCGTGGCGACGAAGAGCTGCTGGACTCTTATTCCCGAACGATCGCCGCGGTCGTGAATCGAGTCGCGCCGACGGTGGTGAACATTCGCGTGATTAGTGGCGAGCGCGGGCAGGGCGGCGGCTCGGGATTCATCGTCGCGCGCGACGGATTCATCCTGACGAACAGCCACGTCGTCCACGGCGCGCGCGAACTGGAGGTGACCCTCCACGATTCGCGGGTTTTTCCTGCGAGGGTGATTGGGACCGATCCTGAAACCGATCTCGCGATCATTCGGATCGACGCGCCGGATATTCAGCATGCGCGCCTCGCCGATTCATCGAAGATCCGCGTGGGGCAAATCGCGGTGGCGGTTGGCTCGCCCTACGGATTCCAGCAGACGGTGACCGCCGGCATCGTGAGTGCGCTCGGGCGCTCCATGCGCGCGGAGTCAGGCCGTTTGATGGATGAGATTATCCAGACCGATGCGGCGCTGAATCCCGGGAATTCCGGCGGCCCGCTTCTGAACAGCGCGGGCGAAGTGATCGGCGTCAACACCGCCGTCATCCTGCCGGCCCAGGGAATTTGTTTCGCCATCGCGAGCAACACTGCGCGCTTCGTCACGGGATGGCTGATCAAGGACGGTTACATCCGGCGCAGCTCGATCGGAGTGGCGGGCCAGAACGTGCCGCTGCATCCACGCGTGGTACGGTTTCATAAACTGCCTAACGACCGCGGCGTTCTGGTGATGGAAGTGGAGCCGGGTAGTCCCGCGGCGGTGACGGGGTTGGAAAAGGGGGATACCATTGTCGGGTTCAAAGGCCAGCCCATTTCGACGGTCGACGATCTGCACAAGAACCTGGTCGCTTCTGAAATCGGAGTGCCTTCGCCCCTGATGTTCCTGCGCGGAACGGAAAAGATTTTCCGCATGGTGGTGCCGCGGGAACTGCCAACGGCCAGGGCGCTGCGTCCCGCGAAGCGAAATTAGAGAGCTTGGGCCTTTCGAGGCGGCAAGGCCTGAGCCGATTCGCTAATATCTCGCCGCAATTGGGCGAGGGCTTCAACGGTATCCACGGAAGGCGCGATGGTGATGACAACACTCTTGCTGACCGGGGTGTTACTGCGATCGGCCGTGTCGTTGATGGAGACGAGCACATTGGCCTCCGGGAAATAGGTCGCGGTGCAGCCACGTGGAATGTTGTAGGGAGCGACCATGAAATGTTTCGCCACGCGGGTCTCGCCTTTGTAATGACTCGTTAGGTCAACGAATTGCCCTTGCTGAAGGCCGTTCTCTCTCACGTCCGCCGCGTTCATGAACACAACGCGGCGACCGTTGTAAACGCCACGGTAACGATCGTTCAGGCCGTAGATGGTGGTGTTGAACTGATCGTGGCTGCGAACGGTCATCATCAGGTATTGGCCCGGCTGAAGATCATGCGGCTCGATCTCGGAGATGACGAATTTCGCTTTGCCGATGCCGTTATTAAATTTCCTTCGATCGCGCGCTTCGTTCGGAAGGTAAAAGACGTTCTCGCGAATCCGTTCGTTGAAACTCTCGAAGCCATCGATGACGTGCTCGATGTGATCGCGGATGCGGTCGTAGTTCGCCACCAGACCTTTCCAATCGACCGTCGTATCTGCGCCGAGCGTCGCCTTGGCCAGCCGGCCGATGATCGCCGGTTCGCTCAGCAGATGTTCGCTCGCCGGCTGGAGATGGCCGCGCGACGGATTGATCACACCCATCGAATCCTCGACGGTGATGAATTGATCGCCGGTTTCCTGGCGATCGATTTCAGAACGGCCGAGGCACGGCAGGATGAGCGCGATCTCGCCGGTGATAAGATGAGAGCGATTGAGCTTGGTGGAAACATGCGCGGTGACACGGCAATTCTGAAGCGCTTTGGCGGTGTATTCCGTGTCTGGCGTGGCGGAGAGAAAGTTCCCGCCGAGCCCGAGGAAGAACCGGATCTTCCCTTCCCGCATTGCCTTGATTGTTTCGACCGAATCGGTCCCATGCTTGATCGGAGGCGGAAAAGAAAACTCGCGCCCGAGCTTCGCCATGAACGTGTCGTTCATGCGCTCCCAAATCCCCATGGTGCGGTCGCCCTGCACGTTGGAATGCCCGCGAATCGGGCAAGGTCCGGCTCCCTGCCGGCCAATGTGGCCGCCCAGAAGGAGGAAGTTCATGATCTCCTGGATCGAGGCGACCGCATTCTTGTGCTGGGTCAGACCCATGGCCCAGCAACAGATGATGCGTTTGCATTTCATCGCGATCTCCGCCGCGGCGCGGATCTGTTCTCGCGTCAGGCCGCTGCCGCGAAGGATCACATCCCAGGGCGTGTTGCGGATGTGTTCGAGAAACGCTTCGCTGCCGTCGGTGTAGTTCGCGATGAATTCCAGATCGAAAACCGTGCCGGGCCGCTTCTCTTCCTCGGCCAGCATCTCCTTCATGATCCCGCGCAACGCCGCCATGTCGCCGTTCGGGCGGACCGGGAGCCAGAGATCGCTGAGCGGCGTGCCGATGTCGAAAAGCATCTTGAACGGAAACTGCAGCAGGTGGCGGTAGAGATATTCCTGCGGATTCGGATTCACCACCTGCATGAGTCCTGGCTCCGGCATCGGGTTGAGTGCCACGATGGTTGCGCCGTTGTGTTTCGCCCGCTCAAGGACGGTCATCATGCGGGGATGATTCGTCCCCGGATTTTGTCCCATGATGAAAATGCCGTCCGCGTGCTCGAAGTCGTCGAGCGTCACGCAACCCTTGCCGATTCCGATGGCTTCGTTGAGCGCGGCACCGCTCGATTCGTGGCACATGTTCGAGCAATCCGGCAGATTGTTCGTGCCGAATTGCCGCGCAAAAAGCTGGTATAAAAACGCAGCTTCGTTGCTGGCGCGGCCGCTGGTATAGAAGGCCGCGGCATTCGGCGTCGGGAGTGCGTTTAGTTCACGCGCCATGAGCTGGAATGCTTCCTCCCAGGTGATCGGTTCGTAATGCGTCGCGCCCGGCTGCTTCACCATGGGATGAATGAGCCGGCCTTGCAGCTCCAGCCAGTAATCGCTTTGCTTGCTTATGTCCGCGATCGAATGTTCCCGGAAGAACTCCGGTCCGATGTGCTTCCGCGTCGCCTCACTGGCCAGCGCTTTTACCCCATTCTCGCAGAACTCGAAAACGTGGCGGTGATCGTCGGGACTCGGCCACGCGCAGCTCTGGCAATCGAATCCATCCTTCTTGTTCACCTTCAACCACGTGCCAATGCCACGCGTGAAACCAGTCTCGCGCATAGTGAACTTAATGCTTTGCGTCAGCGCGGGCATCCCCGCCGCCACGCGATGCGGCTCGCGCAATGTAGGGCGTTTCGTTTCTTCGGGCGGTTGCGCGCCCGGAGTCGACGTCAGGCAATCCCGATGCGCATCAGCAGCCGGTCCGCTCACGAGCGCTCCGCGACCCATCCTCCCCGGTTTTTGTGCCACCGTGTCGAGCCGCGGCTCGTGCCGGGAGTCATCCGAGTGCTCCGGATTCGGTGAATGAGTATCGGGGTTATCCATTCGATACCGATCTATATTCTTATTGTTGTTCTAACGATGTGTCGAATTCTTTTGGGCCAGATAATTACGAGCTGCCGATCCAGATCCCAACCAGGAACACGAGCACTCCTCCCACGATCACTTGGAAAGCGGCCCGCAGAAACGGCGTGTCCATGTAGCGGTTTCGAATCCAGCTGATGAGCAGAAGCTCAATCGCCACCACAAAAACAGCGACCGCGGTGGCAGTTCGAAAATTTTTCAGCAGGAAGGGCAAAGTGTGACCGATTCCTCCGGCGGTGGTCATCAAACCGCAGACGATGCCGCGCAGGAGAGGCTTACCGCGACCGGTCAGGCTGCCGTCATCGGAGACTCCCTCGGCGAATCCCATGGAGATGCCCGCGCCCACACTCGCAGCCAGGCCGACCACGAAAGCATCGTGACTGCTCTGAGTGGCAAAGGCTGCGGCAAAAACCGGAGCGAGCGTTGAGACCGAGCCGTCCATCAATCCCGTCAGGCCCGGCTGAACAATTTGCAGAACGAACAAACGGCGATGCGCTTTCTCCTCCTCTGCCTCTGCTTCCGGAGTCAGATGTTCCTGTTGAAGATCGTCGGCCAGGGTCACATGCTTCCGCTCCGCTTCCGCCAGGTCTCCGAGCAGCTTCCGCGTCGACGCATCGCTTACTTTGCCGGCTGCGCGTTCATAAAAACGCTTGGTCTCGGTCTCCATCACCTCGGCGTGGCGCCGAACCGCTTTGAGTCCGAGCGGCCGGATCATCCATACCGGCTTGCGGTAAACGAACCCTTTCACATCCTCACGGCGGACCAGCGGGATGTGTTCTCCGAAACGGCGGCGGTATTCGTCGATCAAGACGCGGCGATGCTCGTTCTCTTCCACTTCCATTTCCGAAAAGATTTGGGCGGTGGCGGGGTAATCCACCTTCAGTCCCGCGGCGAAGTCCGCGTAAACGCGCGCGTCCGTTTCTTCGGAAGAAATGGCCAGCGCCAGGATTTCCTGTTCAGAGAGGTCTTTGAAGTTTCTCGCCACGGCTCCCCCCAGACTATCGAAAAGGCCGCCTATTTGAATACTCAATTCGCGCCGTCGGCGCGTCCGAAACGCCGCTGAAGTTGCGGCACCATTCGGTGCGGTGTCGCACTAATCTCAGCTAACGCAGTCATCAGACACCACTACTTCTTCGCCACCTCGGGAGGGGCCGAAGGCGAAGCAGCGGGCGTCTCGGCGACACGAACGACGTCGCCGGTCACGAGGGAATCCGCGGGATTGAGGATGAGCTTGTCCGAGGGAGCAACGCCCTGGACGATTTGGATTATGGTGCCGAGATCGCGACCCACTTTGATGTCGCGGAGTTCGACACTGTTGTCAGGCTTCACTACTCCAACTTGCAATCCCTGGGCGCGAAACAAGAGAGTGTTGTTCGGCACGGTAACAATCTGGCCTAACTCACCTGCATTCAGTCGCACTTGCGCGTAGCTGCCGGGCTGGATCTGATTGTTAGGGTTGTCGAGGTGAAGCTCGACGAGCAGCGTCCGCGAATTCGCGGCGATTGATTCCGACGTTGTCGCCACTTTCGCCTGCACCGTTTTGCCTCCCTGATCCGGGAAGACGACATCGATCATCTGGTCGGCATGAATGTCGGTGGCGTTCGCCTGCGGGACCCGGAAATATATCCGCAGGGTGTTGGTTTGCTGGATATGGAACATCTCCATGCTGGTGTTGTTGGCGACGATCAAGTCGCCGACGTTCAGATTGCGCGTCGTGATGGTCCCGGGAAACGGGGCCATCACATTTTTGAATGCGACCTGTTGTTCGAGCACGCGAAGATTGGCGGCGAAGGCCTCGGCATTGGCCTTGTTGGTCGCCTCCGCGGTAGCTGTATTTTGGGCGTCGAGCTCGGAGACCACGCCCTGTTTGAATAGGGTCTGCCATTTTTGGTTCGTCACTTTGGCGAGGTCGTAACTTCTTTGGGCGAGCGCGGCCTGGGAACGGGCCTGCTCGAGCTGATGATCCAGATCAGGGGTGTCGATCTCGGCCAGCGGTTGGTCCTGATTGACATGCGCGCCAATGTCCACCGCCCAGCTTTTGAGGTAGCCATTGACTCGTGAGAAGATACTCGCTTCCTGCCAGGGCTTGATCTCAGCTGGCAGCATTAGTCCATCCGGAGGCGCACCAACGGTTGGCGAAACGACGGAGACAGTTTGGACAGCTAGTTGCTTGTTATCAGCTGTCGCTACTCGTTGCTGTGATAACCGAGGCAGCACTCCCGCGACGATGGCGAGAACCAACAGGACTATTCCGAGAATGAGAAGAAGGCGGAGCTTGCCTTTTCCGATCGCGGGTTTCGTGGAGCCGATCTTGGTGCCGGCTAAATGAATACCACTGAGAGTTATTCCGTTCATAAGACATCCACCTCGTTAGGTTGCGGGGAGGGCCGCAATCGGGCCGCCCGCTGCATTTTCTTCTTCTGTTTTGGATTTGCCCCGAGCCTGGGACGAACGGTGCAAAAGACTGAATACCACCGGCACAAAAAGCAGGGTGGCGATCGTGGCGACCATCAGGCCGCCGATGACACCGCGTCCGAGAGGCGCATTTTGTTCGCCACCTTCGCCAAGACCTAGCGCCATCGGCAACATACCGATGATCATGGCCATGGCGGTCATCAGCACCGGCCGCAAACGCGTTGTTCCCGCCTCCCATGCCGCGTGCAATGGGTCCAGGCCTTGGTCGAGCTGCTGACGCGCAAAGGTGACGATCAGGACCGAGTTAGCCGTAGCGACTCCCATGCACATGATCGCGCCCATCATGGCGGGCACGCTCATCGTTGTTCCCGTGACATAGAGTCCCCAGATCACGCCGGCCAGTGCACCGGTCAGTGCCGTTAGAATAATGAAAGGATCGAGCCAGCTCTGGAAGTTCACCACCAGCAGCAGGTAGATGAGAGCGATGGCCGCCACCAGACCAATACCCAGCCCGATGAAGCTGGAGTTCATGGTTAACGCCTGGCCGCGGACCATGATCGAAGTGCCGCGCGGCAAATTCTTTTCCGTTTCGGCCACGATCTTCTGGATATCCCCCAGAACGCCGCCGAGATCGCGATTCGCGATTCCGCCGAAGACATCCACCACCGGAAGAATGTTGTAGTGGGTGTAGATCGGCTGGCTGTTCGTGCGGGTAAACGAAGCCAGGTTCGTCAAAAGCTGCCCGTTGGCGGCGCCGGGCTGCGACGCGCTCACCGGAAGGGCCTGGAGTGAGTCCAGCGACGTCAGCCGATACTCCGGCATGCGCACATTGACCAGGTATTGAACGCCCGTTGTGGGATCGAGCCAGTAGCTCGGCGCCGTCTGACCGCTCCCGCTGAGACTTAACAGGACCGAACTCGCGACATCCCTTTCCGTAAGCCCCACGCCAGCGGCTTTCGTCCGGTCGACGGTGAACTGGAGCCGCTGCAAATGCGCGGGCTGTTGGACACGGACATCGACTGCTCCGGTAACGTGCCGAATCTTCTGCGCGAGTTCGCCGGCGATCTTGTGATTCTGCGTCAGGTCGCGGCCTAGAATTTGAACGTCGAACGGCGCCGGTAATCCAAAGTTGATCGTTTGGGTTACGATGTCGGCCGGCAGGAAATAGAACTCGGCCCCCGGAAATCTCTGGTGCAGATCGAGCCGCAATTGCCTCACATATTCGGCGGTCGGCTTGTGGTTTGTTTGCAGCGCGACCATAACGTCAGCGTCAGCTGAGCCCGCTACACCGCTGTTGTTGTAGCTCAAATTAATTCCGGACGTAGGCAGGCCGATGTTATCGATGATGCCCTTGAGTTCCTGGGCTGGGACCCGCTCTCTGATCACGGCTTCTACTTGATCGACGAGTTTGGCCGTTTCTTCGACGCGCGTTCCAGCAACGGCGCGGACGTGCAATTGAAATGACCCTGAATCCACCGCGGGAAAGAAATCCTGGCCAAGAAAGGGCACGAGAATCCATGAACCCGCGCAGAGCCCGAGAAAGACCGCGGCAAAAAGAACGCGGCGTGTCAGGATAATGCCTAACAAGTTGTGATAAGCTGTGCGAAAGCGATCGAACCCGCGTTCGAAAAGCTGCTGGAGAACTTTGAACGGCCGGATCCAAAGTGGAACCTCAGGCTTTTCGCTATTCCCGCCGTCGCCGGCATTTTTCGGCGCCGCCTTATGATGGTTGCGCTCGAACCACATGATGAGTGTCGGCACCAGGGTGCGTGATAAAAGGTAGGAAGCGGCGACGGCGAAGATGACGGCCTCGGCCAACGGAACGAACAAATAACGGGCCACGCCGGAAAGCAGGAACATCGGCACAAAGACGATACAGATACAGAGCGTCGAGACGAAGGCCGGCAGCGCGATTTCCCCCGCTCCCTTGAGAATCGCGTCTTCCAGCTTCTCGCCCAGACTCATGTGACGCTCGACGTTCTCGATCGTCACCGTGGCGTCATCGACCAGGATACCGACGGCGAGAGCAAGGCCGCCGAGCGTCATCAGATTAATTGTTTCGCCGATCAGGCTCAGAACGGCAATCGATGACAGCACCGCGAGCGGGATCGATATCGCAATGATGAGCGTGCTGCGCCAGGAACCGAGAAACAACAGGATCATCAGCGCAGTTAACGCCGCCGCGATGATACCTTCTCTTGCCACCCCGCTAACCGCCGCGCGAACAAAGAGGCTTTGATCTGCGAATTCTTTTACCTGCACGGCGTTCGTGACGGTTTTCAGGACATTGGCCATCGCCTGTTTCGCTCCGGAGACGACGCTGAGAGTGGAAGCGGTGCCGCTCTTGAAAACGCTCATCAAAGTGCTGCGAACACCGTCCTGCCGGACGATGTTCTGTTGCGGGTCGTAGCCATCACGCACCTGGGCCACGTCACCCACTCGAATCTGCGTGCCGTCGACCACCTTAATGGGTAGCTCGTTCAAGAGGTCGATCTTCCCCGGGAAAGTATTGATGTCGATTGGGTATTGGATCGCGCCAAACTTGGTCGTGCCGCTCGGAAAAACCAGTGCCTGGGCATTGATCGCGCTCGTTACATCGGTTTGGGTCAGGTTCTTTTCCTGGAGTTTTCTGGCATCGAGGTCGACCGAAACGAGCCGTTGCTTGCCGCCGAAAGGGAAAGGAATGGCAATGCCCGGAACGCTGACCAGTCCAACGCGAATCTGATTGAGCGCAACATCAAAGGTCTGTTGTTCGGAAAGGGTGGTGCTGCCGATGCCGTATTGCAGAACCGGCACCGTCGCGGCATCGTATTGAATGATGAGCGGCGGGGTCGCACCGGCCGGAAGCTGTCTCAGGATCGTTTGCGAGACCGCGGTGACCTGGGCGACAGCGGTGGAGATCGTAACGCCGGGCTGAAAGTAGAGCTTGATGATCCCGATCCCATCGTACGAGGTCGACTCCATATGCTCGATATTGTTGACCGTAGTGGTCAGCGCCCGTTCCTGGGTGTAAATGATGCGCTGCTCAATCTCGCGCGCACTCAGCCCGTTGTAGCTCCAAATAATGCTGACAACCGGAATATTAATGGACGGAAAAATATCGGTCGGCGTCTTGATCAGGACAAACGGCGTCAACAAGATGAGAAGCAGCGCCGCTACCACGAATGTGTAAGGCCGATTAAGAGCTAGTCGGATGATCCACATAATCTTTCTCCCATCAGGTTGAACAAGAATCGGTTCATCAGGGCGCCCAGCTAGAGAACCCACCGCACGAGCAGGTCACTTACGAATGCGATGGCCACGCCGAGGAGGGAGCAAGCAACGCCGACCCCCAACGATATAGCGGCGATGCGAGAGCGATTCATTTTCATGTCTCTATTTTCGCTCCACGATGAGCGAGAGACCATAGCGCGTGGGCGGGATTTTTTGTCCCCGCTACCGGGGTGATTGATGATCCCTCATTCGAGGTATTAGCGACGCGATGATGGGATCCAACGAACGCGATTAAATCCGGCCAAGCCGGGGTTTTGTAAAAATATATTTATAACTCATCATCTGTCAGAAATGTGCGATGCAGCCTGTTCTATCAGGGACGCAACTTCCCTCGGTCTGGAAACGTAGACCGCGTGACTGGCGCCCGCGACTTCGACCTTGTGACCCTTGGCCCGCTCGGCATACCACCGCTCCAAGTCGGGATTGATGGCTCGATCTTTTGTCGCTACTAACATCCAACTCGGTTTGCTTCTCCACGCCGCTGTCGTGATCACAGCTTTGAAATTGTCAGCGGCGTTGAACACCTGCGATCGCGCCATGAAAGCAGCCTGCTCAGCCGGAAGATCGGCGGCGAAGTATTCGTGAAATTGCGCGGGGTCGAGGTAAGTGAAACCGTCTGCCGTCTTCTTTATCGCCGTCGATTTGCTGAGGTCACTCGGGAATCGTTTTCCGTCGTCGGCTTCATTCTCTCCCGCATCTGGCATGTGGGCGGCGATGTAGACTAATCCGGCAACAGCTGGATCGTTCCCCGCTTCAGTAATTACCGCTCCTCCATAGCTGTGCGCGACAAGAATGCATTGGCCATCTTGTTGAGCGAGGACGCGCTTCGTAGCGGCCACATCGTCTTTAAAAGAGGTCTCTGGTTCCTGGACGATGCTGACGTTGTAACCATCCCTCACAAGAATGTCGTAAACGCCTTTCCAGCCGGAACCATCCGCCCAGGCACCGTGAACGAGAACAATATTCCGAACGCGATGCTCTTCGTTCTGCGCTGAGAGCGCGCAGATGGTCAAAAGCAATAATACCATGCAAAGAAACTGAGACATTCCTCGCGCTACTCGCATAGCTACCTCCAACGACCCAGGACGTGATTTGATTCGCATTTTGATTAGCTTCCGTTCGTTTTCTTTGAGTTTGAATTTTTGGTCTTCCACTACTTGGCAGTTCGGAGCGTTGAGCAAATGCTTTAGGTCATGCAGCAAGTTCCACAATGTCCTTTATAACAGTCTCAAGGGCGACCTCGCCCTTGAGGGTGTCGCCCTCAAAGTCGATCCAGCCTTCATTGAAGCCATCAAGCATCTGGATGCGTGGTGCCGGGTTCTTCATGCCCTGCGACTTGAATAGATCCTCCCAGGATTCGCGAGGGACAGCTTCGATGCGGACTGGACGGCCAAGAATTCTGGAGAATGCCACCGCGATATCGTTCGGGCTCACGCGGCGTGGCCCTTCCAATTCGAAGGTCCGTAGGCCGGTCCATGTTTCCTGGAGCAACTCAGCTGCCGTCCGCCCGATGTCCGCAGTGGCAACCATCGGGAATGGCTTGTCGAGCGGCTGCAGGAAACTCGAAATCACGCCATTGTTGCGAGCCGAAGCTACATCCCAGGCGGCGTTCTCTATAAACCAAGCCGGGCGCAAAAAGGTAATGGGTATCCCCAGACCCCCAAGTGCCTCCTCCATCAGACGGAGCTGAGTGAGCAGATTGAGGCGGGTTGCCTGCGCGCCGATTGTCGAGATGCACAGGACTTTGGACGGGTGTGTTGCCTCAAGGGCGGACCGCACGGCATTGGCCGTAGCCCGCGCCTCTGGGAAACCAGGCTCCGGATCGAAGATCGGCGGAAGGAGGACGAAGGCGCCTTCGGCTCCCCCGAACGCGGCTGCGAGAGCTGCCGCGTCATTCATTTCCGCCAGTGCCAACTCACAGCCACGTTCTAGCCATGGCGCACCTTTGCCGGTATCTCGCACGACTGCGCGGACCGGCTCGTTAGCGGTCAGAAGAGCGCGAGCAACAATACCTCCCACGCGGCCGGTAATTCCAGTAATGGCAAACATAACAATTTTCCTCGATCCCCGGGGTCTGCGTGGTGGGCATGCCTGCGAAAAGCCTTTGTAGGTTTTTTGTGCGCCCTTCTTCAGCAATTTTGCCGAGAGCGGTGCCGACGACGGGTTCACCTTCCGCCGCGAAACGTTTGGCAATGCCCGCGCCGATTCCTTTCGACGCTCCGGTCACAACCGCGACTTTTCCATCTAGTTTTCGTGTTCATGTTCATGATCCGACGATATTGGTGATCCTCCGCTCCGGCACGGCGCGTCCGACGGATTTTGTGATACCACTAAAGAGGTAATGCGCGCGCGCCCACTTTCGAGCTAGCCGCTGCCGGATCCTAACTCATCGGAACAGGATCTTCGCCATCATCCCCTTATCTTCGTGTTTTAGGAGATGGCAGTGGAAGAGCGACATGCCGCGAATGATGGGATCGGTGAAATCCATAACGAGATCTACAGAGCTGCCATACGGGACATTCACGGTGTCGACCCAGGTTGGATCTTTCACTGGATTTCCGCCGACGGCATAGACCAGGAAGTGGACTTGGTGAATGTGAAACGGATGCACCTCTTTGGTTGAGTTCAGGACGCGCCAGTGCTGGAGCGAACCGACATCCACAGTCAGCATGGGTCCGGAATTCATTTCGAATTTCTGGCCGTTTATATAGAAGCCCTGTTTGTCTTCGGTGAAGGTGACGACGAACTGCGGTTTCCTGGTTTCGACTTGTCTAAGGACGGGCGGCGAGAAAATTGCATAAACCGGGGCCCCGCCAAGGACAGAACGGGCTTTGAGAGTCGATGGGTGCGCGGAAACGATATCGGCCAGGACCATTGCAGGATTGGAGTCCCCGTCGGGCCCGGTATCGAAACAGCGTGAGCGCAGCGCCGCATGCGAATCCGCTGCTGGTCCGGTGATGATCGCTTCCACTCTCCCGCCCGGTGGAATCAAGACGTGGCTCATTGATCGCGTCCGGATTGAAGGATCGTGGTAGGCCAGGGGCATCCCGTCGAGAGCCACCACCTCGAGTGGCGCCGAGTCCACCTCCAAATCGGCATAGAGATCGGGACTCGCGTTCACAATTCGCCAAAACTGGCGCTCTCCGGGCGCAATATCGATTTGGGGACGGAGACGTCCGTTGACCGTGAAGGCTCGCTCCGACTTCTCGGTCGCGGTGCCGCATTGCGTGGTTTGCATCGCTACTGAGTTCATAACGGCCGTTCGTTCAGTGGCATCGTTGGGTAGAACAAGATCGCGCAGCACCACAATCCGCTCACGCATCTGTCGAACCTCAGGCACGTAGCGTTCGATGCCTTCCACGACGATGGCTCCTGACATTCCATCGAGGTCTTGAACGTAGCTCTCGCCGTGCGAGTGGGTGTGATACCAGTACAGTCCTGGAGGTTGCTGCGGCGGGATCTGGACCGAGTAATGCAGGGTCTCACCGGATTTAGCCATCATGTCCAGGACGTCGTCCTGCGGCGCATTGGGCGAGGCGTGCAGCCCGTGGAAGTGAAGATTTGTCATGTTCATGCACGGATGACCAAAGCAATCCTCTCTCGATTGGGCGGCGAGCTCATTCTTATAGTCCACCTTCAGAGTGCTACCCGGCTGAACCCGGATCACGGGCGGGGTGTTATTGCCTCGATACCGAAACTCGGATTTCCCGGAAGCTGGATCCGATGCTGCCACCAGTCTTACTGGCGTGGTCGTTTGTGGTAGCTCAGGTAACGACCGATCCTGTCCGTTTGCGGCAACGGCAATAAGTCCGATGCTCGTCGCCCATCCCCAGATCGTCCCGAGAACGAAGTTAGGGAATGTCTTTCTCATATGTGGGAGGCCTACCGTGGGGTTTGATCTCCGAAAGGCGGCCAATCGTGATAAGTCTCGACCGGTATCCTGGTGCCACCATCGATGATGTCGGGGTTCCTCACCGGGCCTGAGCTATCCCGAGATGCTGTTAACGGTGGTCTTGCGTTAGGTGATGTGGTAGCCGCGCACGCACCCAGGAGGGCGGCCAATGAAGCAACAGCGAAAATGACTGTTGTTTCCTTGAGCAGTTTATTTTTCATGCAGGGAAGGTATGCCACTTGGGCCGATCCTCGCCATTGCGCAGGCGGGAGATGTTTCAGTACCGCTCCAGAGGCGACTCTCGTTCCCTCGTTCGAGGTAGTATGAGTGGGGCGCTTAGCACAGCAGCCGTACAAGAAGCGGATCCTCAACGAAAGAGGTTGAATTTTGCGAGCTGAATGTCCCGGGGCGAAATTATTGTCGACAAAGTTTCTGAAAGCGCGGATCACTGCGGAAGGGATCAAAGTCGGGGTCGAGCCGAAGAAGCGCTGGGGTGAGCGGGACATGAACCCGCGGTGAATTGTAGGGAACTTGCAATAAATGCTTGAGGAGCGGGATCGCTTCATCGCCCGCGCCTTTAACCCCGGACTTAGCCAGCATCCGCGCACGCAGTTCTTCACTGTCGAGTAGATGGCGTCGATCACCGCGGATGGCACCCGAGCGTTGTTCGATCAGGCGCAACGCTGCCTCGCGCTCGCGCAAAGCAATCGCCGCATCGATGGCACAAAGCGCGAGCCGTCCGTTGTCCGGCTGTTTCTGCAATCCGGCGTTCACCTCGTCACGAACCTTTCTGAAACTGGCGCGTGCGCCAATTTGATCCCCAGCAAGATTTTGCAGCTCGCCATAGTAAAATCGGTTGACCAGCCACTCGTAACCGCGCTCGGTCGGTTGTGATAACCGCCGAAACAATTCGAGAGCTGACTTTGAATCGCGCCGCAATTTAGCTTGGTACCACATGGCAGCAGTTACCTCGAAATCCCCTGGTTGCGGATTCAACTTGCTCACGATGGATTGAGCCTGGTCGAGCTGGCCGAGCGCCTGCAGAATTTCAACCTTAGCCGCGAGCAATCGTTGGTTGTTAGGCTCAATTTCGAGTCCTTCGTCGATCATGCGATCTGCTTTGCCGAAGTCGCGCAAGTTCATCGGAATCTGCGCCGCCCAGAATCGCGTCAGCATATCGCGAGGATTCAACGCGATAGCTTGGTCCCAAGCCTCCGCACTCTTCTGCCATTCGCCCAGGCGCGCCGCGGCAAAGGCCATAAGCTGAAGAATCTCAAAGTTGCCGGGCCAGGTGCGATGGGCCTGCTCCATGAGATCGGCCGCGGCCCTGTAGTCATGCAAAACGAACTGATCGAAATAACCTCGAGCCAATTGCGTTTCGGGGGCATGCGCTTGCAGCCGATCGGCTTCCGCGATCGCCTGTTCCGCCATGGCTGCGCGAGCAGGCGTGCTGTCGTTCACGTAGTAAAGAATCGAGTGCACTTTGGCGAGGGCACCCCAGGCGAGCGCAAACTGCGGATCACCACGCACGGCCTCTTGGTAAGACTGGGCCGCTTCAAACAATGATTGTTCATTAGCACGCCATAGCTGCGTACTTCCCCTTAAATAGGCCGCATAAGCCCACGCATTGTTTGTCGGTCTTTGGGCCAGAACCGCCTCTTCGCTTCCGGTGAGCCTGGCGTTGAGCGCGGAAGCGATATTTTGCGCGACTTCGTTTTCAACGGCAAAGATATCGTCAAGCTTGCGATCGTAGCTTTCCGCCCAAATGTGTTCGTCAGTGGCGGCGCGAATGAGTTGGACATTGACGTGGACGATGTCGCCCTTTTTTTGCACGCTACCCTCGAGGATGTTGGCCACGCCTAACTGGCGGGCGATCCCCGGAAGATCTTTCGGAGCATGGGCAAGATGCGCGGTGGAGGTGCGCGAAATGACTTTGAGCGCGCCGATTTTCGTCAGGCGCGCAAGGATCTCGTCCTGGATGCCTTCGGCGAAGAACGTGTTCTCCTTATCGCTGCTGCGATTTTCAAACGGCAAGACCGCGATCGACTGAGCCGACAGGGACGTCGAGCTGCCGTGGTTATCTTCCCTGTCAAAATGGACGGCCTCCCCCGACGCCGGGACCTTTACGAGCAGTCCACGAGCTGTGTAGCGCCCGAGGAAAAACAAACCGGTCAAGAGGACCGCGCCGATGATGATCACATAGATCCAGGTCTTGCCGCGTGAATGCTCATTGGCGGCATCGGCCGCTGCGGTTGGTTTGATTCCTTTCGGGGTTAGCTCGAAAAGCCATGCGAAAACTGTAGCACCAGGAAAACCGAGGATGATCAGCAGGACAAGAAGTCGAATAACCCAATTCGGAACGCCAAATACCGGAAAGACCTGGGCGATTCCTTGAGCGAGGGCCCATCCGCCCACCGCGTAAGCAGCAGCAACCTTGTGAACATTACGCCGCTTCAGCTCGCTAAGGAAACTCGTCGGGGTCGAGGGCTGCGCTTCGCCTCTAAATGAAGAGATTGGAGTCAAAACGATTGAGGCTGAAAAGATGGAAGCGAACGACTAGGTCGAGATGTAAACCTTTGACAGCTAGGTTGGCGGCGCGTTGAAGCGTTTCGCAAACGCCCCGGATTAAACGTGCCGTTCGGAGGAAGTCGAGTAAACCCGTTCGCGACTTCGAGGTGTGGCTTTGGTTAAAGCTGAATCAAGCCGCGCCGCGTAGCGTTGGCGACTGCTTCGGTGCGGCTGATGACGTTGAGCTTGGCAAAAATACTTTTCACGTGTGACTTCACCGTGCCTTCGCTAATAAAGAGCGCCGAGCCGATCTCTTTATTGCTTTTTCCGAGCGCCATCAGCTTGAGTACATCGATCTCGCGTTCGCTTAAAGTCTCGCCGCTGACGCGCTCCGCGAGTTTCATGGCGAGGTGCACGGGGACGCAAGTTTCGCCGGCGTGCACGCGACGAATGCAATCCATCAAAGCGTCCCGAGGCACATCCTTGAGCAGGTAACCTTTCGCGCCGGCCTGGATCGCGCGGAAGATATCTTCGTCGCCATCGAACGTCGTTAGCACAATGATCCGCGCTTTGTCGTCGTTGCCACGAATCTCTTTGAGCGCGCCGACGCCGTCCAGTTCGGGCATGCGCAGATCGAGCAGCGTAATGTCCGGATGATGTTTCTTCCAGAGATCGACGGCTTCGCGTCCGTTGCTTGCCTCGCCGACGACGGTCATATCTGCTTTTCGGGTGATCAGTGAAACCAAGCCTTCACGGACAACGCTGTGATCATCCGCGATGACCACAGTGATCCGGGACTTTTTTGTATCTCGACCCTTCGCCACTTTTGTCGCAGCAGAGCTTGGTTTCTTTGCCGATTTCCTGGAACTCGCCGCTGTTTCCTTTTTGGATTTCATGAGATCGATTCTCCGTTGCCAGGCAATACCACGGTGATCTTGGTGCCCTTACCCCGTGCGCTGGTGATTTCCAATTCGCCGCCCATTTGTTCTACTCGCTCGCGCATTCCACTGAGACCGACACCGTCATGCCGATCTTTCACTTTGAATCCATCGCCGTCGTCGCGCAGTTCGAGGCGAAGTTCTTTTGCCTTGTAGGTGAGTCGGGTCTTGAAGTTGCGAGCGTGCGCGTACTTGAGCGCATTAGTCAACGCTTCCTGTCCGATATGCAGAAGATTTACCTGCCAGGATTGAGGAAGCTCCGGTAGGTTGCCTTGCGCTTCAAAGCTTGCGTGGAGCGCTGTGCCGACGGTCGTGTTCTTGATAGTACCTTTGAGAGCCTCCCAAAAATTGTATTCTTGCAAGGCTTGGGGACGCAAGGCATGGACGGAGCGGCGCGCTTCGGTCAGACTCCGGCGGGCGAGTTCGCCGGCGCGGTGCAAATGATCGTCCGCCTCCTTACGAGAACCCAGGGAAATTGCATCCTCGGCTGCCTCCAGTTGCACAATTACACCGGTAAAACCTTGTGCGAGCGTGTCGTGAATGTCGCGCGCCATCCGATTGCGTTCTTCGAAAATCGCCGCCCGCTGACCTTGCTCGGCAAACTCGTTGAGTCGAAGCGCCAGCATGACTTGATGGGCAAGCGCCTGGGTCAATTCTATTTCCTCAGGCCGATAAGAGGCACGATCGGCATGGCGAATACCGACAAAGCCTCTCACATGCCCGCCGATCAAAATCGGAACGGCCAGAAATCTTTTCGTGCCCCTGCGCTTCAAATGCTCAGCCCACTCGCCTCTAATACGCGGATCAGTCGCCACGTCGTCGGAAACGACCGGACCCGCTGTGAAAAGCAATTCCTCGATTACCGCGTTCTGTTTCCACGACAATGGATCCTTGACGAAGGGGTGCTCCGGATCGAGCACGCCCAATTTTCCGCCGTCTGACATTGAGCGCAAAATGAGTGAGCCATCCGAGCTGTCGAGTAACCACAAGCTCACGCTTTGCGCGTTCAAGAGGCGGCCAATCGTATTCAACATCTGGCCAATGAACTTTTCCGGATCCGGCGCGGTCGTCAGGACATCCAAACTCTGCGCCAGCGCCTCCACTTGTCCGCGCGCCACTTGCTCGGAAGCTCGCAGCGCTTCTTCGGCGTGCTTGCTTTCCGTTACATCGATGACCGTCCCAACGAACTCCACAACATGACCAGCCTCATCACAAATCGGATGACCGACCGCGTGGATATGCCTAACGGCACCGCCCGGATGAACCACTCGGTAGTCTGTTTCGAAATCCGCTTTCTCGGCAATCGCTATTCCGAACAGTTCTCTGACTCTGTCCTGGTCCTCAGGGTGCAGGCGCCCAAAGAATTTCTCGAATCGCGGCGGCCCGGCCTCCGGATCGAAACCAAGCAAGCGATATGTTTCGTCCGACCAGTACCTGATTTCGCCCGTAGCTGGAGTCCAAGCCCAACTCCCGGTGTGGCTCAGCCGCTGGGCTTCCGCCAAATACGCTTCGCTCTCGCGGCGGGCCGTTTCCGCCAGTTTTCGCTGGATCGCGACGCCGGCGAGATGAGTAATGTGTTTGATCGTGTCCTGCTCTAGCGGACTGGGTGTGCGGGGCTCACGATAGTACATGGCAAATGTCCCGATCACTTTTCCTTCGGAAGAAAAAATCGGTGTGGACCAACAAGCGCGAAGCGAATGCGTCAAGGCCAGATCGCGAAAATCAGCCCACAATGGATCGACCGCGATATCGGACACGATCACTTGTTCGGCGCGATGAGCGGCCGTTCCACAAGAGCCGACCGCCGACCCGATAAAAGCTCCGTCGATCGCTTCCGTGTAAGTCTTGGGAAGATGCGGTGCTCCGCCGTGCCGGAGCTGCTTGCCGTTAGGATCCATTAATAGGATGGAGGCAAGGACACCGGAGGATTGCTCTTCCACGAGAAGACATAAGTTATCGAGGATGTCGGAAAGCGAATCGCCTCTGGCCACCAGCTCTAGGACCCGGTTCTCGCCGGCCAGGAGCGCTTCGCGTCGCTTACGGTGGCTGATGTCTCGGATGATCGCCTGGTAATGTCGGCCGCGCAGCATTGACAAAGAAACTTCCACTGGAATGACTTCACCATTTTTCCGGACGAACTTTCGTTCGAAGCGGAAAGATCCTTCCGCCTTTAATCTTTCAAGCCGGTTCGCCAGCAGGTTGCGTTCTTCCGCAATATAAGTGTCGGCAATGGAACTGCCGATCAGTTCCTCTTCCGAACGGCCGGCCAGTTTGACGGCGGCTGGGTTGATCAAAACACATTTGCCATCGGCATCGATCACGCAAATTGCGTCGGGCGAAGCGTCAATCAAATCCCGATACTTTTCCTCGCTGGTGCGGAGCGCTGCCTCCGCCAGATCGCGTTCAATTGCAACTCGCGCCAGATAGGTAGCCTTCTCGATAATCCCGAGATCGTGTGGGCTCGGACTTCGCGGTTCGCGACCATAAATGCAAAACGTTCCCAGGACCTTTCCTCGCGAAGAGAGTATTGGATTCGACCAGGAAGCCCGCAGTCCATGACTTAATGCGGCCGCACGATGCTCCGGAATTTCCCACAGCGGATCGGTCGCAATGTCGGAGACTATGACCGCTGATCCGCGATACGCCGCCGTTCCACAAGAGCCCGCACACGGTCCGATTGGCAATTTCTCCATCTCCTGTCTCCATCCTTTCGGAAGACTCGGTCCCGCCACCGAATCCAGATGAAGACCATCGGGACGAAGCAGCAAAACAGAAGCAAGCGTGCCGCTACGGTATTCTTCGATGATGACGCACAGGCGATTTAGGATTTCCTCGAGGGCAACGCCGGTAGCGATCATTTCGAGAAGGCGCTTTTCACCGGCGAACAGCGCCTCCCCTCGCTTGCGCTCGCTAATGTCTACGGTGGTCCCGATGTAACGATCGACCTCGCCGGACTCCCCAACCACGGGCCGGCCCACACCCTGAACCTGCTTAATCGATCCGTCGGCAAGCGCGATCCGAAATTCGATGTCAAAATCTCGTTTCTCGCGAACTGCTTCATCGAGACTTCGCTCAATAAAGGATCGATCTTCCGGATGAACCGTTTCCAGGAATAACTGAAGCGTCGGCTCGGTCTTCTCGGGATCGAAACCAAAGATCCGGAAATGCTCCTCTGACCAGGCAACCTTTCCTGTGGGAACATGCCAGCTCCAGCTGCCGGTGTGGCTGATTCTCTGGCCCTGAGTTAAGAATGCTTCGCTGCGTCGGAGCTCCTCTTCAGCTTCTTTCCGCTCGTTAATCTGCAGCCGTAATTGTTCGTTGCTCGAACTGAGCTCCGCAGTCCGCTCTTGAACCTTCTTCTCCAATTCGTCCCGCGCCCGCTCCAAGGCATGCTCGGCGCGTCTCCGCGCGGTACTCCATGAGCTAATGACCAAGGCGCAAAAAAGAAATACGGCAAGGTGGAGAACATCGCGAAAACCGAATAAAAAGGAGAATCTCGGTTCAAAGATGAAGAAATTAATCGACAAAGTTGAGAGCAAGACCGCGAACAGACCCGGCCCTCTGCCGCCGAACCATGTACTAACCAGAATGGCGACAAAGAAGAACGGTGTGCGGAACGTATAATCGCCGAGCAAAAGGGTCACGCCCGTTGCGGCCGCGACCGCTAAGACCGAAAGGAGGTAACCAGGAATCTCTTGTGATGCGCTCCGCTCGGCTGGATCCGACTCCGCGATTTTCTCGTATCTATTCTGACCGGCCATAACCGCCTCAGGTCTCCTGAACTCTAATCAGATTGCTGCTACAGTCTTTGAGGCGCTTAATCTCATCCACCGGCTGTGCCGCTTTCACTTCCATCGCCAGGTAACTTCAGGCTGTTACTTTAGTTCGCGGCGAGCGGCGTTCGCGCAATTCCCGCAAAAATTCATCCGGCGGGACAAAGAACGGGTTCTCCTGGACGAGGCCGCCGATGAGAATCATCGGGTGAGTTCGCATGACGTCGATGATAAGATTGCCGCCACACTTCGTCAGATTATAAAGACAGATTACGGCATCCTTATATTGCGGGATGATTTCGTTCAGGCGGCACTCGTATTCGAGGAAATCGTCTACTCCGGGCCAGTCGCCTGAAGCCCATTCAGCGTGGCCCATGACGCGGGCAAGCGGGAAGCCGTCGCGCTGGCTCTGCTCCAGTACGTCCTGCATGCAAGCGAGCATTCGGTCTCGATCGAAATGACCGTCGCGTAAATAAACTTCGTGCCAATGGTGCAGCTCGAACTGTCCATTCTTCTCGACCGAAGGGACGTCGACACCGCCTGAGGAAAGTCGCTCCAGGTGCTCGTCGCGCAGTTTTGGATCGACAATGTGAAACGCCTTTTCGCCGCGCGCGAGCCCCTCCTTCACGAACGGAAGTAGCACCCGATACTCCTCCTCCACGCTGTGAAAAAACGCGCAGACATGGCGATGTTGGCCGAGCGTCGCATTGGCAAATCGCATCGGTTGGTTGTCCTCTGCGCGGGACTTGGTGTTGTCTTTAGTCGGATTCATAGGGGTTTTTCTTTCTATAAAGATTTCCAGATGGCTCCGAGCCGATGAACCGTTGACCCATCGCTCTCGAGCTGGATTTCATGACAAGCTGTCGTTGTTAGGCCGCGTCTGACTTGAACCGACTGAGCACTCTAACAGGCGACCGCTCTCTCCGCCAGACTTACGTCCTCCCTCGAAAGAGGTACCGAAAAACCCCGCAAGCGCTTCGTGGTGAGGAACGGAACCGGGTCTAGAATTTCCGTAAACAATGAAAACCAAACGACGTGAAAACAATCTCAGAAGCACGCTACCCAGGATTTTTCGACGACGCGGACGCAGGCACGACCCCATGCTCGTCCTTAACCTATCGATCTTTAATTCCACCGACGGCTGGAGCCGCACGCTTTCGAAACAGGAATACGCGCGGTCCGGCGCATAACGAGCCAATGCCAAACAAGGACTACCCGCGGACGATCGACGCCGCGAAGGGATCAATCGTGGCCAAAGCCCCGATTGCTACAGTCTACCAACGTTGGCTGGCGTTTGAGGATTATCCGAAATTCATTACCGCGATCAAACGCGTCCGAAAATTGGACGCGAACCATTTTATCGCGCTGCTCGGCTTCAACGGAAAACAATATGAGGCGACGCTCGAGGTGATGCTGCGCGTTCCGGAGCGAAGACTGGCCTGGCGAACTATCGCCGATCACCAGGCTCCCGATCATTTCGCCGCTGGAGTCGTTTCTTTCGCGTCACTTTTCGACGAAAGCACTTGCGTGACGCTGAAGCTAACCTCGAGCTTCGGAGGCGCCGTCTCTCATCGCGTCGACAAGTATCTCCACAATTTTAAGCGGCTGGTTGAGGCGAAATGAGGGGCTTGATCACCGCCTTGGAATAACGTCGTCTCGTTCCTGCTCATAATGGCGGCCGTTTACTTCACCTTCAATTTTGAAAGGTGATGATGTCGGAACCGCCGCGCTTTATCTCTAAAGAGGGAACCGCGATCCATTCTTCAGCAGGATAAGAAAATCCTGCCAACGCGCAGGACCGTTCCGGTGATGGCAATGCTACGATTAGTATCAATCACCAAGCCACTCGCCATGAACTCACCAATCCTAACCAGACAAACGACTGAGAATTTTTCTTCTCTTGGTAACCACGATCTTTCCCGGCGCCGATTTCTAGGTGTCGGAACTGCCGCGCTGGCTGCGATGGGAGTGGTGGTGCCAGCGCTGGCGGCGGAGAGAAGCCGGACGGATCCTGGTCCAGCCAATCCGCCGCTTGACGCCCAGAACCCGGACTCGACCTGGCCACCGGCTACCGACTCCAAGAGCCTGGTCGAAAACTTCAAGTATCCATTTTCTTTCGCGAACAAGCGGGCTTATGAGGGCGGGTGGTCGCGGGAGGTGACAGTGCGGGAACTTCCCGTGTCCAAGACCCTGGCGGGTGTAAACATGAGACTCACCGCCGGAGGCGTCCGAGAGTTGCATTGGCACACGTCCGCGGAATGGGCTCTCATGCTTTACGGGACAGCGCGGATCACCGCAATCGACGCGGACGGGAAAAGCTTCGTCGCCGATATAAAGAAAAACGATCTTTGGTTTTTCCCCAGCGGGATCCCGCATTCGATTCAGGGTCTTAATCCCGACGGTTGCGAATTCATGCTCGTGTTCGACGACGGTGAATTTTCCGAATCGGAAACGGTGCTGTTGAGCGATGCGATGGCGCATCTCCCCCCCGGCGTCCTATCAAAGAATTTTGGCGTTAGCGAACAGGCGTTCGCAAATGTGCCCAAGCAGGAGCTGTTCATTTTCCAGACGGATGTCCCAGGAGGAGTGGAGGCCGATCAGAAAAACGCGGCTGGAACACTGGGGAGATCACCGCAGGATTTTGTTTTTCGCACGATGGAGATGCCGCCGACGAAGCAGACAAAAGGGGGCGACGTGCGCATCGTTGATTCGAACAACTTCAAAGCCTCCACCACGGCGATGGCGATGGTCACCGTTCATCCGGGCGGGATGCGGGAATTGCATTGGCACCCGAACGCTGACGAGTGGCAATACTACATCGCTGGCAAGGGGCGGATGACAGTGGTGGCGACTGGGAACAAAGCCCGGACGATGGATTTTCAGGAGGGAGATGTCGGATACGTAAAGAAAACATTGCTGCATTACATCGAGAACACGGGCGATGCAGATTTGGTGTTCATCGAGATGTTTAAGAGCGAACACTATCAGGATCTCTCGCTCTCAGAGTGGCTGGCTCATACTCCACCGGAACTAGTCCAGGCACACCTGCGCGTCGATAGGGCGACAGTCGATGCTATTCCCAGGAATGGGGCTGTGGTAACGCCGCTGTCATAGGAAGAATGATGAAAACACGGAATCGATGGTACATCGCCCTTGCCGGAGTCCTGATGCAGATAGCCCTGGGCGGCGTCTATGCGTGGAGCGTTTTCCGCGTCCCGCTCGCGAACCGATTCGGCTGGAGCATTTCCGAAGTAACGCTGACATTTACGATCAGTATCTTTGTTCTCGGCATCGCCGCTTTTTTTGGCGGTCTTTGGCAGAATCGCAAGGGGCCGCGCATAGTCGCGCTGACAGGAGGAGCGCTTTACGGGCTTGGAGTATTTCTCGCCAGCTTCTCCAACAGGCTCTCCTGGCTCTACCTTACCTATGGCTTGATTGGAGGGATTGGTCTGGGGTTCGCTTACATTGTTCCCGTAGCGGTCCTGGTGAAATGGTTTCCAGATCGCAGGGGACTTATTACCGGTGTGGCCGTCGGTGGCTTCGGGGCCGGCGCTCTTATCACGGCGCCATTGGCCACGCGGCTCATTCAAAGCGTTGGGGTCCTAAACACTTTTGCGTATCTCGGCATCGCCTACCTCCTGGTGACCGTTCTTGCCGGACTCTTCATGCATAATCCGCCGGACGGATGGAAACCGGAGGGGTGGGCTCCAAAGAGATCGCAGGCTTCCCAGCAAGCCGGACACGACTACAGCCTAACCGAAGCGCTCAAGACCTGGCAGTGGTACGCCCTTTGGCTGCTGCTGTTTCTCAATACCTGCGCCGGCATCTCGATCATTTCGCAGGAGGCGCCCATTTTTCAAGAATTGACCGCTGCGACGGCCGTCGCCGCAGCGGGGATGGTCGGGATAGCTAGCATCGGTAATGCAGCCGGGCGAGTTTTTTGGGCCTGGGTATCTGACTCAATTACAAGACGGGCAACGTTCATGGCCATGTTCGTTGTGCAGGCAATTCTTTTCTGGCTCCTGCCAAACAGCCACGGTATCCCGCTTATGACGATCATCGCGTTCCTCGTGCTCATGTGTTATGGCGGCGGGTTCGGAACGATGCCGGCATTTGCTGCGGATTACTTTGGCTCCAGGAACGTCGGGCCCATCTACGGCTTAATGCTAACGGCGTGGGGATCTGCCAGCGCATTCGGGCCACTGCTTATCGCGCGTATGCGACAGGCAGACGGTTCGTATGGAGCAGCACTCCACATCATCGCTGGAATCATGGCGGCCTCAGTGCTCGTCCCTATTCTTATCTCGCC